>JAAVYM010000059.1 GCA_022791135.1 Oscillibacter sp.
TCGGGGGAGATGCGGGAGTGTATATGATAATCTGCCAGGTACATCGTTCGTCACTTCTTTTTCTTGAAAAATTTCTTTCGCTCCTCGAAGTTTCCGCTCTCGCCCATGGCCTCCGCGAACTTTTTCAGCGCGTCCTTCTGCTCCCGGTTCAGGCCCTTGGGCGTTTCGATGTAAACGGTTACATACTGGTCGCCCCGGCCCCGGCCGTTGATGGACGGAATTCCCTTGCCCTTGAGGCGGAAGGTTGCGCCGCTCTGGGTGCCCTCCGGAAGGTCATATTTCACGTTTCCGTCAATCGTCGGGATTTCCAGTTCCGCCCCCAGCACGGCCTGGGTAAAGGTCACGGGCACTTTCAGCAGCACGGAGGTGCCCTCCCGGCGGAACAGCTCGTGAGGCCGTACCGCAATGGTAATCAGCAGGTCGCCCGCCGGGCCGCCGTTTTTCCCCGCGCTGCCCTGGCCCCGGATGGAAATGGTCTGACCATTGTCAATACCTGCGGGGATGCTGGCCTGGATGGTCTTGCGGCCCCGGACGGTGCCCGCGCCCCGGCAGTCCTTGCAGGGCTGTTGAATAATCTTTCCCCGTCCGCCGCAGCGGGGACAGGCGGAAGTCGTGGCAAAAATACCCATCGGCGTCTGACGCCGCACCTGAACGGTGCCGGTGCCGTGGCACTCGGAACAGACCTCCGGCGCGGTGCCGGGGGCGCAGCCGGTGCCCTGGCAGGTGGGACAGGCTTCCGCCCGTTCCACAGTGACGGATTTTTCGCAGCCGAAGGCCGCCTCCTCAAAGCTGATCGTAAGAGACATGCGGATGCTCTCGCCCCGCTGGGGGGCGTTGGGATTGGCCCGGCGTCCGCCGCCGAACCCGCCGAAAAAGCTGCCGAAAAGGTCGCCCAGGTCTCCGAAGTCGAAGCCGCCGTCAAAGCCGCCGCCTGCGCCGAAGTTCGGGTCAATGCCCGCGTGGCCGAACTGGTCGTAGCGGGCTTTTTTTCCGGCGTCGGACAGCACCTCGTATGCCTCGTTGATTTCCTTGAACCGGGCCTCGGCGGCGGCGTCGCCGGGGTTGAGGTCCGGATGGTTTGCCTTTGCCAGCTTACGGTATGCCTTTTTGATCTCCTCGTCCGTCGCGCCCTTTCCGACGCCCAGGACTTCATAATAATCGCGTTTCTGCTCTGCCATAATTTCCTCCATCCAAATGGATCATGGTTTCTTGTCAATTCCACAAAAGTCCCTATGCGCCATCAAAGGGGCGGGGATGTAAAACCCCCGTCCCCATGTATGCGGCGCGTGTTTACTTCTGTTCGTCGTCGTCCACTACCTTGTAGTCGGCGTCATAATATTGGCCGTCCTGCGAAGGACCGGCGTCCGGGCCGGGCTGTGCGCCCTGGGGATTCGCCTGCTGGTAGAGCTTTTCGCTTACGGCGTAAAACGCCTGGGTCAACGCCTCGGTATCCGCTTTGATTGCGGCGGTGTCGCTGCCCTTGAGGGTTTCCTTGAGCTTGTCGAGCGCGCCCTGAAGCTTGCCCTTGTCGTCGGCGGGAATCTTGTCGCCCATGTCCGCCAGGGTCTTTTCGCACTGATAGACCATCTGATCCGCCTGGTTGCGGGTTTCCACATCTTCCTTGAGCTTTTTGTCCTGAGCGGCGTACTGTTCCGCTTCCTTGACGGCCTTTTCAATGTCCTCCTTGCTCATGTTGGAGGAGGACGTAATGGTGATGTGCTGTTCCTGACCGGTGCCCAGGTCCTTGGCGGAGACCTCGACAATGCCGTTGGCGTCGATGTTGAAGGTCACTTCGATCTGGGGCACGCCGCGGCGGGCGGGCGCGATGCCGTCCAGGTGGAAGCGGCCCAGGGACTTGTTTGCGGCGGCCATCTCCCGTTCGCCCTGAAGAACGTTGACTTCCACGCTGGTCTGGTTGTCGGCGGCGGTGGAGAAGACCTGGCTCTTCTTCACGGGGATGGTGGTGTTGCGGTCAATCAGCTTGGTACACACGCCGCCGTAGGTCTCAATGCCCAGGGACAGCGGAGTCACGTCCAGCAGGAGAAGGCCCTTCACATCGCCGGTGAGAACGCCGGCCTGGAGCGCCGCGCCCATGGCGACGCACTCGTCAGGGTTGATGCCCTTGAAGGGGTCGGAGCCGGTGAAGCTCTTCACGGCGTCCTGCACGGCGGGAATGCGGCTGGAGCCGCCCACCAGCAAAACCTTGCTGAGGTCGGAGGGCTTCAGGCCCGCGTCGCTCATGGCCTGGCGCACGGGACCCATGGTGGCATCCACCAGGTGGCTGGTCAGCTCGTTGAACTTCGCCCGGCTGAGGGTGACGTCCAGATGCTTGGGACCGTTGGCGTCAGCGGTGATATAGGGGAGGTTGATGTTGCTGGTGGTGACGCCGGACAGCTCGATCTTGGCCTTTTCAGCGGCCTCCTTCAGCCGCTGCATGGCAACCTTGTCGCTGGAGAGGTCCACGCCGTCGGTGCGCTTGAACTCGCCCACCAGCCACTTCATGACGCACTCGTCAAAATCGTCACCGCCCAGGCGGTTGTTGCCGGCGGTAGCCAGGACCTCGATGACGCCGTCGTCAATGTCCAGAATGGACACGTCGAAAGTGCCGCCGCCCAGGTCGTATACCATGATCTTCTGGGTCTGCTCCTTGTCGACGCCGTAGGCCAGGGCCGCGGCGGTGGGTTCGTTGATGATGCGCTTGACGTCCAGACCGGCAATCTTGCCCGCGTCTTTAGTGGCCTGGCGCTGGGAGTCGGTAAAGTAGGCGGGAACGGTGATGACAGCCTCGGTGACAGTGCCGCCCAGATAGCTTTCGGCGTCCGCCTTCAGCTTCTGGAGGATCATGGCGCTGATCTCCTGGGGGGTGTAATTCTTCCCGTCGATACCCACCCGGTGGTCGCTGCCCATTTCCCGCTTGATGGAGGAGATGGTCCGGTCGGGGTTTGTGATGGCCTGTCGCTTTGCCACCTGGCCCACCATGCGCTCGCCGGTCTTGGAGAAGGCGACGACGGAGGGGGTGGTGCGGTTGCCCTCGGCGTTGGCGATGACGACGGCCTCGCCGCCCTCCATGACCGCCACGCAGGAGTTTGTGGTTCCTAAATCGATACCGATAACTTTAGACATAATGATTGCCTCCTAAATCTATGAAAATATTGGAAACTATTTTACTTCCATTCTATGCTGGGGTTCCGCGCCTCGGAGCCGGTTTTCAGCGGGACTCCTAGTTTGCCACCTGGACCACAGCGTGCCGGATGACCTTCTCCCCCAGGAGGAAGCCCGCCTGGAAGACCTGGGCCACCTCGTTTTCGCCGAGATTCTCGTCGTCGATGTGCATAACGGCCTCGTGCCGCTCCGGGTCGAAGGGCTGGCCCTGGGCCGCGATTTCCTCCACACCCAGCTTTTTCAGCAGCTCCTTGTACTGGGCAAAGATCATCTCCAGGCCCTTTTTGTGGGCGTCGTCCTCGCCGCCGGGGGCGCCGGCCGCCCGCTCCAGATTGTCGTACACCGCCAGGAACTCCCGGATGGTGTTGGCCTTGGCGTCTTGATAGAGGGTTTCCTTTTCCTTGGCGGTGCGCTTGCGATAGTTGTCGTACTCGGCGGCCAGGCGGGCGAACTGGTCCTTCATGGTCTCCAGCTGCTTCACCGCCTGCTCCATCTGCTCCACCTGTTCCCGGGTGAAGGTGACGCTGCCCTTTTCCTTTTTCTTTTTGCCCTTGGGGGCCTTTTCCGCCGGCTCCTCGGGCTGGACCTCCGGGGTTTCGGTCTCCGGAGCCTCCTCCTGGGGCTGCTTGATTTCTTCGCTCATGTCTGATCCTCCTTCGGGGGTAATTCCTGTTTTCCAAACAATCTCGTCAGCCCCTCGGCAAAGCCGGAGAGCCGTGCGGCCACCGCCGCGTAGTCCATCCGCGTGGGACCCACCACGCCGATGAGTCCCCGCATATTGTCTCCGATATCATAGCTGGCCACCACGACGCTGGTGTCTTTCAACACCTCGCTGACGTTTTCCGGGCCGATCAGGATCTCCATGGGCCGGTGCTCCGGCATGGGAAGCTCCTCCTTGCTGTCGGCCAGGAAGCTCATCAGCTGATGGGCCTTGTCGGCGTCCCGGAACTCGGGGAGCTTTAAAAGCTGGCTGGCTCCGGCGGTGACGATTTCCCGCTGTCCCGCCTCCTCCAGGACGTCCGCCGCGTAGCTCACGGCCTGGGACAGCAGCAGGAACTGCTGGGGCGCAACCTGGTCTGCCAGGTTCATCAGCCGCTGGTGCATTTCGTCGGGGGAGGCGGCGGTAAAATGGCTGTTCAGCAAACCGACTACCCCGGGCATCTGCTCCGGCTCCATCTTGAGCTGCATCCGCAGCAGCTGGCTCTTCACCCGGCTGTCGCTGGTCATCATGACCAGGATGCAGCTTCGCTCGTCCACCGGCAGCAGCTCAAAGCGCCGGGCGGCAACGCTGCTCTTCCGGGCAGCGGTGGCGTAGGCGGGGTAGCGCACCAGGGCGGATACCGCCCGGCCCGCCTGGCTGAGCAGGCGGTCCAGCTCCTCCATTTTCAGCTGGAGGGACTGGTTGATGCGTTCGGTCTCCGCCAGAGACAGGCGCTGCTCCTCCATCAGCTCGTTGACGTAGAGGCGGTAGCCCTTGGGGGATGGCCGCCGCCCGGCGGAGGTGTGTGGCTGCTCGAGGTAGCCCATCTCGGTCAAATCGGACAGCTCGTTGCGAATGGTGGCGGAGCTGACGCTGCCGCCCATCTTGGCGGCGATGGCCTTGGACCCCACCGGCTCGGCGGTGCGGATGTAATCCTCTACCACGACTTTCAATATTTGCCGTTTTCGGTCCGAAAGCTCCACCATGCCCGCCACCTGTCCGTTTCTGGATTCAAATTCTCAGACTTTAGCACTCCTTTTGCTGGAGTGCTAAAGCGAGTTTACCACTGGAGCCAATCCTTGTCAATGGATGGATATAAACAAATTGTAAACAAACAGAGACATATTTTTAAACAGTGTCTTTTTCTGAGAAACAACCGTGGAAGCGCCAAAAAATCTGGAAAAAAAACTGTAAATTTCATCGCCCAACCAGTTTTGCGGTGTAGATTTTTGGGAAGGTCTGTGCTATGCTTTTAAAGAGATTTTTCAGGCGCGGGATGCGCCTTGGAGAGGAAGGAGAAATATTTATGTCGTTTGTATCCGAGAAGAGCAAAGCCACCCCCCGCTCTGTAATCCGGGAGATGTTCGCCATGCAGACCGGACTGGACAACCTGGTCAGCTTTGCCCTGGGCGAACCGGACTTCACCACCCCTACTCACATTATTGAAGCTGCAGCGGAGTCCTTCCACCGGGGGGAGACCCATTACACTCCCAACGCCGGCATTCCCGCCCTGCGGGAGGCCATTGCCCGCTCCTATCAGGAGCGGGGGCTGGACTACCGCCCGGAGGAGATCCTGGTGGGCGCGGGGGCCATCAGCGTGCTGTGCCTGGCCTGCACCGCCGTGCTGGACATCGGGGACGAGGTGCTTTTGCCGGACCCCGGCTGGGCCAATTATCAGGGCCTGATGATGCAGGTGGGGGCCAAGCCCGTCCCCGTCCGGGTGTCGGAGGAGAACGGGTTCATGTACGACGTGGCGGACCTCCGGGCCGCCGTCACGCCCAGGACGAAGCTCATTGTGTTGAACTTCCCGTCCAACCCCACCGGCGGCGTGGCCGACACGGAGAACCTGCGCCAAATTGCGGAGCTGGCCAAAGAAAAGGACCTCTATATCCTCACGGACGAGATTTATCACGAGCTGCTGTGGACCGGAGAACCCTATACCAGCATCGCCTCTTTCCCCAGCATGAAGGAGCGGACCATCGTGGTTGACGGTTTTTCGAAGAAATATGCCATGACCGGCTTCCGCCTGGGCTGGGGCGCCGCCCCGGAGGAGGTCACCGCCACCATGACCAAACTGGTGGAAAACGTTCTCTCCTCCGTCAACGAGGGCGTTCAGTGGGCGGGCGTAGCCGCCCTCACCGGGGATCAGAGCTGCGTGACGGAGATGCTGGACCACTACCGCCGCCGCCGGGAGATCATCGTGGAGGGGCTGAACAGCATCGAACGGGTGCACTGCCTGCCTCCCAAGGGTGCGTTTTACGCCTTCCCCAACATCTCCCAGACGGGCCTCGGCTCCCGGGAGTTTGCCATCCGGCTGCTCCAGGAGACCCACACGGTGGTGGTCCCCGGCGTGGGCTTCGGCCAGGGGGGCGAGGGCTTCATCCGCATCTCCTACGCCACAAGCGAGGAAAACATCCGGGAGGGGCTGCGCCGCATCAAGAAATTCGTCGAGAGCCTCCCCGGCTGACGACCGGCAAAGGCCCCCCGAAGCGGGGCCGCAAGCAGCCGGAAAGCGCCCGGGGGTTCTGCGCCATAATGAACCATTCCAAATTCCGCAAGGAGAAAGGAAGCCTGTATGTCCAAAAAAACATTCGCCGTCATGGACGGCAACACCGCCGCGGCCTACGCCTCTTATGCCTTCACCGAGGTAGCGGCCATTTACCCCATCACCCCTTCGTCCACCATGGCTGAGAAGGTGGACGAGTGGGCCGCAAAGGGAAAGAAAAACGTCTTCGGCAAGCCAGTAGAGGTCATTGAGATGCAGTCCGAGGCCGGCGCGGCGGGAACCTGCCATGGCTCCCTCCAGGCCGGCGCCCTGACCACCACCTACACCGCCTCCCAGGGGCTGCTGCTGATGATCCCGCCCATGTACAAAATCGGCGGCGAGTTCCTGCCCGGCGTGTTCCACGTCTCCTGCCGCACGGTCAGCGCCCATGCCCTGTCCATCTTCGGCGACCACTCCGACGCCATGAGCTGCCGGATGACCGGCTTCGGCATGCTGATGTCCGCCTCCCCCCAGGAGGCGATGGACCTGGGCGCGGTGGCTCACCTGTCCGCCATCGGCGGGCGCTATGCCTTCATGCACTGCTTCGACGGCTTCCGCACCTCTCATGAGATGCAGCGCATCGAGACCTTGGATTATGACGATCTGGAGGCCCTCATCGACCAAAAGCAGCTCCAAGCCTTCCGGAAGAACGCCCTGAACCCGGAGCACCCCTGCACCCGGGGCACCACGGTGAACCCGGACATCTTCTTCCAGTGCCGGGAGGGCGCCAACGAAAAGGTCGACGCCATCCCCGGCGTGGTGCAGCACTACATGGACGAGATCAACCGCCTCACCGGGCGAAATTACCAGCTCTTTAACTACCACGGCGCGCCGGACGCCGAGGAGGTGGTGGTGGTCATGTGCTCCGCCGCCGAGACCGTTCGGGAAACCGTGGACTACCTGAACGCCCACGGCCGGAAGGTGGGTATGGTCCAGGTCCACTTGTACCGCCCCTTCTCCGTGGCCCACTTCGCCGCCGCCATCCCCGCCAGCTGCAAGAAGGTTGCCGTGCTGGACCGGACCAAGGAGGCGGGCGGAGCCGGCGAGCCGCTGTATCTGGACGTGCAGACTGCCCTGCTCCAGTCCGGGCGGCGGGACGTGACCGTCGTGGGAGGCCGCTACGGCCTCAGCTCCAAGGACACCACGCCGGGCCAGATCGTGGCCGTCTTTGACAACCTCCGCCGGGACGAGCCAAAAAACAACTTCACCATCGGCATTGAAGACGACGTGACCTTCACCTCCCTTCCCTGTCCGGAGGTGGTGCTGGACCATCCCGGCCAGACGGCGTGCAAGATCTGGGGCGTAGGCGGCGACGGCACCGTGGGGGCCAACAAGAACGCCATCACCACCATCGGCCTCACCGCCGGGAAGTACGCCCAGGCGTATTTTGCCTATGACTCCATGAAATCCGGCGGCCTGACCCAGAGCCACCTTCGCTTCGGGGACCAGCCCATTCACTCCACCTACCTGGTCTCCGCCGCGGATTTCGTGGGCTGCCATGCACCCACCTACGTCCAAAAGTACGACACCACCGCCGATTTGAAAGACGGCGGCGTCTACCTTTTGAACTGCCCCTGGTCCCCGGAGGAGCTGGACAGACGTCTCCCGGCCAAGATGCGGCGGGACCTGTGCCAAAAGCACGCCCGGTTCTATATCATGGACGCGTCCAAGCTGGCCCGGGAGCTGGGCCTGGGGAACCGGATCAACACGATTTTGCAGGCCGCCTTCTTCCAGCTGACCCAGGTGATCCCCACCGACCTGGCTGTCAGCGAGATGAAGCGGGGCAATTACAACAGCTACTTCAAAAAGGGCGGGCAGGAGATCGTGGATCTGAATGACCGGGCCGCGGACGCCGGACTCAGCGGCATGACCCAGGTGGAGATCCCCGCCGCCTGGGCCGGCGCACAGGACGGCGAGCCGGAGGTCCTGAAGGGCACGCCCTTCGTGCAGGAGATCGTCGTCCCCATGGACCGCCAGCAGGGCGACAAGCTGCCCGTGTCCCTCTTTAAGAAGCACAACTGCCTGGACGGCACCTGGGAAAACGGCACCACCGCCTATTCCAAGCGCGGCGTGGCGGTGTCGGTGCCCCGGTGGGACCCGGAGAAGTGCATCCAGTGCAGCCGCTGTGCCATGGCCTGTCCCCACGCGGCCATCCGCCCGGTGCTGCTGACGGCGGAGGAGCTGTCCACCGCGCCGGCGTCCTTCGCCGCCGTTCCCGCCAAGGGAATGGGCGGAAAGGGCTACTCCTTCCGGATGCAGGTCTCCCCTTACGACTGCCTGGGCTGCGGCGTGTGCCTCACCGCCTGCCCCGCCCAGGGCGCGCTGGAAATGGCCCCCTTCGAGGAGGAGCGGACCCAGCAGGAGAACTTCGACCGCTTCGCCATGGACGAGGACTACCTCAAGCCCGACGCCATCAGCGATAAGACGGTCAAAAGCATCCAGTTCGCAAAGCCCTACTTCCAGTTCTCCGCCGCCTGCGCTGGCTGCGCGGAGACCACGTACATCAAGCTGGTCACCCAGCTCTTTGGCAGCCGCATGTACATCGGCAACGCCTCCGGCTGCTCCTCGGCCTACGGCGGAGCCATGCCCATGACGCCCTATGCCTACGACAAGCGCGGCTTCGGCCCCGCCTGGGCCATGAGCCTCTTCGAGGACAACGCCGAGTACGCCTACGGCTTCCTCCGGGCCCACGACGCCGTCCATGGGGAGATTCTCCTCCGGCTGGAGGCGCTGCGGGACAAGGGCGTGGCAGCGGAGGCCGTGTCGGATTACCTGGAGCGCTGGTCCGACGCCGCCGCTACCCGCCAGGTCAGCGACGCCCTCATTGCTGCCCTGGAGTCCGCGCCCGCCACGGAGGAGGGGGCCTTCGTCCTCCAGAACCGGGAGTATCTGACGAAGAAGTCTGTCTGGGCCTTCGGCGGGGACGGCTGGGCCTATGACATCGGCTTTGGCGGCATCGACCACGTGCTGGCCCAGAACCGGGACGTGAACATGCTGGTGATGGATACGGAGGTCTACTCCAACACCGGCGGGCAGTCCTCCAAGGCCACCCCTGCCGCCGCCGTGGCGAAATTCGCCGCCGGAGGCAAGGAGGTCAAGAAGAAGGACCTGGGCGCCATCGCCATGAGCTACGGCTATATTTACGTGGCCCAGGTGGCCATGGGCTACGACCAGGCCCAGACCCTGAAGGCCATCCGGGAGGCGGAGTCCTATCCCGGCCCGTCCCTGGTCATCGCCTACTGCCCCTGCCTGGAGCACGGCATCAAGGCCGGCATGGGCTGCACCCAGACGGAGATGAAAAAGGCGGTGGAGTGTGGCTATTGGCATCTGTACCGCTATGACCCCCGGCGGGCCGCTGAGGGGAAGAACCCCTTCCAGCTGGATTCCCCCGCGCCGGACACGGAGAAACTGATGGATTACCTCCAGGGCGAGAACCGCTACGCCTCTTTGCGCATCAACTTCCCCCAGCGGGCGGAGGCGCTCTACCAAAAGACCGCTCAGGATGCAAAAGAGCGTTATGAAAAATACCGAAAGTTGTCAGAGGAGAACTGAAACTAATAAAAAACCCTTTACTTTTCCAGTAAAAACTGGTATGATACTCTATGTTATGTGGGATATGCAACAGAAAGGGATGAGTACATGCTTAATGAGCAAGAGCTGGAAAAAAGTGCGCTGTTTCACGGCATTGGGTACCAGGATTACTGCGAGATTTTGAGCTGTTTTCAAGCGGTTCAGCGATCCTTCCGGGCCGACGACCTGATTTATGACTTCACATCGGACGCGGTGGGCGTGGTGGAGCGGGGTCAGGCGTCGCTGATCCGCATCGACGAAGATGGCGTCGCCACCGTGCTGGAGGATTTGGGGGCCGGCGGGGTGTTTGGCAAAACGCTGGCCTTTGCCGGAACCACAGGAGACAGTCTGGAGGTGGTCTGCCGCCGCCCCTGCGACGTGGTCTTCCTGGACTACAGCCATATCTTCACCAGTTGCAGCCATGCCTGTACCCGGCACAGCACCCTTGTGCGGAATATGCTGAAGCTGGTGGCGGACAAGGCCCAGGCCCTCTCCTGCCGGGTGGACGTGCTGTCCCGCCGTTCCATCCGGGAGAAGCTGCTGTGCTATTTCCGCCAGCTGGCGCAGCAGGCGGGGGGGGCTACCTTTACCCTCCCCTTTTCGCTCAGCACTCTGGCGGACTACACCGCCACAGACCGCAGCGCCATGATGCGGGAACTCAAACGTTTGCGGGAGGAAGGGAGCGTCCGCTCCGACGGACGGCAGTTCACCTTGCGGCAATAAGCCCAGCGGGCCGCAATGCCCGATTATGAGGAGGCACCGGGATGGATTACGAGCGGCTTCGCGCCTTTCGCAATGAGAAAAACCCTTTTGGCAAACGTTTGGGCATCTACGTGGAGGAACTCCGCCCAGGGTACGCCAGAGCGGTGAAAACCCTGACGGAGGAGGATTTGAACCCTGTAAACGTCCCCCACGGCGGCGTATATTTCTCCCTGGCGGACACGGCCTGCGGCTCGGCCATGGTGGCCTATGGGACCATGGCCGTCACGATCAACTGCTCGTTCAGCTTTTTGAAAAGCGCCCGGGTGGGGGAGCGCCTGACGGCGCAGGCCCACGAGCTGCAAAGCGGGAAAACCGTCTGCGTGCTGGAGGCCCGGGTCACCGGCGAGGCGGGGGAACTGTTCGCCATAGGGACCTTCACCTTCCGGCGGCTGGACAAGGTTATCGGCTTAGAGCAGTAGGGGCGGGAGGACCGCCGGTCCTCTGCCATTTGCCCGCAGTCAGCGCCGGGACAATATGCATAGAAAAAAGAGGCTGTGAAAACAGCCTCTTTTTCATTTCCTCTTTCCGCAGGATGCGATTCCATCCGGGCATAAAATTCGGAAAGAATACCGGCCGTATTTTTCAGCTGCCTCCATTTGCGGCGGCAGGCAAAACGGCTCAAGCCAAACGGTGGGATTCTGCGATTTACCACAAGAATCCGCCTACCGGATGTACGGCAGAATCATGGAAGCCAGCAGGGCAACCACCAGCATCACCGCCAGGAGCAGCGCCACTGCCCGTTTCAGCTTGCCGTTCATGCGTCCCCCTCCTTTGTCAGAACTTTGCGGATGCTCTTTTCCGCCTTGCTCCGGGGAAGCATCAGCTCATGCCCGCAGCCCAGGCAGCGGAGCTTGATGTCCATGCCCACCCGGAGGATTTCCCACTGGGTTGCGCCGCAGGGGTGGGGTTTTTTCAATTCCACCCGGTCGTGAAGCCGAAGGTCCATCCTGTCCTCCTGTCAATCATTTCGGTTTACCGCATATATTAACCTATCAAAGTCAATGCCGCCGGCTGCGGCAGATAGGATGCGATCAATTATGCCGGAAAACAAACTGTATCCGCCGGAGGGACTCCGCCCTCCCGCTACGCTGACCCTGGACCTCCTGCGGGAGGCTCAGGAGAGCGGCGCCATTCTGGAAGCCCCCGTCCAGCGCTGCGACGTGGGACACACGCTCCATCTCTCCCTGGGCGGCGTCCAGGGGTACATTCCCCGGGAGGAGTCCGTAGCGCCCTGGATCAGCGGGGCCGATCGGGATATCGCCGTCCTCTCCCGGGTTGGCAAGCCCACTTGCTTTACAGTCACAGCCCTGGAGGCCGACGAAAAGGGCGCGCCTGTGGCGCTGCTGTCCCGGCGGGCCGCCCAGGAGCAGGCCGTGGACTACTTCCTCGAGCATTTGGAGCCTGGCTCTGTGCTCACCGGACGGGTGACCCGGCTGGAGGGCTTCGGGGCTTTTGTGGACATAGGCTGCGGCATTGTGGCCATGCTGCCTATCGAAAACATTTCCGTCTCCCGCATCTCCCATCCCCGGGAGCGCTTCCAGCCGGGGCAGAAGATTCTGGCAGCGGTTTGGTCCCTGGACCGGGAGGCCCGCCGGATTACCCTCACCCACCGGGAGCTGCTGGGCACCTGGATGGACAACGCCAGCCGCTTCCGCCCTGGGGAGACGGTGCGGGGCGTGGTCCGGACGGTGAAGGAGTACGGCAGCTTCATCGAGCTGACGCCCAACCTCTCCGGCTTAGCCGACGCCAAGGAGCGCCTGGCCCCTGGGGACGGGGTGTCCGTGTACATCAAGAGCATCCGGCCGGAGCGGATGAAGGTAAAACTCCAGGTCATTGAAAGGCTGCCTCCGGCTCCGCCGGACCCCATTCATTACCAGATTACGGACGGGAAGCTGGAGCGCTGGACCTATTCCCCGCCGAATTATGAAAAGGCGCCGGTGGAGACGGTCTTCACAGCTCCCGCCCCTTGAGCTTTTCCCAATAGGCTTTCGCCGCCTGTTCCGTCTTGTTCTCCCCCCACTCGTAATACTTCACGCCCTTCAGCGCATCGGGCAGGTACTGCTGTTCCACCCAGTGGCCAGGGAAGTTGTGGGGATAGAGGTAGTGCTGCTGATTGTCGAAGCCGGTGGTGTCGGCGTGGACGTTTTGGAGCTGCCGGGGCACGTCCCCGGTGCGGCCCGCCCGGACGTCCGCCCGGGCCCTGCCGATACCGTCCACCACGCTGTTGGACTTGGGCGCGGTGGCCAGCAGGATTGCCGCCTGGGCCAGGGGGAGCTGCGCCTCGGGGAGGCCCAGCTGCATGGCCGTGTCCACGCAGGCCTTCACGATGGCCACGGCCTGAGGATAGGCCATCCCCACGTCCTCGCTGGCGGAGCAGAGCAGGCGGCGGCAGGGCGTCACCAGATCCCCGGCCTCCAGGAACCGGGCCAGGTAGTGCAGGGCCGCGTCGGGGTCGCTGCCCCGGAGGGACTTCATCAGGGCGGAGGCGATGTCATACATGGCGTCGCCCCCCTTGTCATAGCGCATGGCGCTGCGCTGGGAGAGCTGGGCGGCGTCCTCCCTGGAGAGGAAGAGGATTCCCTGCCTCGGCTGGGCGGCGTGGCTCAAAAGCTCCACGGCGTTGACCGCCTTGCGCACGTCCCCGCCGCAGGCCGTGGCGATTTGCAGGGGCAGGCCCTCTTCCCACTCCAGGGGCAGGGAGGAGCGCCGGCGCTCAATGTCCAGCGCCCGGAGGACGGCAGGCTCCGCCTCCTCCGGAGACACGGCCTTGAACTCGAAGACTGTGCTCCGGCTGAGGAGGGCGCTGTAGACGTAAAAATACGGGTTTTCCGTGGTGGAGGCAATCAGGGTCAGCTTGCCGTTTTCCATAAACTCCAGCAGGCTCTGCTGCTGCTTCTTATTAAAATATTGAATTTCGTCCAGGTACAGCAGCACCCCGCCGGGGGCCAGCAGGGTTCCCACGTCGGCGATGATGTCCTTGATATCCTGGAGAGAGGCCGTTGTGGCGTTGAGCCGGTAGAGGGCCTTATGGGTCCTCTCGGCCACAATGTTGGCGATGGTGGTTTTCCCGGTGCCGGAGGGGCCGTAGAAGACCATGTTGGCCTCGGTCCCGCTCTCAATCAGGCGGCGGAGCACCGCCCCGGGGGCCAGGAGGTGCCGCTGTCCGACGACCTCATCCAATGTTTTTGGGCGGATCTCATCCGCCAGGGGGCGCTGCATGGCGGTCCCTCCTTTTTCTATCTTAGAGTCTGTTTACAATTTACAATCCGGCGGAATGTGGGATTGGGGCGAATTTTTTCCGGGCAAGGCGATTTGACGCAGGAACTCTGACGGATTTCAAGTCAAATCAACGCAGCCCCAGCGGAAAAAGATGCCCCGAACCGGCGTTTCGACGGATTGTAAACAGGCTCTTATGGGAAGGGATTATATCACACCGGCGGCAAAGTTTCCAGCCCTGGCGGGGGAATTTTCTCCGGCAGGGGGCTTACCCGCGGCCCGTCTTTTCATAGGCCAGCCGGGGATAGGGGTCCTCCACCACGTGGATGGTACCCCGATGGACGAAGCCGCGTTTTTCTAAAAGCGATTGCATGACCGTGTTGTCCCCGTGGGTGTCCGCCCGCAGGTGGCCGCACTGCGCAAAGGCCCACTGGAGGCAGAACGCCCCCACGCCCTTTTGCACTCCGTCCCCCGCCAGGCGGTGGATGACGCCGTAGGGACTTTCGTCTGCCCAGCTGCCGTCTTCAATGACGCGGTAGGTCGGCTCGATGTCCGGCCCCTGGACAAAGAAAAAGGTTCCGGCGACCCGTCCCTCCGAGACGCATACGTAGCTGCTGCCCGCGGCGATGTCGGCGTGAATCAGCGGCTCGGGAGGCCAGGCGGTGTCGCCCCACTGATGGGGATTCCCATGCTCCGCCATGAAGCGGCGGGCATGCCGGTAGATCTCCATAATCCGCGGAAAGTCCTGCTCCGTCGAATGCCGTATCTCCATATCCATACCTCCTTTGAATATTCTCCTACACTATACCACAGGCCTCCGGGGCAGTACAAGGCGGGAAATTCTTTTTCCTGGACAGGCTCAGAGAGATATAGTATAATAAGTGCATAAAACGGACGATTTTTCTAATAATGTGGACTATCCTCCATTCCCATTTCCATCCAAGGGGCCTACAATAGGGCTTGATGAATATCGAAAATCTTTCACGCAGGCGAAAAATTTTTATAATTGAAAGGGAGCGGTTTTTATGTCCATTCTTGTTACCGGCGGCGCGGGCTATATCGGCAGCCACACTTGCGTAGAACTCATCCAGGCGGGCTATGAGGTCATCGTGGCGGATAACCTCTATAACTCCTGCGAGGAGGCCCTCCGGCGGGTGGAGAAAATCGTGGGGAAGAAGATTCCCTTTATCAAGGCGGAGCTGTGCGACATGGAGCAGGTGGAGGCCCTCTTTGCCCAGAATCCCGGCATCGACTCCGTCATGCACTTCGCCGGGCTGAAGGCCGTGGGCGAGAGCGTCTCCAAGCCCCTGGAGTATTACTCCAACAACCTTATCAGCACGCTCTACCTCCTCCAGGCCATGCGGAAGCACGGCGTGAAGAACTTTGTCTTCTCCTCCTCCGCCACCGTGTACGGCGACCCGGCCTCCGTGCCCATCCGGGAGGATTTCCCCACCGGCGGCACCACCAACCCCTATGGCACCACCAAGCTCTTCCAGGAGCGCATTCTCGCCGACTGCTGCGCCGCGGACCCCACGCTGAACGTGGCCCTTCTGCGGTATTTCAATCCCATCGGCGCCCATGAGAGCGGCCTCATCGGCGAGGACCCCAACGGCATCCCCAACAATCTGGTTCCCTATATTGCCAAGGTGGCCGTGGGCGAGCTGGAGAAGGTCCACGTCTACGGAAACGACTATCCCACCCCCGACGGCACCGGCGTGCGGGATTATATCCACGTCGTGGATCTGGCCAAGGGCCATGTGGCCGCGCTGAAGAAGCTGGAGGGCAACTGCGGCCTGTTCATCTGCAACCTGGGCACCGGCAAGGGCTACAGCGTGCTGGACGTGCTCCACGCCTATGAGAAAGCCTGCGGCAAGGAGCTGCCCTACGTCATGGACCCCCGCCGCCCGGGCGACATTGCCCAGTGCTACGCTGATCCCGCCAAGGCCCGGGACGAGCTGGGCTGGACGGCGGGGCTGGGCATCGAGGAGATGTGCGCCTCGTCCTGGAAGTGGCAGTCCGGGAATCCAAACGGATACCACGGAGGGGAGAAATGAAAAAGCCGGTATTGATCATCATGGCCGCCGGCATGGGCAGCCGGTACGGCGGGCTTAAGCAGCTGGACCCCGTGGGGAACCACGGCCAGCTCATCATTGATTACTCCATCTACGACGCCCGCCGGGCGGGCTTCGAGACGGTGGTGTTCGTCATCAAGCCCGAGATCGAAGAGGATTTCAGGCGCTGCATCGGCGACCGGGTGTCAAAGTCCATGGACGTACGCTACGTCTACCAGCTGAAAGAAGACCTGCCCGAGGGCTACTCGGTCCCGGCGGAGCGGCAAAAGCCTTGGGGCACCGCCCATGCGGCCCTGGCCGCCCGGAAGGTGGTGGACGGCCCCTTCGCCATTATCAACGCCGACGATTACTACGGGCCGGAGGCTTACCGGGAGATTTACGATTACCTCAGCACCCATGAGGACGGGGATCTCTGCGAGTATGTTATGGTGGGCTACCTGCTGAAAAACACCGTCAGCGAAAACGGCACCGTGGCCCGGGGCGTGTGCGAGGAAACGGAGGACCACTACCTGACCCAAATCACCGAGCGTACCAAAATCGAGCAGGGTCCTCCCCTGCGCTTCACCGAGGACGACGGGAAATCCTGGACGGAGCTGGCGGAGGACACCATCGTGTCGCTGAACATGTGGGGCTTCACCCGGAGCTTCCTGGACGAGGCGTGGAAGCGCCTTCCCGCCTTTTTGGACAAGGCTCTGGCGGAGAACCCTGCTAAGGCGGAGTACTTCCTGCCCACTGTGGTCAGCCAGCTTATTGAGGAGGGGAAGGCCCGGGTCAAGGTGCTGCGAAGCGGGGACAAGTGGTACGGCGTCACGTACCGGGAGGACAAGCCCGCGGTGGTGGGTGCCATCGCCGGAAAGACAAAGGCCGGCCTCTATCCGGACCGGCTGTGGGAGGAATGAAATGAGCACCGCGGAAGAGAGACTCCAGGAGGCCCTGGACAGCTTTGATTTCGGTGCGCCCGTGGTGGGGGCGCTGCGCTACGGCGAGGGGCATATCAACGACACCTTCGTGGTCCACACCCAGCCGGAGGACTGCTGTTGCCGCCGCTTCATCCTCCAGCGGATGAGTTCTGCGGCCTTTAAGCACCCGGATGAGCTGATGGAGAACATCATCGGCGTCACCGAGTACCTGGGCCGTCAGATTGAAAAGAGCGGCGGCGACCGGGACCGGGAGGCCATGCGGGTCATCCGCCCCCGGAGCGGCGAACCCTATTTCACCGACAGCGCCGGCGGGGCCTGGCGGGTCTACCCCTTTGTGGAGCGCACGGTCTGCTACCAGGCGGCGGAGACGGCGGAGCTATTCGCGGCCTCCGGCCGGGCGTTTGGCCGGTTTCAGCGGCTGTTGGGGGACTACCCGGCCCAGACGCTTCATGAGACGATCCCCAATTTCCACAACACAGAGGACCGGCTGGCCAAGCTGAAGGAGGCTGTGAAGGCAGACCCCCTGGGCCGGGCGAAGGACTGCGGGCCGGAGATCCGCTTTGTCCTGGAGCGGGAGGCGGACTGCTCCGTGGCGCTGGACGCCATGCGGGCGGGAACCCTTCCCCTCCGCGTCACCCACAACGACACGAAGCTGAACAACGTCCTGCTGGACGAGAAGACCAACGAGGGCATCTGCATCATCGACCTGGATACCGTGATGCCGGGGCTGGTGCTCTATGATTTCGGGGACTCCATCCGCTTTGGGGCGAACCATTGCGCCGAGGATGAGACAGACCTTAGCAAGGTGAATCTGGACATAGAGCTGTTCGCCGTTTACACCGCCGCCTTTCTGGAGGGCACCGGCGGGACGCTGAGCAATGCGGAAATTGCCTACCTTCCCTGGGGGGCGAAGCTGATGACCCTGGAGTGCGGCATCCGCTTCCTCACGGACTACTTAGTGGGAGATCAGTATTTCCATATCAGCCGGGAACGGCACAACCTGGACCGCTGCCGCACGCAGTTTAAGCTGGTGAGCGACATGGAGGCCCATTGGAGCGAGCTGGAGGGCATCGTAAAGCAATATCAGAAATGAACATACTCTTTGACGAGGAGCGTCTGCGCAGGCTGATTGCCAACCTCAACATTCTCACCGGCCTGCCGGCCAACATCCTGGACCCCGAGGGGCGGGATATCAACCTGTTCCGGGGCCATCCGCCGTTTTGCCGGATGCTCAACGACCTCCCCGAGGGGCATGAGCGCTGCGTTGCCTGCGACCGGTGCAAGATCCGGCACTACACAGCGGAAAAAGGCTTCCAGTTCTACCGCTGCCACGCCGGCGTCTGCGAGGCCGTCATGCCCCTGTTCGATAAGAAGCGGCCCCTGGCCTATCTGGTCTTTGGGTGCTATCTGGACGAGTCCCCTATGGAGGAGCAGTGGGAGCGCAGCCGGCAGCTGCTGGACTGGTATCCCGGCGGAGCCGGCGTTCTGCGCCCTGCCTTTTTCCAGTTCCGGCAATACACCCAGAAGGAGATCCAGGCCTACGCCGAGACGCTGGAGGCCCTGTCTTCTTACATTCAGCTCAAGGGTATGATCCTGACGGCGGAGCAGACGGACCTTCAGAAGCTGGAGCTGTATTTGGACCAGCACTACATGGAGAAGCTGTCCCTGGAGTCAATTTCCCAGCAGCTTCATATTGGCCGCACAAAGCTCTGCGCCTTGGCCAAGGAGCTCTCCGAGGGGCAGACGCTTTCCTATCTGGTGGCTCAGCGGCGTATTGACGCGGCGAAACGGCTGCTGGTGCAGAGCAGCCTGCCCATTTCGGCGATTGGGGAGTCGGTGGGCATCAGTGATTACAATTATTTTTCCAAGGTATTCCGTTCCGCCACCGGCATGACCCCCAGCGCCTTTCGGAAAAACTGCCGGGACGCGGCGTCAAATTTTGGCTGAGAGCAAGGTGGACCCTCCTAAAGAAAGATTGCGAACAGAAGGCAGCCGCACGATGCGAAGGCGTCATGCGGCTGCCTCTTTCTGTATTTTGAAGATAAATTAAACGCCGGGACCTGTGAGGCGGCCCGCTGCACCTGCCGGACTTATCCGGGGCGCAGCTTTTGAATCCGCCTGAGCATCCAATTGATACGGCGAGCGGATAAGACCCTTCCCTTAGGCGGAAAGCCGCCCCTGGGGCTTATCCGCGATCGTTGCCTTTTCGAAATTCTTGTGGTAGAATAACGCTATCTATTCAAAATGGGTTCAAGGGCTGTCCGGCCTAATGTATCCCTTGCCGCAGGCCCTGGACCAACAGGAGCAATTGTATCATGGAATTCAAGCAGCTGCGCTCCCTCGCTGCCGTAGTAAAATGGGAGAGCTTTACGAAGGCGGCGGAAAACCTCTACCTCTCACAGCCGACCATCAGTGCACACATCCGCCAGCTGGAAGAAGAGCTGCGGGCCAAGCTGATCATCCGCACAACGAAGAGCCTGGAAATCACCCCAAAGGGCATGGAGATTTACGAATACGCAAAGGCAATCCTGGATCTCCACGACCGGGCGGTCCGCTGCTGCGCTTCGGAGAACAGGAACACGATTTATCTGGGAGCGTCTACCATTCCCTCCGCCTATCTTCTGCCGGAGGTTCTCCCGGCGTATCAGGCGCAGTATCCAAAGGCCTGCGTGGCAGTCTGCCAGGACGACTCTCAGGGCGTCATCTCCGGACTTTTGGACGGCGTGTTCGACACCGGCATGATTGGGATGCCGGCGCAGGAAAAGAACCTTGCCTGCATCCCCTTTTATCAGGATCGGATGATACTCATCACGCCGGTGAACGAGCGGTTCCTCTCGCTGCACCGGGAGGCGGAACCCCCGATCCGGACGCTCCTGGAGTCTCCGGTTATCCTGCGGGAAAAGGGGAGCGGCAGCAAAAAAAGGGGAGAACTCCTGTTGGAACAGCTGGGCATGTCCGAGCGGGATCTTCTGATTGCCGCCCGGGCCAACGATCAGGAGACGATTAAAAATTTGGTGGCCGGTGGCCTGGGCGTTTCGATTATTTCGGAGAAGGCGGCCCAGGGACTGGTGGAAGCGGGGCGGGTCCTGCGGTTCGAGTTCCTCGGGTTGGACAGCCGGAGGGACCTCTATTTGGCCTACCGGAAGGACCTGGCCCTGAAGAGCCATGTCCGGGGCTTTCTGCGGTTTATCCAGGAGTTCTATGGCGGACGGAGAGGAAAAGAACCCAGATAATTCCCTCCTTCGCAGGAGCGCCGGAGGCCGCATATGCGATATCTGTCTTTGATGAAAGCGCATACGCGCTTTGTACAACAGCGGACTGCGCCGTTTTCAACGATGCCCGTTCCATATCCCAATCATCGGATAAAGCCGGAGGGCCTGACATTGTCAGGCCCTCCTCTGTATTCAAAGCATCTCCAGAAATGCGCTCAGGCGGGTGGAAAGCTGCCCCAGGTCGGAGCGGGAGAAGTCCGTTTCCACGCAGAGGTACGGAATTCCCAGTTTCCTGGACAGCTCCCGGACCTGATAGCGCTCCACGCTGTAAGGGTGGCACGCCTGGAGGACGACCTCCACGATGCCCTCCACCTGGAATTCCTCCGTCAGCTGCCGGAGGAGTTCCATACGGTGGAGATTGGGGGCCATCACCGCGCAGCCAATGCCCAAATAGCGCTCGGCAATGGCCTCCAGAATGTTGGGGCGATTCGTGTCCACCATCAATCGAGTGGGCTTGATGCCGCCGCAGTTCTCCAGGCACACCACCACGCCGCCGCTGGATTCGATGGCGCCCACGGTCTTGTCCAGCACCCCGCCGATGGGGCAGCCGGTGACCAAAATGCGCTTGCAGGACGCCGGGACCGGGCGCTCGCCGTCGTCATAGGCCGCCTGAATTTTCCGGACCGCCTCCTCAATGGCCTGGGTGGAAGCGGCCTGATTGAAACTGAAATTACTGCTGTCCATTACGGCATACAGATCCCGGGCGAAGGCGGGAGGCGGCGTCTGTTTTTGCAGTTCCATAAGAGCGGTCTTCGCCTGCCGCTGGCGGTTGCGCTCCTCGCAGGCCCGGCGCAGGGCCTCCTCCGTAATGGTGATGCCGAAACGTTTTTCCAGCGCCTCGATCAGAAGCCGCAGCTCCGCGACCCATTGATCCTTGGCGTAGTGCCGGTCCACCGCCTGGGGCAGCTGCATCACATAGACGTCCTTGAGCCGCCCCAGCAGCTCGTACATTTTCTTTTTCCCGTCGCAAGTGGTCTCCCCGACAATAAGATCGGCAAAATAAGTATAGGGGCATTTGTCCGAGACGGCAAAGCCATAGCTGGATTTAATCAGCGGGCAGAGATTCTTGGGCAGATCCGCCTCCGCCGCGGCGACCGTTTCGTCGCTGGTTCCGCACAGGCTGACCGTATAGATTCCGGCAGCGTCGAAAATCTCGTTGGGGGTGAAGGTGCAAAACGTACCCGCGATCTTTCCGCCCCGGTCCTTGACCTCCTTCGCCCGCAGGAATCCCGCCTTCCGCGCGTCTGAAAATTCCTCAAAAATGGAGGGAAGCCGCCTCTCATCCATCCGTCATACGCTCCTTTCTGCTGTCGTGTCTCTTAAATGGACTCCGCGCACAGCGCCGCGCCGATGGCGCCGGCATACCGCCCGTCATCGCAGTGGGCCACCGGCACGCCCAGCGCCTTAGACAGCGCGGCGCAAAAGGGTTCCACCCCGCACAGCCCCCCGGTGAGGCAGACCGCCGTGTCCTGGGTGCGGATCTGCTGCGCTTGGGAGCAGACCTTTTTTACGATGGAATCCATCACGGCGAACGCGATATCCTCCCGGGGCCGGCCGCTGCCGATGAGGCTGATTACCTCAGATTCGGCGAAGACCGTGCACATAGAACTTATGGAGACGCCGCCGCCCCGCCGGGCCAGGGCGCACAGCTCCTCTGGCCGCAGGGACAGTGTATTGGCCATGATTTCCAAAAAGCGGCCGGTTCCAGCGGAGCACTTGTCGTTCATCACAAAATCCTGGACCTGTCCCCCCTCTGTGCAGATCAGCTTCGTGTCCTGTCCGCCGATGTCAATAATCATCAGGCGGGGCGCCCCGTGGAGGAAGGCCGCCCCCCGGGCGTGGCAGGTGATCTCCGTGACGGCTTTGTCCGCGTAGGGGACGGAGATGCGCCCATAGCCCGTGGCCACCACAGCGCTGTCCTCCAGCGGGACGCCCCATTCCTCAAGGGCCGTGCGGACGCGCTCTGCCGCATCGACGCTGCTCCAGCCGGTGGGCTGCAGCAGGCGGTGCAGGATGGCGCGGTCCCGGTCCAGAACCACCGCCTTTGTGCTGGTGGACCCCACGTCGATGCCGATCCGATACTTCATGGCGCTCTCCCTTTCCGCCGCCCGCCGTGGCGGGCGGCGCGTCCTTGTGTCCTCATCAGTATAAACGTTCCTCTCCTGGTTTTGAAATTTGGAATTTCGATAAAAGGGCAGGATCTATTATAAAGTTCTATAAGAAGGAGGGGCAGAATCTATCGCCGTTGGGTTTACAGAAAAATAGGATCGTGCTATGATGGTTTGACGTTATACTTTTTTAAGAATAGCGAATGATATGGACCTATCGAAGCGGGCCGGAGGGTAACCGGCGAAGAGAGCATCCGATGGGCCGGAGGGGTGTACGATGCCGGAGGATATTCGACCGAAGAGCGAAAACAAAGCCGGGCGCACGGGGCTGGAGAACCTGACCCGCCAGCAGCTGCGGGAACTGGAGACCAAGGAGATGACAAGGGCGCAAAAGGTCCTGGAGCGGATGATTCTGCTTTTGCCGGACGTCTGCGGAATCGTGGCGGTTTTGGAGTATCGCCTGCTTCCGGATAACAGCATGAACCAGAATCCAAATACATACCTGGCTTTTTTGATTCTGCTGATTGCCGCCTACAACATCTATGGCGCGGTGGCCGGACTCCGGCGTTTGAGAGGGGACAAGCGGGTCTATGAGAATCTGCGCTACCGTGCGCCGCTGTTTTCTGCGCTGTTCCTGCTGCTGGCTTTTTACGATTACCTGACGCTGAAGACGGGAATTTTGACCCAGCCCTTTGTGCCCTGCCTGAACTTCGTGGCCAACGCCGCCTGGAAAGACCGCGCCATGATTTGGGACTGCACGCTGCACACGCTCTGGCTGCTGATGCTGGGCTATACCATCGGCGTCGCCCTGGGCCTGGTCACCGGCATCGCCTGCGGGTACTCCAAGCGATGCCGCTACTGGGTGGACCCCATCATCAAGTTCCTGGGACCCATTCCCACGTCCACATGGATTCCCATCATGATGGTGGTAGCATCCTCGCTGTTTGGCGGCGCGGTGTTCATCATTGCCCTGGGTTCCTGGTTTGCCGTGACGGTGGCGTCCATGACGGGCATTTCCAATGTGGATAAGGACTTCTTCGATGCGGCGAAGACGCTGGGCGCCAGCGAGCGCCAGCTGGTGTTCCGGGTGGCGATTCCCCATGCCATGCCCTCGATTCTCCAAGGCTGCACCCAGGCCATGAGCAGCTCGTGCACTGCGATTATGATTGCGGAAATGCTGGGCGTCAAGTCCGGCCTGGGCTGGTATATGAACTGGAGCAAGTCCTGGGCCAGCTATGACAAGATGTTTGCCGCCCTGTTCGTGATCTGCGTCATCTTTACCATCGTCACCAAGGGTCTGGACCTCATCAAGCGCCGCGTGCTGCGCTGGCAGATTGGAGTGGAGAAGTGATGGAGGATCGGAAAGTCACGCTGGAGCTGAAGAATGTATCCAAGAGCTTTGCCAAGATTGAGACGGAGGAGGTTACCCACGCCCTGAACAGTGTAACCCTCTCCATGGAAAGCGGCGAGTTCATCAGTCTGGTGGGTCCCTCCGGCTGCGGGAAATCTACCATTCTGCGCCTGGTGGCCGGTCTGATCGCTCCCACCACAGGAACGCTCAGCGTAAACGGCAAGGAGATTGAGGATCCGGACCCCGACCGGGGCATGGTATTCCAAAAGCCCACGCTGTTCCCCTGGCTGACCGTGGAGAAGAACATTGCCTTTAGCCTGCAGATGCAGGGGAAGCTGAAGGGCAATGCACAGCGTGTGGAGGAGATGCTTGAGATTATCGGCCTGGAGAAGTTCCGGGACGACTATCCCGCCCAGCTCTCCGGCGGCATGGCCCAGCGGGTGGCGCTGGCGCGCTCCCTGATTAACGAGCCGAAGATTCTGCTGCTGGACGAACCCCTGGGCGCCCTGGACGCCTTCACCCGGATGAATATGCAGGATGAAATTTTGAAGATCTGGCAAAAGCGCCAGCAGCTGGCGCTGATGGTCACCCATGACGTGGATGAGGCGATCTATATGGGGACGCGGGTCCTGGTGATGGATTCCGGTCCCGGCTGGATTGTGGCCGACATCCGGATTTCGGAGGCATTCCCCCGGGACCGGTCCTCTCCCGCCTTCGTGGCCTATCGGAATGACATCCTGCGGAAGCTCCACTTCAGCGGTGGAGAGGTCCAATAGTATCCATGGTCCAAATCGCGGCGCGGAGCCGTGTTGGAATAAAATTGATGAAAAGAGGAAGCGCACACATGGATGGAAAGAAGATTCTTGCATTGGTCCTGGCGGTGGTTATGGCCCTGTGCCTGGCGGCCTGCGGCGGCGACACCGGCGGCCAGCTGGAGGGCGACCTGAACAACGATGGACAGATCGAGATGGGTCAAAACGGCGTAGAAGTGGAGGTCAATGTGTCCGATGTCCACATGAATGCCGCCGAGGCATCGGCCTCCGGCAATTGGGAGGCGCTGTTTACGCCCATGGACATTCCCGGCCGTGCCGTGGACATGGCCGATTTTGATCTGACGCCTTCCGCCGAGGAGCTGGAGGCCATGAAAAACGAGCCGGCCTACGGTGAACCTGTCAAGTATTACATGTCCGACGGCTGCACCTCCGGCCCCACCGTGGCGGACGACCGGGGCTACTATGCGGAGGCCGGCCTGACGGCCGAGGGCTTCAAGGGCACCTCCTACACGGAGGCGCTGGGCACCCGGCAGGCGACCGTGTGCACGGGCCACATCGCCACGATGCTGGTCCCCATCACCAATGGTGTGGACCTGACCTTCGTCGGCGGTGCGCACATCGGCTGCAAATCCATTTATGTTTTGGGGGACAGCGCGTATAACACCACCGAGGACCTGAAGGGCACCCAAATCTCCGTCCCCAACGGCATCGGCGCGTCTGACTACAACATCACCTGCCTGCTGCTGGATGCCGACGGTATCGACCCTCAGACCGACGTCACGCTGATGCAGGTCTCTTCTGACGCCTGCGTGGCGGCCATGGAGCGCGGGGAGATTTCCGGCGCGCTGCTCAGCGACACCTTCGCTTACGCTATGGTTAAAGATGGCAAGCTCAAATGTATCCGCTCCCTGCTGGATGAGGACTTTGCAGATGACAACTGCTGTGTTATCGCCATGAACCGCACCTTTGTCCAGGAGAACCCTGTTATTTCAAAGAAAATTGTTCAGGCCGTTCAAAAGGCCCACTCCTGGATGCGGGAGAATCCCGACGAAGCCACCACGCTGCTGCTGGAGCGGGGCTGGAACGGCGGTGACTTTGACATGAATGTCATGATTAACAACTCCCTGCAATTTGGCCTGGATCAGGCATTCACGGAAACATCTCTCCGGGATGTGGTGAACCGTTATGTACGCCTGGGTCTGATTACCAATATGGACGACACGGATGCCATCATGGATCTGGCTTGGACGCCGGTGCTGTGATAAATCCGGCATCTTGTGAAAATGCCGGGCAAATATTCGAAAACGCTCCGGCGGCTTCGCCTGGAGGAAACGGAAAACCCACGCCAGAATTATCTGGCGTGGGTTTTGCTGTAGAAAGCCATGGCGGTACCGGGGGCCTGTTTCGCTTATGACCCTGCCGGAACAGTTTTGCGCCTGGTTCCCGCATGGAATTCAGCCGCTCTACTCAGGCAAAAGAAGAAGCTCCCGCTCCGTTTGTGTCAAGCCCATGCGGCCGGGGTCAAAGTTGGAAATGCCGATTAGTTTCTATTAATGATGAAAATAATGTTGCAAGAGTTGCAATTGAGGCTCAATGTACAGTAAAAGTATATTACAAGTATACCAATGAAGACAATTCTTTCTATGACAAAGAAGATGGTGTTTACTTGTGGCAGGAGGTTATAGAAATAGAGGAATCGTACAAGGTTGAACTGAACCTTACGATATCTCTTGATATTTCTAACTGCGGAATAGATACAGAGGAAGAAAAAGAATATGTTGAGTTTATGGATTATGTAGATTGCCTGACCGTACGGATTTAGAGGAATACAATTTAATTGCGGGCGAAGTAGTATCTGATTCTGGTCCGTTTTATGACGAGTATGACCAGGATGAAGATCGCATAGTTTAAAGAATATGCTATACCAGATGTTCGGATTGTGGCTCGCCTATAGGGGTGAAGCGTGATGGCTGCGGTGGATTTTGTGTGGTGTGCGCACCAAATCACTAGCCGAGGAAATTTGTAACCCGGCATTTTGCCTACAAATCTGCTTACAGACCGTTCAACAGCGGCCAAAGTCAGCTAAAAACACAATTGTCCAATCAACAAGCAAACCCCGGCAAACCCTTGATACAAGCGGGTTTGCCGGGGTTTCACAGGGAGCGCATAAAAGGACCAAAAACCTGTTCGTCTTACTCCTAAGCGACAGGCCGCTGGTTCGAACCCGGTTCAGGGGTGCCAATTTAGACAAAACCTGTGCGCAGATCACTATGTTTGGGTTTTGTCGTTTTCTTGATAAAACCATAAATTAGTTATTAAATTATGGTTCAATATAACAATTTGCATCAAATAGTTTAGCAAGACATACGTTTATCAAATACCGTCGAAATGATAATCCAAGATGCTTATTTTTGCCTGAGAGCTTCCGGTTTATCATGGAGTCTTAATCCGCATGCAGACTACGAAATAATTTGTGAGACCACTCAGTATTAGATTGCAGATCCCCTAGTGGGACAAGCAATCTAATATGAGTGGCCTGCGGTGTGTCAAAACAGGAAGAGGACCTCTTTACAAGGTCCTCTTCCTGCTGGTTGTCTTTTTATTATGGTATGGGCAAATGGGATGCTGCGCCAAACATATTCAGTTCGAATTTGCCTGGAAATTCATATGAAACTTTTTATAACCATCCGTAAACTGCGTATCAAGCCGTTGGACGATATCTTCGGCTGAAACCGGAGACTCATATTCTTTACACCAATTTCCATAGTCGGTTGTATCGCTATATTCGTTTAGCTTGATCCGGAAATCCCGATAATATAACTTTGGACCCTCTTCATAAGTTTTACCTTGAAGCGCGTCGGGCAGCACACTCTGCCGCATGGAATAGACGGCAAACATGTACTCTGTGTCCCATGTCATCAACTTGTATTCGTCGATAGACATGGCCTCACAATCTATTCCAATGGATTCCAACGCCCGGATCAAATCAACATAGTGAAAAAGCTCGCGCCCTAAGCGCATCTTATAGAACAGCTCTACCGTATGGGGGTTCGTTTGAATGTCCGCAAAAGAAGGCGATTCTTTTTTCTTGTCTTCCTCCAGTTTCTCTCTGATAACGCCGATGATCTTCTCCACCTCGGAAGGGTCGTATTTGCTGGCAAAAAACTGCTGTTCTTCCGCCACTTTCGAGTAGTGCTGCAAATCCTTTGCAATTTGAGAAACCTGTGCGTCTGCGGCCTGGATCCCCTCCTCCACCTGGCGGAACCCACTGCCCGCTTCCTCATAAACCGCAGCGGCAGCCTCGTCTTGCGAGACGCTCTCAGACGGTTTTGCCTGGAAAAAGGATTGTAACTCCCTCCCATAAGCGGGGAAGGAACCGGCATAAACGACGGACCAGACGAAGAGCGCGGCAAATACGGCTCCTGAGGCACGGGACAAAAGTTTTTGCCGTTTTGCATCGTGTATCATATCCTCGCAAAAGGACAGGATAATCCAGGCCGATCCGAAAACTAAAAACAGGAGCTTAAAAAATATATTGGGCGACGCTGTGGAAAGAATGACGAGTACGATCACCAAAAGAACGGAGAATATGATTTTTGCATCCTTATTCAGCCGCATCCTACGTCTCCTCCCCTCTTACACAGGAGCCTTTGCAAAATTCATATGGAATCTTTTATAAAAGTTCATAACATATTCGTGGTGGCTCTTTTCCAGATCCTCTGCGTACACATTATGGTAGGAAAAGTTCCAGCCCCCATAATCCAGCAGATCGCTGTACTGGTCTTTAGATGATTTATTGGAATCAAATTTAAGCCCCTTCGACTCATACCACTTGTTATCCGCCAGATCCGGCTCCAGCTCTTTCTTCATGGAATACAGTATATAAAGGTTCTCCGTATCCCAAAGCATCAGCGTGTATCGGTCGACGCCCAGCTGATCGCAGTCGATCCCATAGTCCTCAAACGCGCTGATAAAACTGCTGTAGTGATATATCCAGTCGTAGGCCTTTGTTTTGTAAAACAATTCAAGATCGGTCCGTTTGGTCTTTATATCCGGGAATTGCTCCTCAATCAGCCCCTGCCGTTCCTCAAGCAGATCGTGCAGCTGCTGGACCTCCGCGGAATCGATCTCCTCCGACAAAAAAACATCGCTGCCAAGCGTATCGATCAACCCTTCCAGACCTTTTGAGACCCCGCCCACTCGATCCTGAAGTTCCCCCAGCGACCGGTTGGCGTCTTCCTGCTGCATCCGGTAAGCGTCCTCTGCGGACAGGGCGTCCGCCAGTTCCTCTTGGGGGGCCTGCACGCTATGGTCCAACAAACGCGCCGGCAGATCCGGGAAAAAGGCGCATACTAAGAACCACAGACCAAGGCATGCCGCCAAAACAAAGGAAAGGTCCTGCAACCTGCGGCTCCCATTTTCGTGTCCCTTAAAGTACAGAGTCACAGCGAGCATCGTCAGCAAAAGGAACACCGTTTTCGCGGCCAGACCGGGAAATACATTTTCTGAGAGCAGCAAAGTCAGCAATGCGATACCACAGGACCAACGGATCTGCGTATTTTCTTTATGCTCATCCATTTTGATTATCCTCTGATTCAAATCCCATTTTATATATTCTGACGGTCATCTTTTATTATTGTAACGCACAGCCCTCTTTTTGTCTACAATAATTTCCAAATTTCCCTATATTTGCTTGCTGAAATATTTCGAGCATCCCTGTTCAAGATTTATGTTGCGGACAGTTATTCGGCAAAAACATTCATCAAAAAAACCGAAAGCGGGCGGCCACCTCTGAATTGTGACCGCCCGGCAAACCGGAAATCGTCGTACTAAAACTTTGATTTTTCGTAATCATAGGGTATGCTTGTCCCCACAACAACGTCTTCAATCTTTTCTATTATCAACCAATCGTCCATATTGCCCTGATGTTCAAAAGCAAGCGGTGCTATTCTCTCAACATTTTCAAATTCCACCAAACACAAACATTTCTTATGCCACCGTACTTTTTGCTTATCAGATAAGTTTAGCTTGCTCTGATTGTCTGCAAGGGTTTTTATAATTTCTTCATCAGACAATTTCACATAATTTTGAACTGCTTTCACAGTAGCGGTTGCCGTTATTTCCGCACTTCCTTTTTCCATGAAGTAAAGCTGTTCTCCCTTAAAAACTCTGCTATGGGGAATTTTTCTTCCTGCCGCTCCACGTATAACCATTGTCTTTGTTCCGGCTAAAATCTTATCTAATACTTTTTCGCCTTTCTTTCCTGCGTTATCGCAATACACTAAATGCACCATTTCAATATTCTCCCAAATTTGATTGTTGATAAGTAACTCCCGGTCAAATCCTGATTCACCGCTTTGATTATAACATGGTACAGGCCTCTTGCCAACTCGTTATCGTGGAATTGCCGGCGTTTCAACCGGCAACTTTACCGGCAATCTCTTTTATGTAAGGTTTCCATTCCATATCATCTACATTTATGATATCTAAATCATCAATAAAATTCATTCGCTCAACATCAATTGAGACCACTAACATGGATTCTTTTATGGATTTGTAAATCATATCATATGCTTTATCGCTTACTAAATAACCATTTAGTTTCTGTGCTCTCATATCCAGTGTAGAAAGATAAGCGGAGCCGGTCTCATCTTTCATGTGACCGAAGAAGCGCTCCTGCGGCGCGTTGTCCCAGCAGTTTCCCCGGCGGGACACGGACTGCCTCCAATTGGATTCACAGACAATCTGGCGGAACTTCTTGCTGGTATAGTGACAGCCCTGGTCGCAGTGGATCAGTGTTTCTGCGTCGAGAGATACTCCATGCCGTTCAATCCGTAAATTCACGGTTTCAAGGACAAAATCCAGTTCCAGGGATTCACTCAGGACATAGGCTAAAACCTGCTTTGTAAAAGCGTCCAGAATAACCGAAAGTGGGATATATGTAATATCTGTCAGCAGCACTTTACGGAGACCGTGTTCCTTAAATTGACGATTGAGAAGATTATCTGCTGTGGTATCGGTTTTCAAAGCTTTTGCCATTCTGCGGTATGGATTGGCCTTCCGAACGGGACAGCGCAGGCCATATTTACACATGAGCCTTTAAATTTTCTTGACATTCATCAAAACAGGCGGATTCATGTGCAGCAGGCGCATATGGATGCCCCGAATGCCTTTGTTATAGCCCCGGTAGTTGTATGCCTCAAGGATTCGCTCAAAATCCAGCCTGTCAGCCTGCTCCCTGGCGAGGCGGTTATTCGCGGAGGCCAGCCAGTTGTAGTAGCCGGAACGGAAAACTCCGGCGATTCGGCAAAATTCCCGGACATTTTGTAAATTATTCTCCTGATTCACGATAGAATTGCTCTCGCCTTGGAGATCATCGTCACGACTGAGGCGGAGATATAACGCCGTAACACCGTCCGCAAAGCAAAAGCGCCTGTGCCGCGAAAAGCGTCAGCAAAAGCGCCGCATAAGCAGAGGGTCAGTTTCAGGGGGTACGGGTTCGATCAGGACGATGCTGACCGCCAGACCGCCTGACCCCGGCTTGACCATAGTGTTTCCAGGATGGGTAAGCCCGGTTAAGCTGGACTGTGCCCAGTCCAGCGGATCATTAATTTGCTTCCCTTTTCTTGATGATTGCTTGTCTGCTTTTACACAAATTTTTCTGCCGGGCTTCTTTAAAGTGGAACAATTGGTATATAACCAAGCTCCTCTGCTAAGGCCCTTGTCTCATCCCCTTCATAAGCCCGGTCCATCAAAAGGTGAACCGGATAGTCCGCCGAACCGCGCTGCCGCAAAAGTGCGCAGCCTTCCGGCCCCATCGCCGCAGTTTCCCGCAGACAACGAGTAGATTACCCCATCTCGATCAGATGCGGCGGCCATATGAAGTTTGGTATTCCATCCGCCCCGTGTTTTCCCGATGGGCTGGATACCGCTTTTTTCAAAGCACCCATTCCGCCGGGATGGACCTTGATGCAGGTGGAAACCAGACGGATCACATTTATTTGGATTTGAATGATTCCCATCTGCTGCAAACGCAGAAATGCAGCCTGTAAAACACCCTTCTTCGCCCACCGGTTTACCCGGACATAGATCACGTGCCAATCTCCGTATTCTTTGGGCAGGCTCCTCCATTTGCACCCATTTTCCACGATGTACAGCACTGCGTTCAACACTTCCGGGTTACTGATTTTGGCCGGTTTCCGCTGTTTAGGAAAGCAATCTTTGATCTGCTCGTATTGCTCTTTTTGTAGTTCCATTATTTCATTATATCACTATCTTACTTATGCGATCAGGCTCTAGAGAACCTCATCGTTGTCAAGCTCTCGTGAAATCGTGTTCTTATCGCATCCCCAGGGACATCCGGCTGTCAACGGCGCTTTTTGTGGAAGCTCCTGCCGCGGTTCCCGGCGCAAAGCGGATACTTGAGGGGCCGCGGGCTACCCTTTGTACAAAAAATGATTTCTCTCTATTCGTGGTTGACAAAGACCTATTCATTGGATATAATGAACTTCAACATCCGAATCTGCAAAAATTGAATCCTAATCAAGTGTCGGCCAGCGCCGATGAAAAGGGAATTGGGTGAAAATCCCAAGCGATCCGGTCACTGTAAGCGGCCAGTTCCCCCGCAGGATACCATTGTGCGAGAGCATGAGAAGGTGCGGGGGCGCGGTGAACCGCCAGCCAGGAAACCTGCTTGATTAGCAGTCAGTTATTCGCTTCCTGTGATAGGCGAATCAACAGAGAATGCGGCCTCTTCTTTGCTGGAGGGGGCGTTTTCTGGTCGTCTGTAAAGAGGAGGCGCGGAATTCCGCTCCTCTTCTTTTTTTGCCGCAGCGGGGAGCCTGTCCGAATGGAAACGGGCCTGGACTCGATGCTCCATAAATCCATTTTTTAGGAGGGAATTTTATGAAGATGAAAAAAATGATTGCCGGGTTCCTGGCCGCCGCGCTGTGCTTGACGCTGGCAGCCTGCAACAGCGGCGAAATACTGCCGGCCGGCCCCGAAACCACGCCCCAGCAGGAGCCTGCCAGCTCCCCGCAGAGCGAGGGAAAGGATACCTTGGTAGTCCGCGCCCACAAGGACATCGGAGATTTGAATCCCCACACGATGAAAAGCCAGATGTACGCCCAGGATTGGGTCTATGAGAGCCTGGTGGCTCTGGAGAATGATACGATTGTCCCCGTTCTGGCCGAGAGCTGGGAGATCTCGCCGGACGGCTGCGCCTATACCTTTCACCTGCGCAAAGGGGTGAAATTCAGCGACGGCAGCGATTTTACCTCCGCTGTCGCAAAGCGTAATATAGAAGCTGTCCAGCGGCACGCCGGCGGCTATTCCTTCCTTCAGTCTCTGACCTCCATCACAAGCATTGATACGCCGGACAACCTCACCCTGGTCCTCAATCTGAGCCAGCCCTGCAACTCTCTTCTCAACGATTTTACATTCCGGCGTCCGCTGACCATGCTTGGGGAAGCCGGATTCCCTGCCGGGGGCGACCCTTATGACAATGGCGTCACCGCCCCCATCGGCACCGGCATGTGGGTACTGAAGGAGTATGTGGCCGACCAGTATGCGCTCTTCCAGCGCAACGAGGAATACTGGGGAGAAAAGCCCAGCTTTCAATATCTAAGGGCTGTTGTGATCCCCGACGTAAATACGGCTGCCAACGCCCTGAAGGCCGGCGAGATTGATGTGATGGTGGATTCCACGCAGATTACCGCCGACATGTACCAGCAGATGTCGGCAGCCGGCTTCAAGACCGAGATGGCCCCCTCCACCAGCATTTCCAACCTGAACATCAACACCGCCGGCCCCATTACCGGAGACCGGAGTGTCCGTCTGGCGATGGAGTACGCCACGGATAACACCGCCATCTCCCAGGGCATATTCGGAGGGCTTCAGGAGCCGGCCTCCGCCTATTTCTCCAGCGAGGCGCCCTATGCCGGCACCGCCGGAATCGAGCCGTATCCCTACGACCCGGAGAAGGCCAGCCAGATTCTGGAGGACGCAGGCTGGGTCTATGCCGGCGGGGACACGGTTCGGTCCAAGGATGGCCGCAGGCTGGAATTGGATCTGATCTATGACGCCTCGGTCACCAACGACCGTGACATCGGACTCATCCTTCAGGCCCAATACGCCGAAGTGGGCATTCAGCTCAATATCGTCCCCCAGGACAGCCAGGTCTACCGCAAGAACTGGACGGATGGGGAGTTCGGCGTGCTCATCTACAGCTCCTGGGGCGGCTCCTATGAACCCTACGCCACTTTGGCCGCCATGGCCAGCGGCGGCGACAAATTCAACACCGTGCAAAAGGGCATGAGCAACAAAGCCGAGCTGGATGCCGTCATGACCGACTGTCTGAGTCAGACGGACCCGGACAAGCTCCAGGAGAATTTCAACTATATCATGAAGAGCTTCCACGATGAGGCCGTATACGTACCGCTCACTGTCACCAGCACCCTGGCTATCTACCGCAGCGAGCTGACCGGGCTGGAGCTGATTCCCAGCCGAAGCGGAATGGGTGTCAGCCACATGGCTTGGGCCGGCTGACCGCAGCGCCGGTATCCGCGCCGCCGCAGGCGGGATACCACATTTGAAGGAGGAAATCGTGCTCCGTTACATAGGAAAACAGATCCTGTGGTTAGTTCCACTTCTGCTTCTGGTGTCCATTTTGTCCTTTGTCCTGGTTCGAAAGCTTCCGGAGGACGCCGCTACCGCCTACCTGAACTCCGTCAACGCTCCGCTGACAGAGGAGGCTCTAGCGGCGGTCCGGGCTGAGCTGGGCCTGGACAAGCCCCTTTCGGTACAGTATGGCAGATGGCTGCGGCAGGTGCTGAGGGGGGATCTGGGGTACTCCTATCAGACAAAGCGTCCCGTTGCAGAGGAGCTGGCGGAGGATCTGAGGTACACCGGGCAGCTGGCCCTGGCCGCCCTGGGCTGGGTTCTTTTTCTCAGCGTCACCTTGGGCCTTCTGTCCACCAGACACCCAAACGGGCTGGCGGACAGCGTGATACGCGCCTTTACGTTCCTGGGCGCCTCTATGCCAAAATTTTGGCTGGGGTTTCTCCTGGTGTCGCTCTTTTCCCTGCGGTGGAACCTGCTGCCGGTCCAGGGCGCTACCAGCTGGAAGCATTTGATCCTTCCGTCCTTTACTCTGGCCTGCTCGTACATCGCCACCTATACCAAGCTCCTGCGCAGCAGCATCCTGGAGCTTCAGAGCCAGGGCTTTGTCCGCTATGCCAGGGTCCGTGGCTTTTCCCGGCGGGCGGTCACCCTGCGCCACGTGATCCCCAACGCCCTGATCCCCGTACTCACCAGCCTTGGCCTCCACCTGGGCAGTATGATGTCCGGGGCCGTCATTGTGGAGAATGTATTCGCATGGCCCGGGCTGGGGCGGATGTGCGTCTCGGCGGTGAACGCCAGAAATTACCCCATGATCCAGGGATATATCCTGCTAATGTCCGCACTTTTCATCCTGGCAAATCTTGCTGCCGACCTGGTGTGCGCCATGCTGAATCCGCGCCTCAGACTGGGAGGGTCCTGATGAGACAAAAAAACGGAATGCTTGGGCGGTTTCTCCGCCGTCCCACCGTGATCGTCTATCTCACATTGCTGGGCGTCCTGGTGGCGGCCTGTCTCCTGGCGCCGGTACTGTCCCCCTTCGACCCAGCTTTTATGGATATATCCCTGAAATTTGCGCCCCCCTCCCCCGTTCACCCGCTGGGTACGGACTACCTCGGGCGGGACATTCTGTCCCGGGTGCTTTGGGGCGGGCGAAATACCATGGGATATGCCGCCCTGGTCACCCTCTTCTCGGCGCTGCCCGGCACCGGAGTCGGGATGCTGTCCGGCTGGACCGGCGGCTGGGCCGATGAGGCAATTACAAAGGCAAGCGACGTGCTCCGCGCCTTTCCGAGCATCGTTTTTGTGCTTATCATCGTCAGTGCGCTTGGAATTGGGATCCAGAGCGTCTGTCTGGCCATGTTGACCACCCGTTGGATCTGGTATGCGCGGATGGCTCGCAATTTGGCGCGGGCAGAGCTGACACGAACCTCCATCATGGCCAGCCGCCTGGCCGGAAGCCGGTGGCCAAGGCTGCTGACACGCCACATTCTGCCCGCTATCCTGCCGCAGATGCTGGCGGTGCTGGCGATCGACTTCGGCAGCACGCTGCTGGCCATCTCTGGATACTCCTTCCTCGGTCTGGGCATTCTGGCTCCGCTGCCGGAGTGGGGCGCAATGATCAACGACGGCCGCAATTATATGGAGCATCCCGGTATGATGTTTTGGCCCGGACTCTGTGTGCTTGTGGTGGTGATTTCCGTCAATCTGCTGGGTGACCGTCTCCGGGATACGCTGGAGGAGAATCGCACGTGATGGACGAGAAAGTGTTGTACACAGAGGGGCTGTCGGCGTGGCTGAGAGCCGGGAGATCCATGATCCCTGCTATCCGCGATGTGTCGCTGACCGTGAAAAAGGGAGGCTGCACCGGTATCATCGGAGAGAGCGGCTGCGGCAAATCCATTACCTGTCAAGCGGTCCTGGGGCTATTGGAGCACAAAAAGTGGAACGTGGAGGGCCGGGTCTTTCTGCATGGAGCGCCCGTGCCCATTCAGGATGATACCGCGATGGACGCCTTTCGGGGACGGAGAATGGCCCTGATCCTGCAAAACCCCATGTCGGCCTTTGATATGCGTTTGACCATTGGAACCCATTTCTGCGAGGGGCGGCGCCGGCGTGAGTGGAGTGTTTGTCTGGAGGAAGCCGCCGAGATGCTCAGGCGGATGTATATCAAAGAGCCGGAGGGGGTCCTTCGGAGCTACCCGTTCCAGCTCAGCGGCGGAATGCTCCAGCGCGTTTTGATCGCCATGGCCATCGGCTCGCGCCCGGAACTTCTGATCGCCGACGAACCCACCACAGCGCTGGACCGCACGACGCAGTCGGAAATCCTTCATATCCTGCGGCAGCTTCAATACCGGGAGGGGATCGCGATCCTTCTGGTCTCGCACGATTTGAAGGTCATCTCCTGCATGGCGGACAATATCTATGTCATGTACGGCGGCCAGGTGGTAGAGCATGGACGCAAGGACAGCGTGCTGTCCCATCCGCTGCATCCCTACACCCGGGGACTGCTGCAATCGCGGTTGACTTTCTCCAAGCGGCGGCTGGAGGTTATGGAGGGGTATCCCCCCCGGCTGGGAGAAATCATAGGCCCAGGCTGTCCGTTTGCGCCGCGCTGCTCTTTTGCGTTGGAGGACTGTATATCCGTATCGCAGCCTCTGCGGGAACTGGAGCCGGGGCATTGGAGCCGCTGCTTGTTGAGAGGTGAGTCACTTGGATTTCTTACTGGAAGCGCAGGGACTGCGTAAAACTTACCGCCGCGGCTGGAACCGCCGCATAGAGGCGGTTCGGGATGTGTCGTTTTCTCTTCCGGACGGAATCTGCCTGGGGCTGGTGGGAGAGAGCGGCTGCGGAAAGAGCACCCTGTGCCGGATCCTGGCCGGACTGGAGCAGCCGGCTGCGGGCCGTGTCTTCTACAGAGGCGCGCCGGTAAGGCCTGGCCGCATTCAAGGCGGTATCCAAATGGTGTTTCAGAACAGTCTGGATTCCGTCAACCTCCATATGGATATAGCTCATATCATCTCTGAACCCTTGGAAAACCTGTTTCACATGCGGGGTGGGTCCTCCCGCAAAGAGGTGTCCCGATTGCTGGAAATGGTGGGGATCTCTCCCGAAGACATGTATAAATATCCCCAGCAATTCAGCGGCGGACAGCTCCAGCGTGTTTGCATCGCGCGGGCGCTGGCGGCAAAACCGAAGCTGCTGCTTCTGGACGAGCCTCTGAGCAGCCTGGACGTATCTGTGCAGGCGCAGGTCCTGAATCTGCTGGCCGGCCTGAAATCGACTCTGGATTTGACCTGCCTCCTGATCTCCCATGATCTGGAGGCGATCTATTATCTAGCCGATGCGCTTATGGTCATGTATGGCGGGGTGATCGTGGAACAGATCGGACATATGGAGGATTTTTCAAAGCTTTGTCATCCTTACACCCGCCGTCTTCTTGCCGCGTACGATATAGCCGGGGAAGAGAGGGAGTCGCTCCCGCCGCCGGCCAGGGAGCCTGACGGCGGATGCCCCTATTATCAGCGATGCGTCCTGCGGACAGCCCGGTGCCAGGCCCAACGCCCCCCGCTGGAAGAGCGGGAAAAGGACCATAAAATCGCATGCTGGAATATCTGAGCGAAATTGAATGGCTCCTGTTTTTCGACTGGTCGAAAAACAGGAGCCGTCCTTTCATAAAAGCCTTGCAAATGCAGGTTTTTTTATTTTAGCCTCCTGGGTCAAATTTTTGAAGCCTCCAGAATTCTAAATGTTTTTTCAACAAAAGAACGCTATATGCACCGATTCCAGCAGGTTTTGAAGATCGCCGGCCGTCAGGAAACCTCTGGCCGGGGACCTTCTAGGCCAGGATAATATCCTTCAAGTCAGCCGTCTCCTTGATTGTCCGTATGGCATTCAGGACAGTTTGCCATTGCTCCGGGGTGATAGACTTCCAGACAGCAGCCTTAAAAGCATACAGATGGTGTCCAGCTGCGTGGCAGGATCCGGCGGGAGCGGGAGCTTGACCCGGCTTTCGGTCCGCTCTTCATAGGCAACAAAGCAGTCCACAAATTTCTGGTGATCCCGACGGGAATCATCTCCAAAGTAAAGGGCATAAAAAAGCCGTAATCCTGATTTCACCAAGACTCTTTTCTTCCTCCGTTTTCCCGTTTACCGATGAGGTGAAGCTGTCCAGCCGTCCGAAGCCAGTCCGAATATCTTCAATGTAAGTCCGGTATTCCTCTGAAGTATCTGCCGGAAGTTCCCTGCTGTAAAAGTACAGCTCAACGGCGGAGACGTTATGCGCGGCGAATCCGAAAGCCGGCACGCACAAAAAGACGGTCGCCAGAATGACGGGAAAATGGAATGCCTTAATGATGGCAGAGGAGATAAGGGGCATCCAGTCCAGGCCGTTCTCACCTTAGCCAAGAGCTTTGCCGGTGATGAAGCTTTTAGTGATGGGTTTGTCATTCTCACACAGTCTGAGGTAAGCACGCAGAAGCATGCCCTCGTTGCTACCAAAGCCGATGATGAAAAAGACGCCAGTGTCCTTGGGGATTTCCCGGCCTTCTTCCCGCTCGCGGTTCAACAGGAAGTATTGGCGCAGATAGCCCTGGCTTCCAACCGGTATTTCAGTTCCTCAAACACCTCTTGCACCGGACGCTGGCCGGCATATTCCAACTGACGGGGATCGCCTGCGGAGGGGTTCCAACAGTTGAATTTCATGATTTTCCTTTCTCTGAACTCCTTCTTTTTTGACTTGTCTCGGATGGACTGGGTATGCTATGATAGGACTAGAACAAAGTTTTGTGTTGGGAGGCAGAAATCGTGAAAGGACGGACCTATCTGGCCATAGATTTGAAAAGCTTTTATGCCTCGGTGGAGTGCGTCGAGCGGGGGCTGGATCCTCTCACCACAAACCTTGTGGTGGCAGACCTGAGCCGCACGGAGAAGACCATCTGCCTCGCCGTGACGCCGTCCTTGAAAGCCTGGGGCATTTCCGGCCGGGCGCGGCTGTTTGAGGTGGTCCAGCGGGTTAAGGAAGTCAACGCCCGGCGGCAGCGACAGGCTCCGGGGCGGCAGCTCACCGGAGCCTCCTCCAGTGACATCGAACTGAAAGCGGACCCCAGCCTTGCGGTGGATTACATCGTAGCTCCGCCCCGGATGGCCCATTACATGGAGTGGAGCACCAAGGTTTACAACGTGTATCTCAAATATATCGCGCCGGAGGACATTATCAACTACTCCATTGACGAGGTCTTCATGGATGTGACCAATTACCTGGGAATTTATGGACTCAGCGCTCGTGATCTGGCCATGAAGATCGTTTTGGACGTGCTGGAGACTACTGGCATCACTGCTACGGCGGGCATCGGGCCGAATCTCTACCTCTGCAAAATCGCCATGGACATCTGGGCCAAGCACATCCCGGCGGACAACAACGGCGTACGCATCGCCCAACTGACGGAGAAGAGCTACCGCCGTAACCTGTGGACCCACCGCCCCCTGACGGATTTTTGGCGAGTCGGGCGGGGCTATGCGAAAAAGCTGGAGGCGAAGGGCCTGTACACCATGGGCGACATCGCCCGCTGTTCCATCGGCAAACCCACAGACTATTACAATGAAGAACTGCTCTATAAGCTTTTCGGCGTCAACGCGGAACTCTTGATTGACCATGCTTGGGGGTGGGAACCCTGTACTATCACCGACATCAAAATGTACAGGCCGGAGTCCAAGAGCATCGGTGCGGGACAGGTGCTGCAATGCCCGTATCCCTATGAAAAGACCCGCTTGGTAGTCCGGGAGATGGCAGATCAGCTGGCGCTGGAATTGGTGGACAAAGGTCTGATGACAAACCAGTTGACGCTGACAGTGGGCTATGACATTGAGAATCTGACGGATCCCGCCCGCCGGAAGAACTACCAGGGTGAGGTTAAGGCTGACCGCTATGGACGCTCCATCCCAAAGCACGCTCACGGCACCTTCAATCTGGAGGAGTACACCGCCTCCACGAAGCGGATTATCGCCGCCGCGCTGGAGCTGTTCGACCGCATCATCGACCGGGACCTGCTGTCCCGGAGGCTGACGATCACCGCAGGCCATGTGCTGCCGGAGAGTGAGGCTCCCCAAAAGAATCCATTTGAACAGCTGGACCTCTTCACCAACTACACCGCCGTTCAGGAACAGCAGGCGCGGGAAGCCGCTGATTTGGAGCGGGAGAAGAAGGTACAAAAAGCAATTCTGGATATCAAAAAGCGTTTTGGAAAAAACGCCATTCTGAAAGGCATGAACCTTCAGGAGGGCGCAACCGCAAAGAACCGCAATGAAACGATCGGAGGACACAAAGCGTGAACGGCCCCTATGACGATATCATTGACCTGCCGCACCCCACCTCGGAGCGGCATCCCCGGATGTCCATGGCGAACCGGGCGGCGCAGTTCAGCCCTTTCGCGGCATTGACCGGATACGAAGCCGCTGTCAAGGAGACGGCCCGGCTTACAGACAGCAAAGCCGAGCTGACGGAGGAGGAGAAGGTCGTTTTGGATGCTAAGCTCCAACTGCTGGTTCCCGGTATGGAAGCTTCGTTTGTCTATTTCCAGCAGGATAACAAGAAGGAGGGGGGCACCTACCTTACAGCCGCGGGTATGGTCAAACGAATAGATAGTTGTGCCCGCGAGGTGATCCTAGCGGACGGGCAGAAGATCTTCGTTGACGATATTATAGGAATCCAGCTCGAGGCGTCAGCGGATTGAACAAAGAAAAGCGTCTGTCATTTCTGACAGACGTTTTACGCAGACTTTCGCCGAATTTACGGAGTTGTTTTCCGTACATCGCTGCACGGGGAGGCAACCTGATACCTCCTCCCGGCAGGGCGGGTAGTTGTTGCAGAACTTTTCCTGGGGGTCGATCTTATGCTTGAGGGAGCATTTTTTATAGCCATAGGCGATGGCGGGCAGCGTGCCGGAGCGAAGGCATTCCTGCTCCAGCGTCAGCCGGTTCCCGTTTTTTGTCCCGATAGGTGACGGCCTGAATCTCCGGCAGTCCGTGCCGGATCAGCCAGTCATTCATGATGGGGGGTAAGCGTATGTGTGGGGCTGCTCCCCGCCGGGGTCCGCGAAGAGGATAAGGTCCACGGGAATATTTTTATGGTACATTCCGATGATGATGGCGGTACTGTTGGTTCCCGCTCCGTAGGCCACTACATTGATAAGAAGCTCTCCTTTCAGCCGCCCAGCGTCATGCCGGGCGGTTTGATATTTTGTTCCGGACGATTCCGCAGGATGTCATCCACATCCTCAATCGTCCGGTCTATTGCGTCCATAGCATCCCTGAGCTGCTCCGTCTGCTCCGCAGTCAACTGGGGGAACTGCTCCGGGAACAGGCACATCCGGTTCAGCTGGTTAACGCATTGCAGTATGGTCGGTTCCCCGCCCAGGCTTCCCACAAGATTCGGATACGCCTGGCCCATCATTTCCAGCGCCGTTCTGAGGGTGGGCAATGAGTTCAAACTCCGGCGCCTCCAGCTGGAGTTTGTCCATGTAGAACCGCCTATCCACGTTTCCGGTATTGAGATGAGGTCCTTCGCGCCGAAGACCAGGAAACGGTGGGAGGTAACGTTGGTGTGCCCGTTGAAGAACGTGCTCTCCGCTCCCTTGCACATGGAATGGAGGCCCAGCAGGACCTCCTGGAGCAGCTCCCTGGGATACAGCGGGTCCTTCTCCTGTTCGCAGTGCTGATAGGCGTCCTCCATGATTTTGTAAAGGTCCGATAGGATGGGGAAATCCTCGGGCCGCATGGACTGGAAATCCGTGTGGTCATTTAGGCCCCAGGTCTTATACAGCCGCTCCAGCATTAGCTCGATGGTGTCGATATGCCGGAGGCCAAGATGTTGCACAGCAGGAGCTTCAGGAGAAAGCTCTTGCCCTGGCCGGAGTTGCCCAGGATGAGGGCGTTGGTCTTGTCTTCCGCCCGGCGGTCCAGGTCCGGGATGATGTTGGAGCCGTAGCAGTCCCTCCCGATGCAGAAGCCGTTGGGGGCGTTTTTCCCGGAGTAGTTGAAGGGGAAGAGGTTCGCCACGGAGGAGGCGGGAAGGACCCGCTCGAGCTGAGAGGCGAAAATGTTGCTCCCTGCCGGGTTGGAAGCCAGGAAACCATTTCTCTGAACGAGGAAAAGCCGGTCCGCACCCAGCTTGGAGCGGGTGAGGGTGGCGGTCACCTCGTCCCGAAGGACTCGCAGCCCGTCGGCGTCCCTGGCGCAGAGTTCGGTAAACACGGCGCAGTGGACCAGCGGCTCCTTGTTGCGGCGCATGGTGGTGATGAGGGATTCCACGTCCTGGAGATTGACCTCGGCGTTGATGCTCCAGCGCATATTGTTGGTATTTCCCCGGTCCATGCGGTTTTTGTTTTGGGCGTTAAGGCATAGAGGACGGTCAGCATCAGCAGGAGCATCCCGGCGCCGTGACGCAGGGCCAGGACGGAGACCAGGAGACCGGCGCCGATGACGGCCACGTCCCGCAGCTCCCACAACCACAGCTTCGCTTTCAGGTTGTCGGGGCAGATAAATATAAGGAACACCTCCAAACGTTAAGAGGCCGTCACAAATGTGACGGCCTCTATGAATAGCAGATTGTATTAGTGGAATATTTTTCGCCCTTCCTGAGAACAGATATCTTGAATATGCTTTATGCAAGGCAACGGGTCTTCCGCAGTTTCAATCAGGAGATAGTCGTGACACGAATGATAGAATATTCTAAGCGCAAACGTACTGCTTCGCAAATTATTTGCAATTGCCTGTACCTGTACATTGGATAATTCCTCACGATATGCATAAAACTCGCACTCATAAAGCCAATGTTCATATTCGGGCATCAGCGTTACAAGGGTAGGCGTGGTTACCCTTGCCAAAAGGCGATGCTTTTCGGCGAGGATAAATTGCCCACCAGA
>JAAVYM010000060.1 GCA_022791135.1 Oscillibacter sp.
CGAAAGACCCCCGACGCTGGAGGACGCCATGACGCCGCCCTTTTTCACCGCGTCGTTCAGCATGGCCAGGGCTGCCGTTGTTCCGTGGGTCCCGCAGGTCTCCAGGCCCAGCTCCTCCAGAATCCGGGCCACGCTGTCTCCCACGGCGGGAGTGGGCGCCAGGCTCAGATCCACGATGCCGAAGGGCGTGTCCAGGCGGCGGCTGGCCTCCTGGGCCACCAGCTGGCCCATGCGGGTCACCCGGAACGCGGTCTTCTTGATGACCTCCGCCGCCACGTCCAGGGGTTGGCCCTTGATGGCCCGGAGGGCGTGGTGGACCACGCCGGGGCCGGAGACGCCCACGTTGATGACCTTCTCCGCCTCCCCCGCGCCGTGGAATGCCCCGGCCATAAAGGGATTGTCCTCCACGGCGTTGCAGAACACCACCAGCTTGGCGCAGCCCAGGCCGTCCCGGTCCGCCGTGGCCTGGGAAGTGGCCTTGATAATCCGGCCCATAAGGGCCACGGCGTCCATATTGATTCCCGCCCGGGTAGACCCCACGTTGACGGAGGAGCAGACCAGCTCCGTCCGGGAGAGGGCCTCCGGAATGGAGCGGAGCAGGCGCTCGTCGGCCTTGGTCATGCCCTTTTGCACCAGGGCGGAGTAGCCGCCGATGAAGTTCACGCCGCAGCTCTGGGCCGCCCGGTCCAGAGCCAGGGCAAAGGGAACGTAGTCCTCCGCCTCGCTGGCCCCGGCCACCATGGCCATAGGCGTGACGGAGATGCGCTTATTCACGATGGGAATGCCGAACTCATCCTCGATATCCTGTCCGGTTTTGACCAGCTTCTCCGCGTAGCGGCAGATTTTTTCATAGACCTTCTCACAGGCCCGCTTAGGGTTCGGGTCGCAGCAGGAGAGGAGGGAAATGCCCATAGTGATGGTCCGGATGTCCAGGTGCTGCTGGTCAATCATCTCGATGGTGGAGAGTATTTCCTTCTGATTCAGCATGGGACCCCTCCTTAAATATTGTGCATAGCGTCGAAGATCTCCTCCCGCTGGATGCGGATGGACAGGCCCATTTCCGCCCCCAGGCCGTCCAGGCCCTTTCCCAGCTCACCAAAGCTGGCGGTGGACTTGCTGACGTCCACCGCCATGACCATGGTGAGGACTCCCTGGAGAATGGTCTGAGAAATGTCCAGAATGTTGACGTTGTAGTCCGCCAGGCGGTTGCAGACGGCGGCGATGATGCCGACCTTGTCCTGTCCCAGGACGGTGACGATGGCGTTCATAGAAAACCTCCAAATTTAAATATCGCCAGCGCAGCAGAAAAGGAGCGTTTGCTCCTTTTCAACCGGCGGGCAGCCGTCCCGCCACCGCGCAAAGCGCGCATGCGTTTCCTGCAAAGCCGTGCGCAAGCCGGCCCGCAGCGGCGCGCGGAAAAGCGGCCGCTTATCTTTTTGCCCGCGCCGGCTTAAAGCGAAGGGCGGAGAGCGGGGATATCCGGATGCCAGGCATCCCCCCTCTCCGCCGTGCTCTTAAAGTTCGTCAAAGAATTTGTCGTGAATTGCCCGGACGGCCCGGTTTACGTCCTCCTCGTCCAGCAGGACGGAGACGCGGATTTCGGAGGTGTTGATCATCTGGATGTTGATTCCCGCCTCATAGAGGGCCTCGAACATCTTGGCGGCGACGCCGCAGTTGCTCATCAGGCCCACGCCCACGATGGACACCTTGCCGATGGCGTTGTCGGCCTCGATATGGTCGAAGCGAAGCGCCTCCTTGTGCTCGCGGAGGATGGTTTCCACCTCGGTCTGGTCTTTTTTATGGACGGTAAAGGTGATATCCTTGGTGTCCTCCCGGCCGATGGATTGGAGAATGACGTCCACATTGATGTTGTGCTTGCTCAGCAGGTCGAAGACCTGAAAGGCGACGCCGGGGTTGTGCTGCAGGCCCACCAGGGCCACCCGGGCGATGCTGGTGTCCTTGGCCACGCCGGCAATGTTGGTCTTTTCCACTTTGGTAACCTCCTTGACTTTCGTGCCGGGCTTGCGCTCCAGGCTCGACAACACTTCCAAATTTACGCGGAACTTCTTTGCCAGCTCCACGCTGCGGTTATGGAGCACCTGCGCCCCCTGGGACGCCAGCTCCAACATCTCGTCATAGGTGATCTCCTCCAGCTTCCGGGCGTTGGGGACCAGACGGGGGTCCGTGGTGTACACGCCGTCCACGTCCGTGTAAATCTGGCAGACCTTCGCCCGGAAGGCCGCCGCCAGGGCCACGGCGCTGGTGTCGGAGCCGCCCCGGCCCAGGGTCGTCACATCCCCGTTGCGGTCCACGCCCTGAAAGCCGGTGACAAGGACAATCCGGTGCTGGTCCAGTTCCGCCTGAATGCGCTCGGCGTCGATTCTCTTGATTCGGGCGTCGGAGTGGACGGCGGTGGACTGGATGCCCACCTGCCACGCGGTCAGGGACACGCAGGGCAGGCCCATGGCCTCCAGCGCCATGGCGCACAAAGCCACGGAAACCTGTTCGCCGGTGGACAAAAGCACATCCATCTCCCGCTGCGAGGCGTTGGGATTGATCTCGTTGGCCTTTTCAATCAAATCGTCGGTGGTATCCCCCTGAGCGGACAGGACCACGATTACGTCGTTGCCCTTGACGTAGGTCTCCGCGATGATCCGGGCGACATTTTGGATGCGTTTTGCGTCCCTCACGGAGCTGCCGCCGAATTTCTGTACGATTAAACTCATATGTCATGCTTCCTTTTTCGCTTAAATCAGGATGAAGCGGGGAACTCTTCTCCCCCGCTCTATTGTATGCCGCAGGTGAGGAGGCGCGTCAGCCGTCCAGCACCCGCATGCAGGCCAGGACGTTCAAAGAGCGGGACTGCCGGGCTGCGTCCCTGCCGCTGAGGGAGTCCGTGAGGAAGGCGGTCTCGCCGTCCTCGCTGAGGACCTCCACCTGACCGAAGGCCATGGCCGCATCCGTCAGGCTCCCCTCGATGCGAAAATAGTGCCGCGTATGCAGCTCCGCCGGGTCCTCAAAGCCCTCGTCCGCCGCCGGCCAGCCGGTATCCTCCCGCTTGGGGCTGGCCTGAAGGCACTCCATCACATCCGAAACACAGGCGGAGGCGGTGGGCAGCTCCCCCGCGCCCCGGCCGTAGAACATCACCTCGCCGACGGCGTTGCCGCGGATCAGAACGGCGTTGAACACGTCCTCCACCCCGGCGATGGGGTTGTCCTCCGGAATCAGGTGGGGAGCGACGTAGGCCGTCCGCCCGCCGCCGGGAAGACGGAGCGCCCGCCCCAGCAGCTTCACCCGGTAGCCCGCCCGCTGGGCGATTTTCACGTCCCGGAGGCTCAGCTTGCTGATGCCCTCCATAGGCACCTGCTTCGGGTCGATCTGATGGCCGAAAGCCAGGTCCGCCAGGATGCAGATTTTCCGCCCGGCGTCGAGACCCTCCACGTCGGCGGTGGGGTCCGCCTCGGCGTAGCCCTTGGCCTGAGCCTCCCGCAGCGCGTCGGAGAAAAAGGCCCCGGTGCGGACCATGCGGGTGAGGATATAGTTGGTGGTGCCGTTGAGAATGCCGCACACCTCATCGATGCGGTTGGCGGCCAGGCACTGGGTCAGGGGGTGCAGCACCGGGATGCCGCCGCCGACGCTGGCCTCGAAGAGGTAGTGGACGTTTTTCCGCTTTGCCAGGGCCAGCAGCTCGAAGCCCCGCTCCGCCACCAGCTGCTTGTTGGCGGTGACCACGTGCTTTCCGGCGGAGAGCGCCCGCTTCGTGTACGTATAGGCCGCGTCCACGCCGCCGATGGTCTCCACCACCACGCGGATGCTGTCATCCTCCTCGATTTTGGAAAAGTCGTCCGTCATCAGCTGACGGTAGGGTCCGTCCTTAAAGTGCCGGACCAAAACGGCCTTTACCTGCAAGGGTTCGCCCAGCTTGCGCTCGATCTGCTTGGCGTTTTCCGCCACAACCTTGGCCACGCCGCCGCCTACCGTGCCCAAACCCAGGATCGCAATTTGTATCATGCTTGATTCCTCTCTTTTTATCCGCCTGTCACCTGGCCAGAATCTCGAATTTCAGCACGCCGTCCAGGGCGGTGATGTTCCCGATCAGCTGCTCCAGGGTTTCCTCCATCTGGCCGGTCTCGGCGGAGATGGTCACCGCCGCGCAGCCGTTGGTGGGAATGCTCTGGTTAATGGTCAGGATGTTGGCTCCGGAGGCGGCAAAGTGGGACAATACGCCGGACAGCACGCCGGAGACGTCCTTGAGCATGGCGTAAAAGGTCAGGATATGCTCCGCTTTCATGTCGTTGAAGGGCTGAACGGAGTCCTTGTACTTGTAAAAAGCGCTCCGGCTGATGCCCGCCATGCGGGTTGCCTCGCCCACGGTGTCCGCCTCGCCGGTCTGCATCATCCGCTTGGCCTCCGCCACCTTGATGAAAATCTCCGGCAGCGCGTCCGCCGCCACAATATAGTATTTAATCGCTTTTGACATGGCATCCTCCATACCCGCCGCAGCGGCGGCAGACTCAGTCCGCCCGTTGCGGGCATTTGTCCTTCTGCCATGGTAACACATTTTCCGCCCCTCCGCAACTGTCGGAATCAAGAAAAGTTCCGCGCAAATTCGTCTTGCCAGTGGTGAAAATGCCGGGGAGGAGGGAACGCGCGATTCCGGCGGCCCAGAGGTCCATGCTGGCGCTATGCAGAGGCGAATGTATATTCATTCAAATATGCAGCCGAAGCCCGAAAGTGTATAGAAAAAATGTACAAAAAACCCACTTCGTTCCAGCTTTTTTCCGGGATTCCAGAGAAATGTACCAAATAAATATGCATGATTTATGAAAAAGTATTGACATCCCCCTTTGACTGTGCTAAGGTAACCGCAGTCCTCGGGAGGAGCGCCTCCCACCCGGTTTGGGAAAGATTTTTGGAAAAGGAAGTTTGTGTTATGAAGAAGTTTTTTACCCTCTTGCTGGCTCTGGCCATGGTGCTGAGCCTGGCCGCCTGCGGCGGCGACAAGCCCGCGGATAACGCCGGCGATTCCGCCCCCGGCAATGACGCCGCCCAGCCCGCCGGCAACGGCGGCGACGCCTCCGGCGATGACGGCGCCGGAGACTGGAAGTCCTCTCTGACCACGATCAACGCGGGCAAGCTCACCGTGGCCACCAGCCCGGACTTCGCCCCCTATGAGTTCTACGCCATCGCCGACGACGGTACTGCCACCCTGGCGGGCTTCGACATGGATCTGGCCCAGTACATCGCCGATTACCTGGGCTTGGAGCTGGAGGTCGTCCCCATGGATTTTGACGGCACCATCATGGAACTTCAGCAGGGCAACGTGGACCTGGGCATGGCCGGCTATTCCCCCGACCCCAAGCGGGCCGACTCCATGGATTTCTCCGATGTTTACATCACCGGCGGCCAGTCCTTTGTCTGCCTCCAGGCGAACAAGGACAAGTTCCCCTCCATAGAGGAGGCCAATAAGTCCGAATATCAGATTGGCGCCCAGGTGGGTTCCATCCAGGCGGACCTGGCCAAGGAGCACACCCCCGACGCGGACATCATCGAGCTGGCCAAGGTGCCCGACATCCTGGCCGAGCTGCTGACCGGCAAGCTGGACGGCGCGTTTATCGAGACCATGGTGGCCGAGAGCTACGCCACCAGCTATCCCGACCTGTGTGTGGTCCTGGACGTCCCCTATGACGCCAAGGGTTCCGTGGTGGGTGTGTCCAAGGGCAACGAGGCCCTGCTGGCCGGCGTCAACGAGGCCATCAACGCCGCTCTTTCCGACGGCTCCTTCGACCAGTTCGTGGTGGAAGCCGTGGAGCAGGCTTCCGGCAACATCGTCGAGGGCCTGATCGAGGAGTAAACCCGGCCCTTCGCCCCTCCCCGCGTCATCGCGGGGAGGGCTTTCCCGCAAGAGAAACAGAAACGAAAAGGAGGAACCGCCCGTGTTTACAGCCGCCGGTTTCGCAACGGCCTGGGAATACATATCCCTCTTTCAGCAGGGCCTGGTCTGCACCATCTCCCTCTCTCTTTTGACCGTGGTGTTCGGCTTTATCCTGGCCCTCATTCTGGCCATCGCCCGCCTGTCCGACATCCGCCCCTTCCGGTCCCTGGGACTGACGGCGGACGGCCACCTCCGGGAGCAGGGGTTTTTGACGCTGCTGAGCCGCTTCAATCCCCTGAGTTTCCTGGCCACCGTGTATGTAGAGGTCTTCCGGGCCACGCCCATGCTGGTTCAGCTGTTCATCGTCTATTATGTGCTGTTGGCAGACGTGCCCATGCCCTCGTTCAAGCTTTTCGGCTTCATCCGCTTTGAGCGGTTCTTCCCCGGCGTGGTGGCCCTGTCGCTGAACTCCGGGGCCTACCTCTCCGAGATCATCCGGGCGGGCATCCAGTCCATCGACGGCGGGCAGACCGAGGCGGCCCGTTCCCTGGGCCTGTCCCAGGTGCAGAACATGCGCTTCATCATTTTGCCCCAGGCCATCAAGAACATCCTGCCTCCCATCGCCAACGAGTTCGTCACCATCATCAAGGAGTCCTCCATCTGCTATACCATCGGCGTGCAGGAGATCATGTACGCGGTGTCCTCCATCAAGGGGGCGACCTACCGCATTGCGGAACCCCTGATCATCGCGACGGTCATCTATTTCTGCCTGACCTTCCCCACCAGCAAGATCATCGCTTACTTTGAGAGGAGGATGAGCCGTGGCGACAAGCGGTAGCCTGATCCAGGTCACGGACCTGAAAAAGCACTATAACCGCGGGGCCATCAAGGCCCTGGACGGCGTGAGCGTCAGCATTGAGCGGGGAGACGTGATGGTGGTCATCGGCCCCTCCGGCTCCGGAAAGTCCACGTTCCTGCGCAGCCTGAACCTGCTGGAGGAACCCACCGGCGGCTCCATCATCTTTGACGGCGTGGATATCACCAAGAAGAAGGTGAAAAACGCCGGGGGCAAGCTGGTGAAGCTGGACATCGACCAGCACCGGCAGAAGATGGGCATGGTGTTCCAGCACTTCAACCTCTTCCCTCACATGACAATCCTGGACAACATGACCCTGGCCCCCGTGCAGGTCAAGGGCATGGCAAAGGACGCCGCCGGGGAAAAGGCCCTGGCCCTGCTGGAGCGCGTCGGGCTGAAGGACCGGGCGGGGGCGTATCCCATCCAGCTCTCCGGCGGGCAGAAGCAGCGTGTGGCCATTGTCCGCGCCCTGGCGATGGAGCCGGAGGTGATGCTCTTCGACGAACCCACTTCCGCCCTGGACCCCGAGATGGTGGGCGAGGTGCTGGACGTCATGAAGGGCCTGGCCCGGGAGGGCATGACCATGGTGGTGGTCACCCACGAGATGGGCTTTGCCCGGGAAGTGGGCAACCGCGTTCTCTTCATGGCCGACGGCCTGCTGCTGGAGGAGGGGACCCCGGAGGACATCTTCGAGCGGCCCCGGCATCCCCGGCTGAAGGATTTTTTGAGCAAGGTCCTGTAAACCGGCGCGCAGGCGGGCGGCCTGCGGCGGAATCAGAGCAAAAAGGGGGGCGCGCCCCCCTTTTTTCACGGAGCATTTCAACAAAAGAGGAGGTTTCCCATGGAACAGAACAAACAGGCGGCCATCGCCGCCATCGAGGCGAAATCCGATACGGTTTTCCGCGTCTCAGATGCGGTCTGGGAGTACGCGGAGCTGTCCCTCCAGGAGGAGAAGTCCGCCGCGTGCTACAGCGAGGTCCTGAAGGCCGAGGGCTTTCAGGTGGAGTCGGGCATCTGCGGCATCCCCACGGCCTTCTCCGCCTCCTTCGGCAGCGGGCGGCCCGTCATCGGCATCCTGGCCGAGTATGACGCCCTCTCCGGCCTGTCCCAGAAGGGCGGCGCCCTGGAGCGGGAGGAGGCGGTCCCGGGCGGCTGCGGCCACGGCTGCGGGCACAACCTCCTGGGCGCGGGCGCCCTGGCCGCCGCCCTGGGGGTCAAGGATTACCTGGAGCGGACAAAGCGCCCCGGCACAGTGGTTCTCTACGGCTGCCCCGGCGAGGAGGGCGGCGCGGCCAAGGCGTTCATGGCCCGGGAGAACCTCTGGCGGGATTTGGACGCCGCGCTGACGTGGCACCCGGACGACGCCAATGAGGTGGTCACCGGCTCCAGCAATTCCTGCATCCAGACCCAGTATTTCTTCACCGGCGTCGCCGCCCACGCCGCCGGGGACCCGGAGCGGGGCCGCAGCGCCCTGGACGCGGTGGAGCTGATGAACATCGGCGTCCAGTTCCTCCGGGAGCACATGAGCAGCCGGGCCAGGATCCATTACGCCATCACCGACGCCGGCGGGCGCAGCCCCAACGTGGTGCAGCCCCGGGCCTCAGTGCTGTACATGGTCCGGTCCAACCGGGTGGCGGAGGCTGTGGAGCTGCAGGAGCGGGTGGACCAGATCGCCCAGGGCGCGGCCTTGATGACCGGGACGTCCTTTGTGAAGAAGTTCATCGACGGCCTGGCGGACACTGTGCCCAACCACACCCTGGAATCCCTGCTGTACCGGAATTTCCAGGCTCTGGGCGTGCCCGTCCACACTCCGGAGGAGCATGCCTACGCCGACGCTTTGGCGAAGACCTATCCCGGCAGCGGCCGTGTCCCGGGCATCGGTGCGGAGAATGACGGCAGCATCGCCGCGCAGGTCAAGGCCCTGCGAAAGGCCAATGGCCACGCCATGAACGACTTCCTCCTGCCCCTCTACCAGGGGGACGCCTTCCATCCCGGCTCCACCGACGTGGGGGATGTCAGCTGGCAGACCCCCACCGGCCAGATTCACGCCGCCGCGTGGCCCAACGGCAGCCCGGGGCACAGCTGGCAAAACGTCGCCATCGGCCGGACGGATATCGGCCGGAAGGCCGCCCTCCACGCCGGAAAGGTTCTGGCGGCCTCCGCCATCGACCTTTTTGAGGACCCGGCTCTGCTGGCGGAGGCTAAGGCGGAGTTTGAAAAGCAGACGGCGGAGGGTTATACCTGCCCCATCCCGCCGGACGCCGTGCCCACCATCGCGGACTGATGCGGATTTCCGGCAAGGCGGTTTCGTTTTGCCGGGAATGGAACGCATGCGCACCCCTTCGGTTCACCCTGTTCCAGCGCCCTGCCGCGGCGCAGAAGAAGCCCTCCGGTTCATCCGGAGGGCTTCTTTGCTTATTTGGTTCCAAAAATCCGGTCGCCCGCGTCGCCCAGGCCCGGGACGATGTAGCCGTTTTCATTCAGCCTCTCGTCCACTGTGCCGCAGTAGATGTCCACGTCGGGGTGGCTCTTCTGAATGCGGGCGATGCCCTCCGGCGCGGCCAGGAGTACCATCAGCTTGATGCTTGTGCAGCCATATTCCTTCATAAAGCCGATGGCGGCCTCCGCGCTGCCGCCGGTGGCCAGCATCGGGTCTACGATCAATACTTCCCGCCCGGCCACGTCCTTGGGCATTTTGCAAAAATACTTCACCGGCTCCAGGGTCTTCTCATCCCGATACAGCCCGATATGGCCCACCCGGGCGGAGGGCACCATCCGCAGCACGCCGTCCACCAAACCCAGCCCCGCCCGGAGGATGGGCACCACGGCGAACTTCTTGCCCTTGAGCATGGGAGCGGTGGTCTTGCAGATGGGGGTTTCCACTTCGCAGGTGGTCAGGGGCAGGTCCCGGGTGGCCTCGTAGGTGATCAGCATGCCGATTTCGGAGACCAGCTCCCGGAAGTCCTTGACGCTGGTGTTCTTGTCCCGGAGGATGGTCAGCTTGTGGGCCACCAGGGGATGGTCCATAACGTGCACTTTTCCGCTCATAAAAACGCTCCTTTATCGTTAGAATTTTCCGGTTCTGCCTTCCCGGCGCGCAAAGCGCCGCTTCTGCGCAATCCAGAGGAGTCTCTTGGGATTTTTCCTCATGCCTGCCTGTGCCCTGAACGGACGGTTACCGGGCTTTCGCTTCCTCCAGCGCCGCCTTTCTCGCAGAGAGCGGCTCCGCCTGGGGCGGGCGGAGGTAGACGGGAGCCAGGTCCTGGGCGGAGACCAGCCCGCCCGCCCTGGCGAGGTCTTCCGCCTCCAGGGCGACGGACATGGCGTTTTGCATCAATAAATGGGGCGGGGCCAAGCGGCTGGGGATTCCCGCCTCCTCCAGGAAGCCGCGGCACATCCGCCCCCCGTCGCCCAGGACGGTTTTGGGCCGGGGGTCGCCCCGGAGTTCCTCCGCCAGATCCGGCAGGGCGATTGCCCGGTCGGGCGTCAGGCGGGTGAGAGCGCCCTCCCTCGCCTCAAACAGGGCGTTGTAAACCTGTCCCCGCCGGGCGTCCATGGCGCAGACGATCAGCCCGTCCGCAAAGGCCGCGTTCCGGGCCAGAGCCGCCAGGGTGGACACGGCGGCCGCAGGCTTGTCCCCGGCGAAGGCCAGCCCCTTGGCGGCGGACACGCCGATGCGGACGCCGGTAAAGGAACCCGGCCCCGCCGATACGGCCACCGCGTCCAAATCCGCCACGCGCAGCCCCGTGTTCCGCAGCAGGCACTCCACAATGGGCATCAGGGTCCGGCTGTGGGTCAGTCCGGTGTCCTGATAGCCGGACGCCAGGATTCGCCCGTCCTCCGTAATTGCGGCGGACACGGCCTTTGCCGCGGTTTCCAGCGCCAGAATCCTCATAGCGTCCCCACTCCTTCTATGGTGATGATACGCCAGTCCTCGCGCTCCGGGTGTCGGGCGAGGGTGACGGTGACGGCGTCCGGAGGCATTGCCTCCTCCACCTGCTCGCTCCACTCCACGGCGCACACGCCGCCCCGGTCCAGGTAGTCCTCCCAGCCGATGTCGAAGAGGCCGCCGGCGTCCTTCAGCCGGTACATGTCGAAGTGAAACAGCGGCAGCCGGCCGCCCTCGTATTCGTTGACGATGGTAAAGGTGGGGCTGGTGACCCGGCCCCGGCAGCCCAGCCCCTGGGCCAGGCCCCGGGTAAAGGCGGTCTTGCCCATGCCCAGCCCGCCCCGGTAGGCCAGCACGCAGCCCGGCATCAGCGCTGTGGCCAGCCGGCGGCCCAGGGCCTCGGTCTCGGCCTCGCCGCGGGAGAGGTATTCCACGAGCGCTCATCCTTTCTCAAAAGCAATCTGCGGCGCGGAGCTCGATTCTCCGGCGTTTGCCGCTGCCTTCGAGTATACCACAATTTGAACAGAGTGTAAAAACAAATTTCCATCGTTTACAGTTTTTTTATTTTGTGATAAAATAAGAAAAAATACTCGATAACGGAGCGAAACATGCTGAACCGATTGAAAGCAATTCTCACCGACTTTATCCAGCAGGCAGACCTGGTGCTGCTGGGTCTGTGCTGCATCGCCACGCTGTACGGCATTGTCCTGGTTTTCAGCGCCACCCGGTACATGGACCCCGCTACGGGATTGCGGCGGATGATTATCCAGACCGCTGCCCTGGGGCTGGGCATCGTCGTGTACATCTTCTTCTCGATGCTGGACCTGGAGTCCATCACCCGGAAGTGGAAGTGGCTGCTGGCTTTTAATGTGGGTTTTATCCTTTTGCTGGTAACCCCCTTTGGCCACGGCGCGGAGCAGACCGGAAACAACGCCTGGCTCAAATTTCCCGGCATCCCCTTCAACATCGGCCCGGCGGAGGTGGTGAAAATCAGCTTCGTCCTCCTGCTGGCAAAGCAGATTGAATGGCTCTGGGAGGAGAAGGAGGATTTGAAATCCTTCCGTTCGGCCGTTTTTGTGGCGCTTCACACCTTTGGGTTGTGCGGGTTGTACTTCCTGGTCTCCGGCGACATGGGCAACGCCCTGGTCTTCGTGTTTATTTTCTTGTGCATGGCTTTTGTGGCGGGGTTTGCCCTGCGGTGGTTTTTGCTGTTCTTCGCGGTAGGGGGCGGGGCCTTTGCCCTGGCGTGGAAGTTCGACCTTATTTACGGCTATATGAAAAAGCGCTTCATTGTTCTCTTTGACCACAGCTTCGACGTCCAGGGTGCGGCGTGGCAGCAGAACCGGAGCCTTTTGGCCATTGGCTCCGGCGGCTTTTACGGACAAGGTTACCTCAACGGCAATCTGACGCAGAGCGGCAGCTGGTCCCTTCCGGCAAAGCAGACGGACCTGATCTTCGCCGTTACCGGAGAGGAGCTGGGCTTGATTGGCTGCGTGGCCGTCATGGTGCTGCTGACAGCCATCATTTTCCGGGTGCTGCTGGTGGCTCGACGGGCGAAGACGCCCTTTTACCGCTACGTCTGCGTGGGCATGGCCTCCATTCTGATTTTTCAGACGGTTATCAACATCGGCATGTGCCTGTTCGTCATGCCCACCATCGGCATCACCCTGCCCTTTTTCAGCTACGGCGGGTCCTCTGTCGTGACGCTGTACATGGCGATGGGCGTGGTATCCGGCATCAAGAAGCGCTCCCCGGAGATGCGGCGGGTGGCCCGGTCACCGCTGCGGTGAGATTCTTTGAAGGGAGGGAGTATCTATGGAGGAGCAAAAGCAAACCATCGTCCATAAAACGGTCAAAACCGGCGTCACCTTTGGCAGCGCTCTGGCTATGGTCATCAGCTATACCACTTGGAACTCGGTGGGCTGGGCTATTTTTCACGGACTGCTAAGCTGGGTTTACGTGGTCTATTTCGTTCTCAGATACTGATGCCGCCAGCGCAGGGGAAAAGCCAGTGTGTGGTGTGCCGGGCCGTTTGGGCCTTCTGCGCCGGATATTGCAGGAAATGCGCACAGGCGCTTGATACCATGTCCGCCGTTTGGAGGGGAGCGGGTGCTCCTTTTTCAAGCGCGTTGAATGGATTGCGCCGCCGCTTCGGAAAACCGGGGCGGCGGTTTTTCGCATAATTTCAAAGAATGGGAAAACACTACTCCCGTACCAATTCATACAGGAGGATGATTTCCTATGAAACACCATCTGACAAAAGCCGCCGCCCTGCTGGCATTGACGGCGGTACTGCTGACCGGGAGCGCTTCGGCGCTGTTCGGCAAGAAGGCCGGGGACAAGCCGCCGGAGGGAGCGCCCCAGGTCTGGGACCTGGAGATCCGCATGTACCGTGACATCCCCGGACAGGGCCAGTTCCTGGCCTCCGACCCGGAGGGGGAGGAGATGACCTTCGCCCTGGTGGATGAACCCCGGAAGGGTACGGTTGTCATCGACGGCAGCAGCTTCACCTACACGCCGGACGAGGGGATTACCGGCAGCGACCGCTTCACTTATACGGCTACAGACAGCCAGGGTCATGTATCCGCCCCGGCTAAGGTGAGCATTGCCATTGACAAGCCCCGCTCCGGCGTCACCTACGCCGATACGGAGGGCTGTTCCGCCGCCTGCGCCGCCCAGCGCCTGGCTGAAAAAGGCATCTTCACCGGGGGCAAAATCGGCGATCTTTATTATTTTCAGCCGGACCAGCCGGTGAGCAGGAGCGAGTTCCTGGCCATGGCCCTGGAGACGGCGGGCCGGGAGGTCACCAGCGTCACCATGACGGGTTTTTGTGATGACGGCGCGATTCCCACCTGGGCCAAGGCCTACGCGGCGGCAGCGGCGGCAGATGGGGTAATCCAGGGCAGCGCTACGCCGGAGGGCGTGGCCTTCCGCGGGGAAGCGCCCATTACCTTTAATGAGGCCGCCACCATTCTGGACCGGGTGCTGGACCTGGGGGATGTGGATCTGGACGTATGGTATGCGGACCGGACTGGGACGCCCTCCTGGGCCGCTCAGGCGGTAGGGAACATGGAATCCGTCAATGTTCTCTCTGCCGGGAGCTTCGGCAGCCAGACGATGGAGCAGGCTGTGACACGGGCCGATGCGGCCAAGATGCTGGATGCCGCTGGGGTTTTGCTGGAAGGCGAGGCGCCAAAAGGACTTTTCAGCTGGCTGGGCTGAGGAGATTGGCCAATGGGACCCGCTGGTTTCCGGCGGGTCCTATTCTGTGGGCGGGGCAATTTCCGGCAGGGCATCCCGCTGGGGAGGGCATGGAACTCTCTCAGCAGGACGCAAAAATTTATTCGAGAAATTGAAAAAAAGGGCTTGCTTTTTCTTGGAGAGTGTGGTAACCTATACAAGCTGACATGAGTAAATGCAGTTTATCCGGGTGTAGCGCAGTTGGTAGCGCACTTGACTGGGGGTCAAGGGGTCGTGAGTTCAAGTCTCGCCACTCGGACCAGTGAAAAAGCCTAGAGCCGCAATGGTTCTAGGCTTTTTCCACGCCTTTTCCCCGAACGGTTTCCCTTATTTTTTCCCTTATTCGTTTTAAGCCCCGGAAACGCCTTGAATAAACTTTTCCATCCGGTCAGCACTGGCCCGCTTCATTTCCTCCGTGACATGCCCATAAACGTCCAGAGTAAAGGCGGCGGTATGGTGGCCGAGATTGCTTTGAACCGTCTTAATATCGTCCCCGGCCCGGAGCGAGGCCACAGCGTAGCTATGCCGGAGGTCGTGCAGACGGGCTTCCGGCAAACCAATAGAGGCCACCAGCCGCTTGTAATTATGATAGACCGTATTGGGAGAAAGCCGGTGTCCCACTTCATCCGTGAACACAAGTCCCTCTTCCTGCCAGAGAGGGCCGGCCTTTAATCGGGCCTCCGTCTGGCGGACCTTGTGCCGCTTCAAAGCGTCTACTACAAAAGCGGCGGGGGTAATCATGCGGCCCTTGCCGTTCTTCGTAGGCGTGAGGCGAAATTCCCCAGAGTGTCCCGGAACCTGTTGAAGCTGCTTATTGATGAAGATGGTCCCACGGTCCAGGTCTACACAGTCCCAGGTCAAGCCGCAGACCTCGCCGCGCCGCAAGCCAGTGAACAGCGTTACCAGATAGAGAACTTCAAAGCGGTGTCC
>JAAVYM010000061.1 GCA_022791135.1 Oscillibacter sp.
AGCTGGACGCCACCCCCACCTACTTCACCATCCAGGATGGCAAAGCCACCACGGTCACCATCACCAACAAGCCTTTCAGCGGGATACTGATTCATAAGACCGACAGCGTCACCGGCAAGGGCATCCAGGGCGTGACCTTCCTGCTGTACGACAGCACCAACACCCCCATTGGGCAGTACACCTCCGATAACAGCGGATATGTGTATATCGAAAATCTGACGGTTTCAGGCCGCTACTACCTGCGGGAGCTGGAGAACGAGGGCTATGTCCCCGACACCCAGATGAAAACGGTATATGTTACTGCTGGCGAGACCACGTTGATCGAGTGGAAGAACATCCCCATCACCGCTCAGAACTGCGCTTAAAGAAAAATGTCTCGGAATATCAAATGAGTACAGACCTGGGCCAGAACAAGGGCTATATCCAGGCCATTTCCTCCGGCAAGGCCCTGCCCTCCATGGCGCAGTTCCTGCGAATCTGTGATTACTTTGAAATGACCCCTCTACAGTTTTTCGACTCCGAAGCTGCCAATCCCCAGCTCCTTCACCGAGCTATGGAGGGAATGCGGACGCTCAGCGAGGATGACCTTATAATGTTGATTGGCTTCATCAACCGGCTCCAACAGGGAGAATGACTATTCGGCTTATTGCTTTTATGATTGTACTTCACATTTTGTTGCAATTCAAGTATAGTTTAATGAAGTGAGAGCAGTGGATTATTTCCAGCGTGGCAGATAAAATAATCACATCAAGTTTTGCGGATGTGATAGTCTATGCTGGAGGAATACAAGGGCCGGTATCGCACACTTGGCTTGAATATCGCTTACTATCGTAAGATGCGCGGTTTGACGCAGGAGCAGCTTGCCGAGAAAGCGGGTATTGAGCGTTCCAGAGTCAGCAAAACCGAAATTGCTTGGATAGGAATCAGTTTAGATATGGTATATAAAATCGCGGACGCTTTGGAAGTTGAGCCGTACAAATTATTTATTGAGCGAGACTAGCAAATAAATGGGCAGACGCTTGAAAAGCGTCTGCTTTTTCTTTTACACTGCATAACCGTATATAATTATATATTGCCGCTTTTAACCGTCAAAAGCGTACTACAAATTATTTCCAAGCCTGCCAGATTTCGCTAAAATAACCCTAAAAAGGCAGGTGGGGCGGCATGGTACAGTTTGACAATGTGGAGCAAAAGGAAAATCTGTCCTACGCGATAGGATACTACCGAAAGAAAAAGGGCTACTCCCAGGAGCAGATGGCGGAACGCCTGGGCATCAGCCGCCAGCACCTGGCCTCCGTGGAGGCGCCGGGCATGGACCGGGGCGTGTCTTTGGAGCTGCTGTTCAACATCGCGGCGGTGCTGGAGATTGAGCCGTACCTGCTCTTGAAATTCCGGCTTGAGAAATAAGAGACATTTCTTCTCACGTTTGGATTCTACCACAATTTACCATAAAAAGAAAAAGGGCGGAGAGAAAAATTTCTCTCCGCCCCTGCGCTCTAATCACGCCGCCTTTTGAAATCGAATATTCTTCGCCCGGTTCTGAAGCTCCTGGCCCATGAATTTCAGCGTGCCGAACTCGTCGTCCAGCCCGTCTAGCTCCCGGCGAAGTACCTGCTCATAATGACGCTTACGCTCCTCCAGGCCCTGGATCTTCAAGGCCCAGCGCTCCAGCACCGCCGGGTTCTGGCAGCCGGACTGGATGAAATAGTCCGCCCGCTCCTGATACTCGGCGATCTCCTTCTTCACCGCCGCGTAGAACTCCTCGGTCATCTTGCCCCGCTGTTTTTCATCGTCGATGATGTAGAAGGAGTTGACCATCAGCGGGGTTTGCTTCCGGTTCAAGCCGCTCAAAAGGCCGATAAACTCCTCGAAGGTGTCCACCTTCTCCATGACGGTCCGGGGGACGAAGTAGAGGTAGCCGTTGATGCTGATTTTAGTGGCCTCGATGGACCGCAGGAAGTTGGTGCAGATCGTCTCTACCTGCTTGCGGTTGGCGCAGCGCTGGTAGAGCTCAAACAGCTCCTCCGCCTGACGGCAACACTTCCGCACGTCCACCACGTCGTCTATCACCAGGTTCTCACAGCGGAACGAGCCGTCCCGCTTGTCGTAGCTGATGTTCGCCAGCTTCTCATACTGGTTCGTCCGCTGGTTCAGGGTCTCCTTTACCAGCTCCCGGGAGAGGATATCGGAGGTGCGCTTGTTGTCCCGGCAGTAGGCCAGGTAGATGTGGGACTCGCCCATCCGGGTGACGGGAATCCGCTCCTGGATATCGCCGGTGGCAGAGCGGAAGGCGTCCGAAACGGACAGCCGCTTGCCGCCGGTGTAGGGGATGTCCAAATCCTCGCAGAGCTTGGCCAGGGCGTCCTTCTCCACCAGGAGATTCGCCAGGGAGAAGTAGAGGAACTTCCCCAGCATATGGTCCTTGTTGCCCTCAGCAGCACCGACTTTATTGCGAATGTCAAAGATTTCTCCCATAAGTACGTCCTTTCCTTTCGATCAAGTGTTTACATTTCTGCCGCTCTCCGGCTCAGGAGATAGTCGTCTACCCCCTTGTAAGCCGGATTCCATGTGTACTTATAATATTTGACGCCAGGAATGGTCTGCACCTCCCGGCGCATTTCGAGAACGGCCCTGCGCACATTCTCATTGGTCATCTGGTCCATGTCCATGGCCTCCACCACCTCCCGGACCCCAGGTCCACCAGGGGATCCTTCAGTCCGTGGATGGCGTTGACGCCGCCGCCGCAGACAAAGAGCACGTCGTTCGCCAGGAAGCTGGCGGCGTCGCCTTTCAGCGGTCCCTCCGTGATGAAGGCCCGCTTGGCGGTGGTGTTTCCGGTGACATGAATCCAGGAATAGCTGCAGGTTCCATTTGTCATGTTCCGGCTGGAAAGCCAGCGGTATTTCCCGTCGCTTTCATCATCCAGCCGTATTTTAAGGCCCTGGATCAGGCCCTCCTTATTCCTAGCGGGAATCAAAAAACCGTTGGGGCCGGTAAGGGTCCATTCTCCATAATAAGTACGGAACCCCGGAAGGCCCAAAAGCTCATGACCCTCGGCCCGAAGCAGAGCGGCGAGAAGCCGCCTGTCTCGATTTGTTTTCGGCATACTGCAGTATTGATTGCGCCGGATACGCTCCGGGGAAAGTCCCCGCTCCAACAGGTTTTCCCGATGCTCGTCCAGAAGTGTTAAATACTCCTGCATATCCGTATAGGCGGCGTGCCGTTGTTCTATGGGAAGCGGCTGCCGCTCCGTATTTCGAGGTTCCGGCTGCTGAGGGAAGGGGTACGTTTTTACCTCCTTCGACAGCTCCCGGAAAGCCTCCTTGTTGCTCATGCCCTTGAGCCGGGCGTACAGGGAAACGCTGTTCCCATGGACCCCGCAGAGGTTGCAGCGGTATTGATCCGTATTGGTATTGAGGCTGAGGTGGTATTTCCCCGGCCCGTGGTCATGGCAGAAGGGGCAGCTGGCCTCGACCTCCAGACGCCTCAGCGTCCGGGAGTCGAGGACCAGCCCGCACCGCCGGGCCGTTTCCACGATGGGGATTTTCTCATAGACCAAGCGGTACACCTACCCCTCTAAATCAGATCAATCACGCGGCTTTCTGCTGCCCCGCCGCCGGGGTGGAGTTCACAGGTCCCACGTACAATTCCGCGCCACGGACGCACTTGGCCATAATGACTTGCCCCGTGGGCCTGGCATTGGCCAGGTCGTCCACGGACTCCATGTTGTCCACAAAGACCGGATAGTTCCGCCCGGTGAGACGCTTCATCAACTCGGAGACCTCCATGCCCGCCCGAATCTTCTCGGACAGGGACAGCCGGTCGTAGCGCCACCCGGCGTAGGTGAACTTGAAGGCGTCCTTGACCTCGCCGGTGGACTTCACCACGTCGTAGAGGGAAATCTCCACCCGGTTCATCTTCAAAGCGGAAAACAGCATCTCGGCCCGCTTGGAAACGTACTGCGCCGTATTGGAGATTTGCTTTTTCAGCGCCGCGATCTGTTCATTGGCCTGGGCAATCTGTCCGTCGATGTCCTCCGGCGGCTGACCGGCGGCCTTTTCCGCGGCGGACAGCTCGGCGAAACATTGGCGAAGTTCCTCCCGGCATTCCGCCAGACGGTCAAACTCCTCCTGGCTCAGATTGCCGTACTCAATAGAGGCGCTCAGCGTCTCAATCTGCCGCCGCAGATCAACCGTCTCCTGGGGGACAGCCCCCGCCAGGGCCTGCCGCTGGGCCTCCAGGTCATCAGCTTCCTGTTCCCATTTCGCCAGGTCATCGGCCTTGAACTGCTCAAAGGTATCGGCGGCCTTCTTGTCCAGCCCCTGGAGCTCCAGCAGCTGGGCCTGTTTCGTCTTGCCCTCGGTGAGAATGGCGTCGGCGGATTTTTTAATCTCCGCCTGAACCTCCGGCAAAATATCCGCCGGAATGGGGCGGTAGCAGGTGGGGCAAGGATTCCCGGCGGAAAGGAACTGATAGTTCCGCCCCTCCTGCTGATAGCGGGCCGCCAGATTCTTCACCTGGGCGGCAGTCTCCGCCAGGGGCTGGGCGTACTCGGACTGGTACTGCTCCGCCTGTCTTTTGGCGATTTTCGCCCGAAGTTCGGAAAGCCGGTCCTGCTCCTCTCCGCCGCTACTGTCCCGAAGGGCCTCCTCGTAGCGGGCGCTGAGGTCCACCAGCTGCTCCCGCATGGCGGGAATATCCAGCCCGTCAAACTGCTTTTCCTCCAGGGCGGTCAGTTCCTCCTGGAGCGCCGCCTGCTTCTGGGCGGCGGATTCCGCCATCTGGAGCCGGGCCTTGCCCTGGGCCTCCGCCTGATCGCGCTGGCCCCGCATGTGGAGGATGCTCTCCTCCAGATTGCGAACGTCCGCCCGCTTATTCTTCAGGTAGGTTTCCGGGGAGAGGAGCGGCTCCTCCTTCAGCGCCAGGGCCAGGTCCGGGGGCAGCTGCTCCAGAACCGACTCGACCGGGAGGTACAGTTCCAGAAGGTTCTTGCCCTTGTCTCCCAGCTCCTCAATGAAATAGAGGGGGTTCAAAATGGACAGGAACACGTCGGATTCCCCGAAGAGGTCCTTCAGGTCCAGCTGGCGGACCTCGCCGCCGTCGTAGGTGATGCACATACGGTTCTTCTGCCGGGTGCGGACCAGCTCATGGGCTCTGCCGGTATCATCCACAAAGCGCATGGCGATGTACACGTCCGGGTTCTCCTCGTTGTGCAGCCGGTCGATGCCCCGCTCTCCGAAGAAGGGAAGCCCCGTGACGGCGAAGGCGATGGCGTCCGCCACGCTGGTTTTCCCCCGGCCATTGCCGCCGGTGATGATGGTGAGATTTCCAAAAACCAGTTCCGTGGACTCCTGATAGGACTTGAAGCCGGAGATGGTCATGCCGGTGATTTGAAAAGACTTGATCTTTTCCATGTAAAAATCCTTTCTACGCGGCCTGCCCCTGGGGCTCCGCGATTTTGTACGACTCCAGGACGTAGTACACCACCGTATCCTGCTTCCTGGTGGTCAGCTTGGCGGAAGCCAGCATGGCCCCGGGAATCAGCAGGGGGTGTTCGCCCTGGGCAAAGGCGGTAATCTCCTTGCCGTCCGCGCCCTTCAGCCGTAGCGACACGCTGGTAGTTTTCATGCCCCGTTGCGTGCTGCTGGCGGTAACGATGTAGGCATGGCCGGGCTGGTCCGAGACAGCTTGCGCCGCCTGTTCCGTCTTTTTGGAGGACTGTTTCGCGGAAATTCCCCCCTTCTTCGGTGTGCCGTCGTCCTTGGGCGGGATCGCCGGAGTTCCGGCCCTCTTGGGCGTATCGTCCGGTTCCACATCGCCGCCGGAGATCAGAGACTGGAGTCCTCCGGCAGGGGCGGGTTCCAGCTTCAAGGCTTTCAGCATATCCAGATACGCCTTGTCCAGCTTGGCCCGTGCGCCTTTTTTGATGACCCAGCTCTTGCCCCGCTGCTCCACGTCCACGAAAACCGTATCCATGTTGTACAGGACCCGGCCGATGCCCCACTGGACGGCGGCCCGCTTCATGCTGTCGCTGAGGCCGCCCTTGATGGGCTCGACGTCCGAATCCTCCGCGCCGTCCCATTTGGTGATGAAGCCCCGGTCCTCGAAGTGGATCGAGATACCGCAGATCTGGGCCTCCTTCTTCCCGGCGGCGTGCCAAGGTTGATACTGGTTGTACCAGTTCTCCGGCCCCACCACACTGTCCAGCCAGTTCATGATGGCCCGGTTGGTCACATAGGGGACCGCGATGCCGGTCATGCGGCCCTGGGGCTCAAAGGTCTTTTGCAGCCGCCACTCCAGGTCCTCGGCGGCGAAGGGCTTCGCCAGCTCCGCCTGGATGGACCGTGCGTCTTTCTGCGCCATTGCGTCACCTCCCACAGATAAAGTCATACAGCGTATTGCCATTGGGGACCAGAATATCCGAATAGTAGTACGCCGGGTCCCTGCCTTTCAGATGTTCCAGCAGTTCCTGGTGTCCCAGGCCCAGCTTGTTGTTTTCCGAACTGTACATATCGTCATTGTCCGGCAGCTCTAACAGGTATCTCGGGAAATGCCTCAGCGCTGAAAGTTTCCGATACCTGGGCAGGATGTTGTTCCTGGAACACACCTTCCCGTCCTGATAAACATTGGAGAAAGGGTAACGGAACATCCGCGTCTCCGGCGTGGGCGTTTCATCCGCAGCCACGCCGATGGAGCATTCCGCGACCTTCCCATCCTCTAGCATCCGAACACCAAAGACCAGCCTGGGAAGCGGAAAATCCGGGTACGTCGTATCCCGGTACGTGATATCCGCCCGCAGCTCGGGATTCCAGATTACAAAATGCCGCTCCACACTGTTCATGGAGACGTGGAGGCAGTTCTCCGGGAGAAAACCGCTGTTGAGAAAATCCTTGCTGGTATAGCTGTTGTTGATGACAAAGTACAGGTCCAGGGGGAGATCTCCTTATAGGCCACCGCCCCGCCCAGCTTCCGTTCCTCGACCATCAACGTGTTTCTTGTGGGCGATATCCGCAGAACGATATCCCTGGTATTGTCCTTGTTTTCCGCCGGCATCACGCCGCCTCCTCTCTCACTCCCGCTTCTTTCAGCAGGCTTTCCAATCGCTCGTTTTCCCGCCGGATATGAAGCAGCATATCCACCAGGCTGTTGCCGAACTCAGCGGGGTCATAGCAGTCCGAGGAGAGCCACGCCCGAAATTTCGCGGAGTCCCTCCCCGGATAGCATTCTATTCTCCCGACGCTGTAGTTTGTTCCCATCAGGTAATACTCCGCGATGTCTCGGAGTTTCCGTCGCCAGGCGTCGTCGGATTGGCCGCTGATAAAACTCCACTCCCCGCTCAAAGCGCAGAAACGGTCCATAAGCGGATGGCTGAAGGTGCAGATAGCAGACTCGTACTCTTCGTCCTGGTCAAAAAAGACATTGGCGCATATCTCCCAGACAATGCTCTCGCAAAGTTCACGCAGGGAAGGCAAATCGAAATCTACATACAGCGCTAAAATTGATTCCAGGGCGGCGGGACTCTGACTGTGCAGGTATTTTGCCAGCCGCAGGAACAAGAGGACATCCACCTCGTATTCGTAGTTGTACATAGGCCCTCCTAAAAAAGGCCCTTTTCGTTCAGGCTGGCGGCGGGCGTCTTGCGGAGGAAGGCGTTGATTCCCTGAAGCCACCCCTGATGCACCCGTTCATACTGTCGGTCATAATTCACCGGCGTTACGTGCCGCAGGTCAAAGGCGTTCCAGTCCAGCTCCGTCAGGTTGAAGGTCTCTCCGGCCGACAGCTTGTCGAATACGTGCGTTTGCAGATACTCGCTGTGTTCCGGCGTTTCCAGCAGGGGCTGTTCCGCGGGTACATCCTGGAGCGTCTGAATAAAGCGCCGCTTGTCAAACTCCATGGCTGTCCTCCATCCGCTCCATTGTGACCATGCTCAGGGCATAGTCCGCCGGGGCGCTTTCGACGCTCTTTTCAAAGTCCGAATCCATTGTGGAGCGTTTCCGCTCCGCGTAGTAGACGCCGCAGTCCGGCAGGATCACGCCCTGGGCCATTGCCGCGTGCCAGAAGATATGTGCTTCCAGGCGCTTGTTCGTTCCGTCCAGCGTCACAGGACAGATCAGAATGCCGCCTCCCGTTTTGAGCAGCTTAAAGTCCATTTCGTCCAGCGCACGGTCCACATGGAAGTTGAGAGACTCTTTATGGTACTCTCTGGCCCGCAGATACAGGTGGAGAAACAGGGCGGGGTCGTCCCAGCCCAGCACCACGCTGAACGGGGCCGGGATATCCACTCCCCAGGGCTGTGCCGCCGGGTGGAACCGGTCGTAAAACTTTCCCAGGCCCGGAAGCAGCATACGGCTGGTTCGCGTCCAGAGCGCCTCGCAGGCTTGGACCGTGTTTCTCGGCAGTCCTTTCGCTGGAAAAACTACCGCCAGATGGCTCGCTCTCATAAAAACTCCTTTCTCAGTAATCCGACGGGAGCAGGACCGTAGTGACAGACCTGTCCCATTCGGTGATGATCCAGAATTTCGTGCCGCCGCCGCTTTTGTAAGCGGACAGCAGGCGTTCACCAGTTTTCAGCGCCCGGTCATTCTCTTTCCAGTCCGTCTCGCAGACGTCTCCCCAATCGTGCCGTTTATGGCGTTCCATGGCGATCATGATATCCAAAAATGGAATGGCGTCGAGTACGGCGGGGTCGCCACCGTCCGGCCAAGGGAAACCGGCTTTACGGGAACCTGTTTCTTTTTCCCCGGCGGTTTTCGCACCGCCAGCGGATTTTTAACTGTGGGCATTGGCTTTCCTCCTTACGTCAGCGCCTTGAAGCCCTTGGGCGTCAGGATGTTGAAGATCATCTTATTGGCAATCGTCTCGCGGATTTCCTCGCCCATATGCTTCCCCTGGGAGCTGAACCGTTCCTCACTTTCCTTGTGGATTACCTTGACGATTCGGCCTTTGATGATATGGGGCGAGTCGCACTCGATCAGCCCGTTGATCATGCCGGAGCCGCCCACCAGCCCGATCTGGCTGATGGACAGCGGCAGAAGGGGCCGCTTATTGCCGTCGTCCAGTTCACTGCGCTGGGGCATCATCTCCGTAAAGCTGGCGGAGCGCCGAAGCTGCTGCTCCAGCTCCTTCCGGTTGAACTTCGCACCTTGGAACATCGGGACCTCCAGGGACTCTCCCGGCAGGGCGTAGCGGCCCTCCGGCAGGTCCGTCAGACTGGGGATGGAGGCGGGATTCTCCGCGTACCGCTCCAGCCAGAGGGTGTCCTGAGACTCCCAATCCCGGCGCTTTCGGATACCGAACACCGCCACCTGCTTGAACTTCTTGAACTCCGCGTCGGTAAAACGCCAGACGGAGAGATCGTCGAAGTTGTCCGCCAGCACCCGGCAAATATCCGGCGTCAGGCGGTAGTAGGGGATGACATAGATCAGCAGCCCGCCGTAGGCCAGGGCCGGGAAGGACTCGATCAGGAACCGCTTTTCATGCCGGGACTTCCCGCCGCCCTCGTTGAGAACGGACAGGTACGGCGGGTTCAAGAACATCAAGTGGAACGCCTCCCGGCTAATCCGGCTGTAAAAGAAGCTGCCAAACCCTACCCTGTGCAGACAGGTCTGCGCCTCCTCGGCCCGGCTTTCGTCCAGCTCCACCCCATAGGCGTAGCAGTTGTTGCCCTGGGCAATCTGCCGCAGGGCCTTGCCGCAGCCGCAGCAGGGGTCCAGGAGATTCGTCGTGATGCCCTCCGGGAACTGGATTCCCCGGAGTATCAGGCCGATGTTGTCCGGGTCTGTGGGATAGTAACCCAGCTTGATGTTGTTCATGAGCCGTCCGACAATGGCGGCGTTGGTGGTCCCCTCCACGGGAAGGCTCTGGGCAAAGGCGTGGAGCGTGTTGTAGACAGGCCCGTAATTGCCGCTCATGAGGTTGAAGCCCAGCAGGCCGTCCCGGAGCTTTCCGGCCGTGATGGCGGTCTGGTACTCCTCCGCCTCCATCAGAAGCAAGCGGCTTTCTCCCAGGGCCTCCGCCAAGCCATGGCGGACGCTGAGAAGAACATCAAAGGCGTCCTTGGCGGCGGCGAGGTCCGTGTTCCGGTACTTCTCCACCCTGGCCCGCCAGAGCACCAGCGATTGGCACAGGTCCAGGAGGCGCTTCTGCGCCTCCCGAAGCTGTTCCACTGCGTAATACTGCGGCCCGTCAGGCTGCCCAGTCATGCCGCCCATGGGAACCTCCCTCCTTTCGCAGAGCGCCGAACTTCTCCAGCAGCTCGGAGTAGGACAGCTTCCGCATATCCTTCACAGTCAGGAAATTGTTGTGCCCGCCAGTGTAGTCCCGGGGGTGCCGAACCGTGCGGTACAGAAACACACGCTCCCTGCCACAGCACGGCTGGGAAAGCTGGATATAAATTCCGCCGTCCTCCCACATGCCGATCAGGGAGCAGTCGCCGGAGGCGGCAATGCCGCCGGGATTGGACGTGACCTTGGCGTCCCGGAGGCCCAGGTCCTTGGACAGCGCCCGCAGGAACACCTTGCCCAGATTCAGAAATGTTTTCTTCGCCCCGTTGGGGCCGCGCTCATTCTCACCCCAGATATATCCGAGGTCCCGGCTGAGCAGGTCCGCCAGACGGCGCATATTGGTTTCCTGAGATTTCACAGACATTGCAATTCCTCCTTATAAAAATGGGCAAGGGGCCGCCCGGTCCCTTGCCTTCAAAGACGGTCAAGCCGCCTTGCTTCTGTTTTTCGTCTGTTCATCCGATTCTTGTCGGATGACAAAGCGTTTTCCACAGCAGGCCCGCAGATGGAATGTCCCATCCGCATCCAGCGTACTGCAGATTTTCCGCTCCCAGAGGACCGTCCGCCCGTCTACTGTCGTGACGGTCCGCTCCAGAATCACCCGCTCCCGCATGGCACTCACGCGGCGGGGCGGTCAGCCTGTCCGAAGACAGCCTCAAACGTGGGGGCGTTCTCCTCCGGCGTGCCGGGGACGATCTTCAGCGTGTAGCCGGAGCTTCGCAGCAGCTTGAAGATGGCGGTGAAGCGCTCCAGTTCTTCGTCCCTGGGCGCTTCCGGCTTCTCGACAGGAGGCTCCTCCTGTACCTGCCGGTACTCCGCGTCCAGGACCTCCCTCTCCCGAGGCTGGGTCAGGGATGCCCAGAGCGACCGCAGAGCTGCGGTCAGCAGCAGCCGGAACAGGCTCCGCTTCTTCGGCGTCAGGACGGCGACCTTCCGGGCGTCGATCTTCCCAATCTCGTGCAGGGCCACCGTCAGCCGGTCCGCCGACACGTAGTCGGCGCAGAGATAGCAGGACACGGCGGCGCTCTCCGAGGCAAATACCTCCGCCGCCTGGACCCGCCTGGCAGCCAGCCGCAGGCAGTACACCGAGGCGGCCTCGATTTCCCGGACGCAGATATCATCTGCCGAAACGGTCCCGGCGAGGATCAGGCCGTCGCCGCTGATGGTCCGGGCTTTGAGGCTGTGAGCCACGTTCAGGATGCCGTTCACCACCAGATGCTCCGTCTCCAGCGAGTCGTAGTTCAAAGCCTGTCCCCTGGGAATGTACATTGTTTTCATGACGTTCTCCTTTACATATTTATTTTTGCCGGTCCACCAGATCGCCCTTGCCGTTACGCACATGGTAATGGCAGTCGAACTCCATCCGGTACGCCTCTTTTCCGGTCGCGCCGCATTTCTCGCAGGTCCAGTTCTGGATGCGGCTTTCATCCATCATCTCATACTCCCCGTAGCGCAGGGATCCGCCGCAGAGAGGACAGACCTCCGGTTCGTCCACGGGGTCGTCCTCCAGCCTGATACCGCAGCGGGCGGCATAAGATAGCCGCTCCACCGCGCTCAGCCCGGCGAAATCCCTGGCGGCTTTTATCACCGCCAGAATCTTATCCGCCGTCAGGAGTTCGGACAGCTTTTTGGTGACGGCAGAGCAAAGCGCCTGGTCCGTGCTGGCGGAAAGCGCGTCTCGCCCACGGCCTTCCAACAATTCCATGCCGAGATGGAAGGTAACAGGGTCCGTGCGGTAGAATTTTTCAAAATCCTGATACTCCATATCCCCTCCATTTTTCAAGCCGCCATGTCTATGCGCGGCCGGACCGGCAGCACCATGGCGAAATCGTTCCGCCCCTCCGCCTCGATGATAATGGGGCCACCCCCGCTGGTGAGCTTCACCCTCACACGAGGTTCCCCTTTGAACTGGGTCAAGGCGTCCTTCATATAGCGCTGGTCAAAGCCCACCGCAAGCTCGCTTTCGCCCTCGATCTCCACGGATGTGGAGCATTTGGACTCCGCTTTGTCCAGGAACAGCCGCCCGCCGCAGAAAACGGCCGTGAGGCGGTTTTTCTTGGGCTGGAAGCCCTGGAGGTAATCCAGCTCCCGCAAAAACTCTCCGGGAGAGACGGTAAACTCCTCTGAAAATCTCTTGGGTACGGCGTTCCGCAGAGGAAAGGTCTCCATGCCCTCCCGGCGGCAGCAGAGAGATACATCTTCCGTGCAAAACCAGATATGGCCTGTGTCCAGATAGACCGACGCCTCCCGGTCCCCCATCAGCTTCAAGTAAGACAAGCCCTTGCCCCAGGTGAGGAAGGGCCTGGGAAACCGCGGCGAGGGGTCCGTATCGCACGCGGCCCGGCAGCCGTCCACGGTGAACACATCGTTCCCGCTGAACTGCACGCAGGTTTGCTCCGTCCGGTATGAGGAGTCCACCGGCTCCCGCACGGCGTACTTTACCCGCTCAATCCGCTTCAGCAGAGCGCCGGCGTTCGCCTGAAAGGAAACCTCCGTTTCCTGCTCAAGCGGTTCGGGATAGTCCTTCGCCGGTATGATGTCGAACTCTCCGGCCCACTGGCCGCAGAAAAGATCGACTTTCGTAAAATTCGGCTCCGTGCCGCAAGTTTTGGAGAGGTAGGTCTCCATGGCGTCTGACCTGGCGCCGCATAGGACGACAGTCAGCTCGCCGTCATAGTACCGGCAGACGTTCAGCACCGTTTTGGGGTGCGGGAACACGAAGGAAAAATCATCTCCCCCGGCGGGCTGCTTCACCGTCAGCCAGGTGGTGAGATCTGAGCCGGTCAGGGAACACACGCCATGGGAAAAGCTGACCAGCATCCCCTCCAATACCAGAAAGCCGGACTTTGGGATTAGCTTTTCCACCTGAGTCATTGCCGCCGATAAGGCTTTCGCGTCTACAGTGGCTCTCATGCCGCTCTCCTTCTCTGCTTTTCCAAAATTGTTTGCATCTTCACTGTCCGGGTGGAGAAATCCGTCTGCCGGACCAGGCTCTCACCGTGGGCCAAGATGTTGTACACCATGTTCACAACTGCCGTGGCCGCCGTGATGTTGGCCGCCATGCTCTGGGGATCGGAAATGGATGCCTCGGCGCAGGAAAGCTCCGAGGGGAACTTGTCCGTATCCCTCAGCATCTCCGGCTGCACGCCACCGATGGGCTTGAAAAAGGTATGCCCGTTCCGCCGCACGCCGCAGACCACTTGACCGGAAAACTCCCCATTGCCGCTGTCGATGTACACCAGGTCCCTGGACTGGTAAAACGCCTGATGGCAGAGCTGCCGGGACTTGTTGTTGTCCACAGCCCCCAGCAGGATCACCATTTCTTTTACCCTCTGATAAATGTTTTCATCCAGTTCCCATTCGTTGGGTCGGATCAGCTCCATCAGGGTCTCCAGCTTTTCGACGAAGGCCGGAATATACTCCGCCTCCAGGCCGAACACCGTGGAATAGCGCTCCGCCAACACCCGGGCCTTGTTCTCCCCCCGGTCCGCCGGGGAAAAGTTCTGCCGCAGCAGATTCTTCTCCTCCACTTTATCGCCGTCGCAGATGATATAGCGGGCGGGACGGGCCAGGGTGTAGAGCAGACGGTACAGATGAGGCGCAATGTGGCCCCCGGTGCCTCCGGCGCCCAGCTGGACGGTCTTCACGGGCACATCCATCGGGTACTTCATAACCGTTCCTCCAGGGCGGAGGGCAGAAAGCCGCCGGGCCTTACGGAAAAATCGCGGAAGGGCTTTTTCTCCTCTCGGGTCACGTTTTTCGCCCATTCCTGGGGGTAGTCGCGTTTCAGGCCCTCAATGACCTCACCGGGGTCGATCTCCACGAAGGAGCCGCCGCAGGAGATCCGGGCCTTGATATCCGGGAAGAAGCGGTCTAGCTCTCCCATCACCAGATACAGCCCGGTACCCCATTCGTCCCGGTCGTCCTCGGCGGAGAAAAACGCCTCCATGCTGTTGTGGCTGTGGATGTCGGCGTAGCGGATATACCGGGCGTCGTCGTCATAGGGGCAGTCCCGCAGGTCCGCCTCGATGTGTTCCTTCCGCACGGTCTGCTTGGGGACATAGGCGAAAAAGCACCTGGCCTCCGCGGACCAGTAGATCAGCGCCAGGGCCTCGTATTCCGCGTCCTTCTCCATGAAGGAGCGGAAAAACGAAGTGATGGAGCCGATCAGGTCCAGGGGGATCAGCGGCAGGGCCGGGGTAAACCCGGCCCGCACCTGCTGAAAATCCACAACCTTGCTCGCGGGGGCGATGAACTCCCCCGCGTCCGTTTTTCGCAGCTCGTAGAATCTGCCGTCGCTGGCGGGGATGACGCAGATCACCTTGTCCGACGCCCGGGCCTCCTCCACCGTCTGAAAGTTCCCCTTGTAGCTGGCGGCGGTGCCCTTGGTTTTCATGACCACCTTGGGCTTCACCAGGCAGACCGGGTTCTTGTCCTTGGACTTCTTCAAGGCGTCCAGGAACTCCCGGGACCGCTCGATGGTCTCCTTCACGGAGATGATCGTGGTCCCCTTGGGGGGCCTTGATGTCCCTGCGGATGCCGCAGTAGTCCACGCTCCAGGACACGTACTTGCCCTCCTCCAGGTCCGTAAAGTCCTCGGATTTCCGAATCCGAAGCTCCTCAAAGGTCTGGCCGGGGTCGTCGATGGGCTCCTTCACGTTCTTGTGGCAGAACACCGGGGGCTTTTCCAGAAGGCCCTTCTGGGTGTTCTCCGCCGTCTTCTGGGTGAAGGCCGCCTCAATGGGATTGACCGCCTCCGCCGGAGGCGCGGCGGGCGCCGCAGCCTGAACGGGAGAGGGTGCCGGGGCCGCCTGGGGTGCGGGGACCGTCTGAACCGGCTGGCCGGCGTTCTCCGCAGCCTGAGGCTGGGGGGGGGGCGACGCGGCGGGTTCCGCCTGCTGTGCCGCCAGGGCCTCAAAGGGGTTCACATCACCGGCGGAGTCTCCGCCACCGAAGATGGCGGCATAGTCCAGTCCTTCCTCCTGGCCAAAGGCCGTAAACGGAAAACTGCTGTTCTGATCGCTCATAGATGTTTCTCCTTCCGACTTTTGGACAAAAAAGACCGCAACCGCCTGTACAGGCAATTACGGTTTCTTGTCCTTCTTTAATTTCTTCCAGGCCGCAGCGGTGCGGCAAAAAGGGCGCACTACGCCCCTTCTTTCGCCGTTCCTCCCTAACATAGTCCGCCCTAATTTGCTCCGCCCTAGAATACGGTCTCATTTTACCATTACGGAGAAATCCTGTATAGGTGAAGTTTTGTCAACTAAGAAGAAATGCTAGAGGCGCAAAACCTGTTTTGGGACATGCGGTTCCGTCAGATTTAAGCCTTTTGTAACAAATGATGCTGTCTTGCTTAACAACTCTTCTGTATCTTAAATACTTGCAAGAGACAAAACTTCTTTTCATCCAATCTTCCAAAAACAAACGGAGGGTCCACTAGGAAGTGGACCCTCTGTTTGTTTTATGGTTCTTTGCGTGCGGCTAACCGCATGGTCAAACCCGTTTGCCGACAACCTCCCGTACAATATCCTCCCCCGCCAGCTGACTGGTGCGGTAGATATTCTGGCAGAACTCCTTCAGACTGAAATCCATACCGGGACTGCCGCTGTCCAGCAGGACGCCGGTGATCGTGAAGCGGCGCTCCGCCTGTTCCTGCCGCAGTTCTTCGATGAAATGTTCCGGCATCGCACACTCTCCATCGGAGATAAACACGATGTCGGCGTTTTCAAAGCCGTCCTCCCGCATCAGCCGCAGGGATTCCCACATGGGCGTTTCAAAATTCGTGCCGCCGCCGAGGAATGTTTCGGCTGCCCTCATTTTATCATCCATGGTGTACGCGCCGGGCCGGAACAGGTCTGTTTGGCACCGGCCGCGGTTAGAGAAATGGACCAGGGCAAAGTTCCGCCCTCCGTCGGCGGCGATCTCCAGCAGCGTCAGCGCCACGGCCTTGCCCCAGGCAGCAGGGTCTCCCACTGTGGAATCAGATTCATCCAGACAGCAGATGATATCCCCCATGCCCTTGTAAATGGGCTCCCGGCGCTGGTACTGCTTGATCTGCTTGCGCTGATACTTTTGCAGGAACAGCGGCATGGTCTGAGGCGAGGCCAGCATGGCAAGCTCCGAGGTGAGGGCCTTGGAGAGGTCGTTTCCAAGCTCCAGGGAGTATTTCTCCCCCCGCCCGTAGGCGTTTGCCCTGGGCGAAGATCTCACGGAACCGGCCCAGGTACTTGGCGACATTTTTCAGAACATCGCTCTTTCGGACCTGTGCCAGAAGTTCCTCGTTGGCCTCGTTCCGCTCCAGATTGCCGGGTTCGTCGCTCCAGGTGCCAATGATGGCCTGGACCTCCTCCGCCTTCTCCGCCGCGGACTGTACCGCCTGGGCCACCAGAGCAGAGATCGTATCCTGATTCCCGGCGGTGGTGGTATCCACCAGCTTGCTTACCGCCTCCACCTGGCGGCATTTGCTCTCCGCCTGATTCGCCGCTTTGACGGCGGACTGTTCCAACTCTTTGCCAGGGTCCGGGACCCGCCGGAGCATATCCAGCAGGTCCGAGAGTTTTTGCCGGGACTGCCGCTCTGCCGCCTCCAGCTTTTCCAGGGTGTTCAGGCTGCCCTTGTCCCCGCCAATATCGGAGAGGAGGCCGTCCAGTTCCCCAGCGGTCTTGGAGATGAACTCCGCCGCCGCCTCATAGGCGGGCAGTTCCCGGCCCTCGCAGACGCTTTTCAGCGTGGGAAAATCTTAGCTCCGGGTCACATGGTCCAGGATCGGCGCGTTGAATTTCCGGGCCGCCGTGGAAAGGGCCTCCGCTTCGTTCTTCCGGGGCATCAGGGAGTAGAAGGTCTGGAAAATATCCCGGGAGAGGGCGGGGAAGGAACGCAGCTTCTTTTCCGCGTCCTGCTCGATCTGGTCCAGGCCGCCGTCCCCAGAACGGAGGTCCTTATAAATGCTGTCCTCCAGCTTCGTGGAGCGCAGCACCCGGTCCGTAGTCTCCACCGGAGGGGCTACAGCCGCCCAGGGGGAGTTCAGCATATCGTCAATGGTGCGGTAGGGATTTCTCATTTGCCGCCTCCTTCTGTCCGGTAGCTGTTCATCCAGGCCCGGAGAATCTCACGGACCCGACCAGGGTCGTTGGCCAGCTCTGGGAACTTTCTCTGCAAGTACGGCCTCGCGCCGTACATATTCGTCACGCCGCTGTGGCGCAGACAATCCAGATAAGTAAAATATTTTTCCATCTAAATTTCCTCCAATTCGTTCAGCAAGGCCCGCCGGCGGCGCCGTGAAAGGCTCCGGCGGGCAACTTCCATTCCTGCCGTTCTACATCCGCCACGGAGAACTCGCCGCTGGTCAGCTGCCGCAGCGCCAGCGGATCGTCATGACAAACACAGCTTTTCGCGCTGCCGACATACTCCGCCAGCGGTTTCTTGTTGTCCAAAGTAAATCCCAGGACGCGTTCGTCCTCCTCCACCTCCGCGAACCGCTCCGGGAACAGCTCCCGGATTCCGGCCCAATGGGCGGGGAGGCTGAAAATGCACATCATGCAGGAGCAGCGATTCCACCCGGCGGCATAGCAGGGATGCGGTGCAATGTGCCATCGCCGGATGATGTCCCAAACGCGGGCTTCATCCCAGTCGATGACGCTCCGCCACTGGTGGACCAGACGGTGGGCTTTCGCCGTGGCGTTGGTCCGGTGGACCTCCATCTCGTTGTACTTGGACCGTCCGGCACTCTCCTGGCGGCGTTCACCGGAAACTACCAGGATTTTGACATTTTGCGCCAAAGCGTTAATGTCGGCGTACAGCTTGCTCTCTACCTGGGCTTTGAGGGAGCCGGAACACCAGCGGCCCTGATGACACCCGGATTTCGCCGGGGGCTTCAGGCGCTGGCCGTCCTGCTTCAGCAAGTCCAAGTTTCGGATGAGGGTGTCGCCCACCTCCCGCTTGAGGTTTGGGGAGCAGCAGCGGCCATTGGCGATGGGACCCTTGAAGGGGAATCTCTGGCTGCTACCCATTGACTTCAATTCCTCCAAGTCCAGATTGCGGATAACGGTATCCGCAACCATGATTTTGAGGATAGAACTGCACCAGCGGGTAGCCAGATTGCCGCTCTTGGCGGGAAATTTCATGCGGAGGCCCATGCTCTCCAATTCCTCCCGCTCCAAATCGTCCAGTATCTTTTCCCGAAGCTGGGCGGAGCGGACCTGCTTTTCGGACAGCGGACACTCCAGCGTTTCGCCGCTGAGCGGGTCCACATACTGGATAGGCCAACTTGCGCCGATACGGTAGACCTCACCCCAGAAACCATTAACCCGCCAGGACAACCGCAGGGTGATGCCCAGGTATTCCGCCACGGCCCGGACGTAGTTCTGCGTCACGGGCCAGTCCATTTTCCCGGTGGGGTGCCCGCCGTAGATGTCGTGATGCCAAAGCTCCATCTTCTCCAGGGGTACGCCCCGCTCCAGCAGGTCCAGAACGCAGGCGAGGCTGTCCTTGCCGCCGGAGAATAGGACGATGATCTTATCGTAGTCCTCCAACGGCAAAAGATGGTCCAGATAGATGGCCTTCATATAGGCGAAGTCCTTTCGTCCAGGCAGCGCCGGTTCCCGCCCGATCCCGCTGCCATAGACGGCGCGGGCAGGCGGCTCCGACGGCCGGAACAGGGTCATTTGTTCGTACATAACACCTCCAGAATAAAAGGGAATCGAAGCGGCACAGTTTTGTACCGCCTCGATTCGTAAGTTTGGATGGGATTCAGCAGATGAAAACCATCAAAAGAAGTCGTCCCAAATTACGGCCCTAAACAGGCAGTAATCCGCATCATAAAGGCTCATGTAGTCCAAAACATCCTTCTCCGTCTGAAAACAGTTGAAACTGATACGCCGCCTGATATAAGAGCGGCCCTCCGCCCTTTCACGGAAATACCAGTATCCGTCTTTCCGCGGATACACTTTCTTGAGCCGCTTTTTCCCTGGGATGGACAAAGAGAGCGTCAGCGATTCATCGCCTCGCTCCGCATGGACCAGGGGAAAGGTCTCCGCGTATAGCTTCTTCTGGCTTTTGTCGACAAAGCCCCTTCTGTCAGGCAGCCGGGGACAGCGGCCCGAGGTATAAGTAAAGTCACGGCGGTCACGCTGGTACTTGCCGCGGCTGTGGCAGGCGGAGGCCATATCACATTCTCCGCATTCTACTCTACCATATGGCGGTGGAAAATAATGCTGGTTATCCATAAGCGGTCCTCTCAATATCAGATATAAAATAAATACGGCAATTGCAGACTTTCGGGTATTTATCGATCATGCCTGTTCCCAGTCCTCTTTTTGCATAGAGGAAACATCTTCGGAGAACTCCGCTTCTGTTTTGCCATGGAAGGCCAGCAGCCTGCGTACCCACTCCTGTACCTCCGGCCTGATATCGTCCGGCCACTCTCCGGCGCGGGCGATATAGGAGGTCATGAAGCTGTAGGGTTCCGCCTCGTTTTCAAGGCAGTCCTTGCAGTAGGCAAGGGACACCGGCCCCATGGTCGAGGCACAATCGGCAACCTGGGTTTCTTTCCCGCAAACATCGCATTTGCCGGTATATGCGTGCTTATCAAAATTGGACATAAAACGTTCCTCCATTTTTTGAAGTTCTCAGCTTTTCGTAAACGCGTTCAGGTACATGTTATAATCCCGCTTTCGGGTGATGAGCCTGATCCAAAAGTCGCAGGTTTCCCCCTCCAGGAAGAAGTTATACTCCTGCCGGAACTGCCAGTCCACGCAGGCTTCCGGGTGGACTTCGCAGAACTGGGTCAGCGTGATAAGGTCTTTCAGCGCGTCTGCGGCGGTCAGGGCCTCATACACCTGGTCGATCTCCGCCTTGATTTCCGCTGTGGCCAGGGCCGGATGGCAAGGCCAGGCGGTGTTCCACCAGCGGCGGCCGTCATAGTCGGCCCGGAGGTGCCCGATCTTCCGGCGTGGCACATCGCTAAACCCGTCCTCGCCGCGCTCCAGATCCTCAAACACCTCGGGGAAGTGGCATTTCGTTTTCAGGCGGCCCAGAATATTATCCTTCATGCGCTTCTCCCTTCTCCAGCATCCGCTGGTACTCCCGCTCCAATTCGGCCTGGGGCGTGCAGCGGTGAATGTTCCGGTTCACATACTGAGCGGAATGGTAGAACAGGGTCCCGCCCAGCTCCGCCATGATCTTGGCCACCTCCAGGCTGCGCTCCAGGGTTTTCAGCGTACCCACATGCAGGGTGTTCCGCCCGGATTCATCAAACTTTCCCTTGAGGCAGCAGTCCAGGTAGATGCCCTCGCTTCCAAAATTGACAATAGGCACAAAGTCAAATTCATACGCGGTCAGCTCAACGCTCTCTGAGGAGTATCCCTCATGCTCACTGGGAAGCACATAGTCCAGAATGGGCCGGGCTTTCTCAAAGTCGCCGTTTTCCTCCGCCAGCTTCAGCGCCGCACAGAAAAGACTGCCTCCGGTGTCCCGGAATACCTGCGTATGTGTCCGGTCGGGATGAATCTTCTCCAGCCAGAGCCGCGCCTGGTTCCGGTCATAGTCGTGGAACAGGCGCAGGAACTCCCGGTCCCGCCGGAAGGCTCCACGGCGGTCCCGGCTGCGGTAAAACCCGCTGCGGGCCTCGCACCGGCCATAATATTGACCGTTGTCGATTTTCTCAGCATAGAGATGGACCGTCCACATGGTGTCGTAGATGGCTTTCAATAGCTTATCGCCGGAAAGGCCGTTTGCGAGAAAGACCCGTTCTTCCAAATCACCATAGCAGCCCCGGCAATAGCCGGTCAGATACAAGCTCACACCCTCGGACAGCTTTGTGTACGACAGCCTCCATCCATGGGGGATGAAATGCTCGTTATAAAAGTTATCCAGTTTTTCGCTGCGTACCATCAGGTGCTGGCAGCAGCCGCAAAGTCGGTCACTCATAAAATCATTCTCCTTCATAACTGAAATTGCGCGGCGGGAGGAACCGCCCTCCGCCGCATTGTTTTTCAGAACGGCAGCTCGCCGTCCTCCTCGCCGATTTCCGCAAAGGGGTTAAACCCCTCCGGCAAATCCCCGGCACCGCCGCCATAAGGCGCCGGCACGCCCTGGGTTCCCTGGTCCTCCTTGGGCCTGGAATCGCCAAAGTAGACGTTATTCGCCACGACTTCGGCGCTGCGGCGCTTGCCGCCCTCCCGGTCGGTCCAATCCCGAATCTGGAGGCGGCCCTCCACCACGGCCATGCGGCCCTTGGCGAAATACTTGCTCACAAACTCCGCCGTGCTCCGCCAGGCCACGATATCCACGAAGTCCGTTTCCCTCTCGCCATCCTGGGCCTTGAAATCCCGGTCACAGGCGATGGAAAAGGTTGTGACGGCGGTGCCGCCCTGGGTCCGCCGCAGTTCCGGGTCGTGGGTCAGGCGGCCCATAATCACGATTTTGTTCAGCATAAACGTTCCTCCTGTTTTTATTGCATCGCCGCCAACTGCTCCAGTGGAACATAGGTGAAGCTAATGGCCTCACTGGCCTGCCGGTTGATTTGCTCCAGGTCCGCCAGCAGCCCGTCCGTCAAGGTCCGTTCGCTGTCGGAATGGACGGCGTTTGCCAGGTCCTGCTGCATACCGTACAGCCGCACCAGTTCACCCCGGAGCTTCTGCAAAGCTCTGGTGGCGATGCTGGGCTTGGAGGCGTCCTGCCGGGCGGCGTCAAAATCGCCCTGGGCCTCCAGCGCCATGGCGCGGATGCCGTTCACCTTGTCCTGCATGGGATTGACGCACATGCGGTTCAGCGTGGCCTCCACCGTGGGACGGTCTCCCGGCTTCTGCCAGAGGTAGTTTTTCATCGCCAGCAGGTCGATGGGCTCCACGGACACATGACCGGAGAGCCACGCCTTTGCCTGGGCGATGGGGTAGTAGTTCAGATATTTCCGGTCGGACACCGGAACGCCGCCCTTGCGCAGTTCGCAGAGAATGTCGTCCGCCAGTTCATTGACGGAATCCGGCACCGGAATGGCCGAGACCTGTTCCTGCATCTGCTTCAGTTCGTCCAGGGTGAAGGAGGCGCTGATCTGCCCGGAACGCCCGGCCTGCTTGTCCCGCAGGACGGCCAGCCGTTTGGCCCGGTCCGAGATATTCTCCGTCACTACCTTCAGCTCCAGGCGGTCATACAGCGCCTCCAGAATCTTCTCCTGGGGGTCCGCGAAGTTGGGAATCTCGTTGGACGCCGCAAAGAAGGAGATAGTGGGGATGGGATATGTACGGCCCTCATTGGTGTACTTTCGCTCGTTCAGGGCCGTCAGCGGGGAGTTGAGTACCCCGTCGTTGGCCTTAAAGCATTCGTCCAGGAACACGATGTCCACCTCCGGGATCTTCCCGGCGGTATTCACTTGCGGCTCGCCGCCGTGTAACTCCGCCAGGGCCTTTCGGTGACGCTCCATCTGTTCCGGCAAATCCCCGACGCCCTGACCGCTGGAGGGCTGGGTCCTCAAGCGGTCCCGCATCCGCTGGTACTGCGGGTCCTGCTCCAGCACATTCCGAGGCACACTGCCGGGGATCAGGCTGGAGAGGTCAACGCGGCCGAAGAGCTGTTCTTCATCCGTCTGCTTGGACAGCAAACGCTCGAACTGCCGCGCGCCGTCGATCCGGCTGCGGAAGGCGTTGATGGCGTAGCTTTTGGCCTGGCCCGGCGCGCCCAGGAGGAAGAGATTCTTCCGGGTCAGCAGGGCGATGGCGATGAGTTCCACCAGTTCTTCCCGCTCCGCCACCTGGGCGTTCACATCGGCGCAGACGGCCAGCATTTTGTCTCTGAGCGTCATATGGTTCCTCCTTTGACCACACAGCAAACCGGCGCAGGAGCGATGGTATACAGCAGATAGCATTGCGCGGCCGGTTCGTCATTTTGGTATTCAAACGTCAGGGTGTCCTCCGTTTCATTGAACACGGCGGAGTGAAAGTCAATGTCTATGTCCTCTTTCGTTTCCTTTACATCCTCCAGCAGCAGGTGCAGCAGGGCGCTTTTGCTTCTAAAGATGTTGTCAAGGGGGGATGTAAGATTTTTGGATTTTCATGAGGGCAGATACTTCTGGACAAGTGCGTTCCGTTCGTGCTAGTATAGGGAAAACGACAGGGCGGTAATGGTAATATGCAAAAAATAATGGTTATAGAGGACGATACCGCTATCCAGGAGGAATTAGCTCTGCTTCTGGAAAACGAAGGATATACGCCTCTGGTGGTTACAAATTTTAGAGATATACTGGGGCAGGTGGTCTTGGAGCGCCCGGATTTGATTCTCTTGGATATTGGACTGCCAGGGCGGGACGGCTTTTCCTTGTGTGCCGCGTTGCGGAAAGACGTTTCAGCACCTGTGATTTTTGTCACCAGCCGGGATGCCAGTGAGGACGAGGTGCGGGCGCTGAGCCTGGGCGGAGATGACTACATCACCAAGCCATATAGCGTCCCTGTTCTGCTGGCCCGGATCAAAGCGGTTCTGCGCCG
>JAAVYM010000062.1 GCA_022791135.1 Oscillibacter sp.
AAGGCCACGAAGTCCGATCTCAGAACCGCGATCAAGAAGTTCGAGGCCGCCGCGGCGGAGGGCAATCGCACCGATGCCGATGGCGCTTACAAGGTTGCGGTGAAGAAGGTCGATCAGGCTGTGGCGAAGGGCGTTCTCCACAAGAACGCGGCCGCTCACAAGAAGAGCGCCATGACCCTGAAGCTCAATCGGATCGGTTAATCCACATATCCCCCGGTGGGGTGTTGACGCTTCCGTGTGAATGCCCGGAGGCCGTCAGGCCAAAAGGGCATCCGTTCGGATGCCCTTTTGTTTTGCCCCGCCGGGGCGCAGGCTTTCTCGCTTTTTTCCCGGCTTGCCGGGGCCTTCCCGCCCTCCGGCAGCCCGCCTGATCCCCACTTTGCAAAGGAGATTCCGCCATGCCTGTTTTTGATACCCACGCCCACTACGATTCCGGCGGCTTTCAGGCCGATCGGGATGAAATCCTCGCCGCCCTCCCCGCCGCCGGGGTGGGGCTGGTGGTGGACCCTGGCTGCGATCTGGAAAGCTCCAGAGCCGCCTTGGCCCTGGCAGAGCGGTATCCCTTCGTCTACGCCGCCGCTGGAATCCACCCTTCGGACTGCGCCGGAACCGGCCCGGCGGAGTACGCTGCCCTCCGGCAGCTGTGCGGGCACGAAAAGGTTGTGGCCGTGGGCGAGGTTGGCCTGGACTACTATTGGAAGGACAACCCTCCCCGGGAGTTTCAGCAGGAGGTCTTCCGGCGGCAGATCGAGCTGGCCTTGGAATTGGATCTCCCGGTGATCGTCCACGACCGGGAGGCCCACGGGGATTCTCTGGCAATCGCGCTGGATTACCCGGAGGCCCGTGGGGTGTTCCACTGCTTCTCCGGCAGCCCGGAAATGGCGGAGGAGCTGCTCAAGCGGGGGTGGTATCTGGGCTTTGACGGGCCGATCACCTATAAAAATGCCCAGAAGGCCCCTGAGGTGGCCGCCGTGACCCCCTTAGACCGCATCGTGGTGGAGACGGACTCCCCCTACCTCTCCCCTGTCCCCCTCCGGGGAAAGCGGAACGACAGCCGGAACCTGCCCTATATCCTCGCGAAGCTGGCGGAGTGGAAGGGCGTCTCCCCGGAAGAGATGACCCGGATTACCTGGGAGAACGGACTGCGGCTGTTTTCGAAGATCGGAGGAGTACTGTGAGGCAAATCGGCTCCTTCCTGCTGGCCCTGGCGCTTTTGAGCGGCTGCGGCGGAGGTCCCGCTCCGGCGGAGAGCCTGCTGGAGGAGCCGGTACAAACCGTCTCTCTGCCGGAGGCCCGGCGGCTGGAGCCTCTCTCCGCCCCGGCTATTGTGACGCAGGGCCGGAAACCGGCGGAGGACTACGAGCTGCCGCCCTCCCTGGCCGACCCCTGGTATAACGCAGAGGGCTGGATTCGCGGCGGCGTGGTGGGCTTTCTGGCGGAAGCACCGGAGGCCGGCGCGGCCTTTTACGCCGCCCCTTATCAGGCCAACGCGGACAGTCCCGCCCTCATTCGCTGGGGAAACCGTCTGGCGGAATTTGACTGGGTTTTTCTTACGCCCCGAACGATTCTGCCCAGAATGGACTGCTTCGATGTGGACGGCGACTGGGAGGATGAGCTGGTGGTCATTTGCTACACCGGCAGCGGGACAGGCGTCTCCGTCGAGGAACTGCATATCCTGGAAAAGGATCCGGATGGGTCCCTGACCGCCTATACCTTTCCTGAAAGCCTCTGGCAAGAGGAACTTCCCAAGCTGTTCGATACTGCCGAAGTCAACGGCAGGACCTTCGCCATGCTGGGCCATGAGCTGGTGGAGTTTGACGGCGAGAGCCTGGATCTGGAGACGGCTTCCTCGGGCTTGATTGCCGGATTCAGCAAAGAGGAATGGGGCGGACTCCGGTTCCGGGGCGCGCTGTGTTTGAGCCATGAGGACAGCGGCGGCCCTTGCTATGTGGCAGACACCTCCGCCGAAATTCTCTACCGGGACGGCGTGTTTACCCTGCAAGACTTTCACCTTTACGGCTATGAGCAATAAAAGGAGGAAGCGGCATGAAAAAAGGCGTTTTTGCCCTCTTCCTGCTCTGGCGCTGGCTGGATGCGGCCCGGCGGAGGTCCCGCTGGAAAATCCCCCCGCGGAGAAAAGCGTCTCTTTGCCGGAGACCGGACCGGCCGGTTCCCTCTCCGCTCCGGCTATCGTGACGCAGGGGCGGGAAGCGGCGGAGGCGTATGACCTTCCGGGACCCGGACAGAACTTCCATCATGAGATGAACCGCTGGGGGTCCGGCGGAGTCCTGGCGCTTCTGGCGGAAGTGCCGGAGGCCGGCACCGCCTTTTACGGCCTTCCCTATGCAAAGGACGCTCACGAGTCTGTCCTCCTCCGCTGGGGGGGGGACAGACTGGCGGAATTTGACTGGAACTTTGCCACGCCGCGGATGTTTCCGCCGGAGATGGCCTGCTTCGACGCCGACGGCGACGGCGAGGACGAGCTGATTGCCGCCTGCTACTATGGCAGCGGCACCGGAGTTTCTATTTACGAGCTGCACGTCGTCGAGAAAAATCCCGACGGGACCCTGACGGATTACACTCTGCCGGAGGGCCTCTGGCAGGAGCAGATTTCCGCCCTTTTGCGCCTGGATGAGCTTGGCGGACGCTACTTCCTGTCCCTGGGACGGGAGCTGGTGGAGCTTGTCCCCGACTTCCCTCAGATAACCGAGGGGGAACAGAGTCCCTCCGCCGGATGGATTGCGGAATTCCTCTTCCTGCCGGAGGAGAGCATAATCGTGCTGCGGGGAGCGGCGGACTGCTGGCATACGACGTATTATGTGGCCAACTACTCCGCTGAGGTCTGCTATGAGGACGGCATATTCACCCTGTGGAACTTCCATCTTTACAGCTGAAGGAGCATTTCTATGGAAAAAGGTTTTACTATCACCTATGAGTACGGGGAGAACCTGTACGTCAACGTCACGAACCGCTGCAATTTCAACTGCGAGTTCTGCCTCCGGCACAACGGGCACGGCGGCAGCATCTACACCCACAACCTTTGGCTGGAGCGGGAGCCGGAGAAGGAAGAAATTCTGGCGGACATTGAACGCCGGGAGCTTTCCCGATACAAGCAGCTGGTATTTTGCGGCTTCGGCGAACCCAGCTACCGGATAGACGATATCTGCTGGGTGATTGACCAGCTGAAGGCCAAGGGGAAAAAGCCTTTCATCCGCATGGACACCAACGGCACCGGCAGCCTTATCCACGGGCGGGACATCTGCCCGGATTTTGCGGGGCGGTTTGACATGGTGTCGATTTCCCTGAACACAGACACAGCGGAAAAGTATGACGCTCTCTGCCACCCGGCTCAGGGGGGGGCCTATGAGGCGATGAAGGCCTTTGCCAGGGAACTGAGGGAGTATGTGCCCACGGTGATGATGACGGTGGTGGACACAATCCCCCGGGAGGAGATTGAGAATTGCCGGAGGATTTGCGAGGAGGAGATTGGCGCGGTTTATCGGGTGCGGGAATATATTGAGGATTAGTCCCTTTTTCTCGAGAGAAAAAGGGGGCAAAAAGAGCTTTCGCTCGCTCTGGCAGTCCGGCAATGGACCGGGCCGCCGCGACGGCAACGAAATCAGGCCCTGGATGGGGCCAAAAGGAGGGTATGTTTATGCATTTGTTTGGATTATTAGGGTCCCTGATAATGGGCGCGCTGGTTGGGTGGATCGCCGGGAAGCTGATGGACGCCGAGGGCAGCTTGCTCCGCAACATCATTGTCGGCATCATCGGTTCCGCCGTGGGCGGCGCGGCGGCAAATCTGCTGGGCTTTTACGCCTATGGATGGATCGCAAACCTGATTGTCAGCATCGCGGGCGCCTGCCTGTTTATTTGGGTGGGGCGGAAACTGTTCCGCTGAGTCCGGGAATTTGGAAAGGGCTTTCGCCATTTTGGCGAAAGCCCTTTCCCTTTACAACATTTGCAGCAGCTCAATTTGTTCTCCGGACGGGCCGGTGAAGAACCAATTCTGCAATCCCCCAAACAGCTCCGGCAGAACCTTTTTCTCCGGCGTCAGGAACGTATCCACCCCCGCCGCCCGTACCGCCGCGGCGGCGGCATCCAGGTCATCCACCAGAAGGGCAAAATGAGGAATCGTTCCCTCCCCCATGGACATAGCCCCGGGCGCCTGAATCAGCTCCAGCACGACGCCCCCAACGGACACCAGCGCTAGCTTCTTCTCCCCCTCCGGCACGGGAACGCTTCCCCGTCCCTTTACCTCGCCGCCCAATTTTGCGTAAAATCGAATGCTCTCTTCAATATCCCGCGTGTAAACCGCCACATGCCCCAAGCCTAAAACATGCTCCTGCATCCTGCATCTCTCCCCATAGCCAAAGAGGGACCCGAAGGCCCCTCCTTGAAAATAAAGCTTCATCTGCGTTGCCGTCGCTCCAGCCTGACAAAATGCCAGACATTCAGAGCGCGCAAAAGTTCTTTTTGGATACTTTTTCTTTCAAGAAAAAGTATCTCAGCACTTCTCGAAGATGGTGGCAACACCCATGCCGCCGCCAATGCAGAGAGTCGCCAGGCCCTTCTTGGCCTCGGGGCGCTTCTGCATCTCGTGGAGCAGCGTGACAATGATCCGCGCGCCGGAAGCGCCCACGGGATGGCCCAGGGCAATGGCGCCGCCGTTGACGTTCAGCTTGGCGGGGTCGAAGCCCAGCTCACGGCCCACGGCGATGGACTGCGCCGCGAACGCCTCGTTGGCCTCGATGAGGTCAATGTCGTCGATGGTCACGCCGGCCTTCGCCATGGCCTGACGGGAAGCGGGCACGGGACCCACACCCATGATCTTCGGATCCACGCCGCCCTGGCCCCAGCCGATCAGCTTCGCCATAGGCTTCAGGCCGTACTTCTCCACGGCCTCGCCGGAGGCCAGGATGATGGCGGCCGCACCGTCGTTAATACCCGAAGCGTTGGCGGCGGTGACGCGCTGCTGGCCCTTGTCCGCGGCGTCCTTCTTGCCGGTCACCTCAAAGGTGTGAACCACCTCGGGATTGGGAGACTCGGGACCCACGGGGAACGCGCCGCGCAGCTTTGCAATGCCCTCGGCGGTAACGCCGGCCTTGGG
>JAAVYM010000063.1 GCA_022791135.1 Oscillibacter sp.
GTTATGAGCCCGACGAGCTACCAACTGCTCTACTCCGCGATATTTTGTTTTGTGGTGCCGGTGACCGGACTCGAACCGGTACAGTATTGCTACCGGGAGATTTTAAGTCTCCTGTGTCTACCAATTCCACCACACCGGCAACTTGTCGGCAAGGGTTATGTTATCATATAACCCCTATATTTGTCAAGTGTTATTTTTAAAAATTGTAAAAGTGGCAATCCCTAATGAAATACGCGGAGAAATATGGCGTGAGCCGTGCCAGCAAAAAGTACAACAAGAGCCGGTCTTATATCTACTTCTGGCGGACTCGCCGGGATGGAAGTGAGGAGTCCTTGGCCTGCCAGTCCCGGCGTCCTCACAGCCATCCAAGCCAGCACACAGCGGCTGAGCTGAAACTGATCCGGGACATGCGCCGCCGTAACCCTGCCCTGGGCCTGGTGGAACTGTGGCACCGTCTCAAACAGCGAGGCTATACCCGTCGGTCTGAGAGTCTGTTTCGTGTCATGTGCAGGATGGGCACGCTTCCGTGGGAGAAGAAGAAAAAGGCTTATGCTCCAAAACCTTGTCAGCAGATGACCCATACTGGAGAGCGAATACAGGTAGATGTGAAGGTAGTCCCTCGCCGCCGCATTGCCGATCCGGAGCTGCGCCTGTTCCAATACACCGCTATTGACGAGTTCTCCAGGCTCCGCTTTCTGGCCGCCTACCCTGAGCAATCCACCTATTCGTCCGCTGACTTCCTCAAGCGCTTGGTGAAATGGTACCCCCGCAGAGGAATCTATGTGGAGTGTCTTCAGTCAGACAATGGCTTTGAGTTTACCAACCGCTTCTCCAACAGCAAACGGGATATCTCGACCCTTTTTGAGAAAATCGCCACGCAGTTGGGCGTCCGGCATAAGCTATTCCGCCCGTATACACCCAGACATAATGGCAAGATGGAGCTAGCTACCGGGGACCAGAAACGCTTCTACTCCTCTCACTCCTTCTTTTCTCTAGCTGATTTAATCAAGCAGCTTGCTCTGCATAACCGCCGCTCCAACTACCTACTGATCAGGCCTCTCAATTTCTCTTCTCCCCTTGACTTCCTCATCCAATATGTTTGACAATCCTACAAATTTCTAAAATTTGTAAAATCGGAAAAGAAAAAAGGAGATTGCAGAATATATCCGTGATCAGTGCAAGAAAGATTCCATGATAGACCAGATAGCGATGAAAGAATACAAAAATCCATTTACGAACATCAAAAAAGCAGGTATAAAAACAGGCCGTTTTAGCAGCGGACTGTAAAGGTAATACAGTAACCAACCTTCGACGCCCGTTTAGGGGGGCAGCCAGCGATAGACCCTTTTAGGGCTTGTGCAGACCATCAGTCAACGGTAGTTATACTTGCGGCATACTATTCCGGCGGCGGTTCCGCCTTTCGAAGAAATTTTCTAATATAGCGAAAGCAGCGGCTCAGGGGGTTAAAAAGGCAAAACATCAACGCCGCATTGCCGCAGCAGTGAAGCAAATCGAAGGGGATGCCGCTGACCCAATAGCTAAATCCCATATAGAATCCGCCGACAAGAAAATAGGGAATGGCGCACAGCGCGCCGTAACTCAAGCCAAATGCCCCGGAAAAGCAGGCCCACACGATCTTGGAGTCGTTCCGCCGCAGCAGGCGGGTCAAAAGTGCCAGCAGCGGCCAAGTGTAGAGGTAATGCAACCACCAAACGCCAAACCCATACGTAATCCCCTCCAACAGCACGAAAGCGCAGATGATAAAGGGAACCAGCCCGGGGACATAAAGTGTATAGAGGATGAGGAGCAGCGTCACCGGCTCAATATTGGGAAATCCGGCCATGGCTACTTGAAGGGCAAACAACAGCCCTGTCAGCAGCCCAGCGGTCACGATTTGGCGGGCCGGCATTTCAATACCCGGTTTTGAGAGTGATTTCAAAGTGGTCCCCATCCGCGATGGGAGTGGCGTCGGCCCCGGTATTGACGCGTTCGCCACCCTTGGTGACGCACCACCACTGCTGAAGGCTCTCGTCGGCGGTTATTCCGTCCACCGTGATAATATACAGCCCATAGGGGCCGTCCTCGCCCTCGATAAGATCCGCCTCCTTCAGGGCATCACCCAGAAATTCCGCGTCGGTGGAGATTTGGAAGTCCTTGCTTTCCTCGCCTTCACAGACGACCTGAATGTCCAGGGTTTTGTTTCCCGCCGTGCCTTGAGGCCGGAAATACAGCCAGATTCCCAGCAGAACTGCGGCTGCGGCAATGAGGGCGGCCAGAACCTTCCCATTTTTCTTCATAGCGGCTTTCTCCTACGATCTTATAAAAATAAACGCATCTCCCCGGAGGAAGAATGCGTCCATCCCTGTATCGCCCATTCTCGCAGGCGTATACTCTTCCCCCGGCGGAGCTGGTAACCCGGCTGAGCGCGTCGCGCGTCACGGTGGCGGAACCGCACAGGAATCTCACCTGTTTCCCCAAACATCTGCCGTTATTCCATGTTTTTTAAACTTGGCTATATCCTACATAGTTTTTGCCATTTTGTCAAGATAAATCCTGGATGGAACCCTGCCTGGCACTTCGAGCAAAAATGCGCTTCCTCCGCATGCTCCGGCAAGAATCTAAAAAAATAGCACTTGACAGGGGAATTGCAGCCGGTATATACTGCAACCAGTTTGAATACCCACATCCAGTGCTCCTTTTCCGTCAGGAGATGGGGATAATAGGGAATCAGGTGCAAATCCTGAGCGATCCGGTCACTGTAAGCGAGGAGTTCGCCGCAAACGCCATTGCGAAAGCGAGAAGGCGCGGCGGGCGTTGATGCGCAAGCCAGAAAACCTGCTGAGTGTGGTTTGGATGGGTATCTTCCGCAGAAAGCGACCTGTCCGGCCCACAAGCGTGCCATAGTTGGGACTTGTATGTTCAGGACCTGCTTTCTTTGGAGAGCAGGTCCTTTTTGCGGTGATATAGGCCAAAGAACACAAAAGAGAAGACGACCTATGAAGAAGACCTTGTCCCTGCTGCTGGCGCTGAGCCTGGCCGCCTGCGGCAAGAGCGTTTCCCCTGCGGAAGGCGCCGCTTCCCCGCTGAAAGACAGTCAGATGGAAGCATCAAAGCCCGGCGAACCCTCCGGCGCACTGGCAGATGGCCGCTATCCCCTTACCATCACCACATATAACTACGCAAAAGAGGAGGTTACCTACATCTTCGAAAAGGCGTCGGAGCGCGTGTGGGTCCAAAGCCAGGACAACATTGAAATCCTCCTTGCCCTGGGGCTGAAGGATAAAATCGTGGGCGCCTACGGTCTGGACGGCGAGATCCGCCTGGACCTGGCGGCAGATTTTGCGGAAATCAACTGCTACGAGAACATGCCCAGCAAGGAGGAGATCATTGTCCTGGAGCCGGACTTCATCACCGGCTGGTATTCCACGTTCAGCGATAAGCGGCTGGGCGACGTGGACTTTTGGCATCAGCGGGGCGTAGGCACGTATATGACCCTCAACAGCGGCTGCCGGGGGCCTGCCGCTGAGAACCCGCAGACCGTGGAGCACGAGTGCCAGGACATCTTGACACTCGGCCAGATATTCGACGTGGAGGAACGGGCGCAGGAGTTGGTGGATGAAATTCATCAGGAGCCGGAAAAAATCGAAGCCTATCTGGCCGGAAAGACCCGCCTGACAGCGGCGGTTCTGTAGGACGAAGGCGGCGCCTACCGGATCTATGGCGAGGACGTGCTGTGCCGGACCATCCTGCCAAGGAGCGAGATGCCCATCGGCATTTTGACCTCTATAATTGGCGCGCCGTGCTTCATTTTTCTCATGGTCCGGAAGAAATACGGCTTTGGGGCGGCGAATGAAAATTGAGCCAAAGGCCCTGGAGGCCCTGCTGAACAGGAACCACATTCTCAAGGGCGTCGACATGGATATCGGCGAGCGGGAGCTGGCGGGAATAATCGGCCCCAACGGCAGCGGGAAATCCACTCTGCTCAAATTGAAGCCAAGCGGCGGGGCGGTGTATTTGGACGGCAGGAGCCTGGACAGTTACGCCTACAAGGAGTCCGCCCGCCGGATGTCGGTGGTGGCCCAGCACAACTACTACCATTTTGAGTTCACCGTCCAGAACATGGTCCTCATGGGCAGAGCACCCCACAAACGGGCCTTGGACCGGGACAATGCAAAGGATTACAGAATTGTAGCAGAGGTCCTGGAGATGGTGGGAATGTCTGCCTTTGTCCGGCGTTCCTTCTCCACCCTGTCCGGCGGGGAGCAACGGGTAATCTTGGCCCGCGCCCTGGCCCAGCAAGCTCCCTGCCTGATTCTGGACGAGCCGACAAACCACCTGGACATCAAGTATCGGATTCAGCTGATGGACCTGGTTCGGGGGCTGGACCGGACGGAGTTGCTGGTGGTGAGCTTCGGCACCAGCTTCAACGACAGCCGAAGGAAAGCTGCGAAATATAAAAGGCCAGTACTGCGGCCAGCCAGGAAAGTGACGGCTGGTTTCCCATCAAAAAGCGGCTTACAGCATAGAGCGCAAGCACGTCTGCGCCAACAGGGAGAACCCCGCCCAGACCAAGCCTGTCCGAGACAAGCTGGATGATGCCGAGGGTGGAAAGGTACGCCGCAAAGTGCCGCAATTTCCGCTCTTTCCCGGTGAGGCGGCTGACAAAGGCGATGTGCATCACCCCTTGCCCCACAAGGCAAAGACCGTTTAAAAACCAATTGAACCCGTCCATATCAGCCCCCTCTCCCCTTCATATAGCACAGAAGAGCCTGTGTCAGCTCCCGCTCCCGCAGCCGGGAGGCGGGAATAGACTCCCCCTGGACCAGCAAAACCTACCCACTCCGGCATCCGCGAACATAGTCCAGATTGACCAGATAGCTGCGGAATCACGATGCCCCCGCCGGCGCAGCTGCTTGGCGGTTTCCATCCCGTCCGGATGCTTCATCTGGATGTCGAGAAAGATCACGTCAAAGCCGCCGCTCCCCAGCAGGGCGCTTCCGCTGGAAAAGCAGTCGACGGAGTAAGCGGCAATCCTTTTTTCCTCCATATAGCCTGTAAGATGTTCCGAAAGCTCTTGGGCCATCTGCGGCTGGTCGTCGCAGACTGCAAATTTTATCATATTCCCCACCACATTTTTTGTCCAGATTAGCAAACGCGAAGCAAGCCTGCAATCTCGTTGTCATAAAATGCCGCAAAAATGTCACAAGATGTTTTCCGGGCCGTCCGGCCGGACTTTCCCTGGATGAAGCGGTCCGCATTTATCCTTGTAGCGTTTGGACAGCCCCACGGTCCGTATTACTGCCATACAAAAGCCTCTATTTTCGTTTGCAAGCTCAGTCTGACAGACAAGTGCCCAAACATCGCATATGGGGTACGGGATCGCCTCCTCAGTCGAATTTGAAGATTATACCTTATCCGGGAGGGTAAGAAAATGCCATTTGCTCAATTCCATATGATTTCCCTGCCACCGCCATACTGACGGGACCGGCGATTTCCCAAATCGCAGCTTGAAACCAAAAAATGGCCGTGATACAATCAGAACGGCAAATCGGAGAGGGGAGGATGATAACCATGTATGAACTGGTTCAAGTTTCTGCACAAAGCTATTACCTCGAAAGTCCCGCCAAAATCGGGCTGGTGAAGCAAAACGGGCAGGACGTTTGCCTGATCGACAGCGGCAGCGACAAGGAAGCGGGGCGCAAGGTCCGGCAGGTCCTCGACGCCAATGGCTGGCGGCTCACCGCTATCTACAACACCCATTCCAACGCCGACCACATCGGCGGCAACAAGTATTTGCAGGGTCAGACCGGGTGCAAAATCTATGCTCCAGGAATTGATTGCGCCTTTACCCGCCATCCCATTCTGGAGCCGTCTTTTTTGTACGGCGGCTATCCATGTAAGGAACTGCGCCACAAATTCCTTATGGCCCAGGAGAGCGATGCCCAGGAGCTGACTAAGGAAGCCTTGCCGGAGGGCTTTGAGATCATTCCTCTTCCGGGGCACTTCTTTGACATGGTGGGCTTCCGAACGGGCGATGATGTGGTTTATCTGGCGGATTGCCTGTCCAGCCGGGAAACGCTGGAGAAGTACCAGATCGGCTTTATCTATGACGTTGCTGCCTATCTGAAAACGTTGGAGATGGTCAAATCCCTGCGTGCAAGCATGTTTGTCCCGTCCCACGCCGCTGCCTCTGAGGACATAGCGGAGCTTACCCAGTATAACATTGACAAGGTGCTGGAAATCGCGGAGAAGATCACCGGAATCTGCCGGGAGCCGCTCTGCTTTGAGACGATCCTACAAAAGCTGTTTGCGGACTACGCTTTGAGCATGAACTTTGAGCAGTATGTTTTGGTGGGCAGCACCGTCCGGTCCTATCTGGCATGGCTGAAAGACACCGGCAGGATAAACGCTTGTTTTGAAAACAATAGGCTGCTTTGGCAGCGGGCGTAGATAAACGCCTGTGCCCTCCCCTCCGCTTTGCCTGTCAAGCGGAGGGGGGGGCTTTGCATTCGGGCATCTCAAAATACGATTAATCTGTCGTCAGCTTTAACCCGATGAGTTCCACCCGGGTCCCGCCGATGTTCACCGCCGTCACCGCGGCGGGGTCGATGGGATAGGGATATTCGCGGCTCACGGCGCTGCCGCTCCCGCTGCCTCCTGAGTTTGTGAGGTCCACGTATTTCCCGTCCTTCGTCCAGACCCCCCGCACGCTCTCCGAGGACGCGAGGTAGGTATCCCTCATCACTCTATCAAGTTCGCGTTTTTTCTCCGGGGTCAGGGTCTCGCCGGACCGGGGCAGCAGAGGCTCCATCGGATCGTCAAAGAAGGCGGTCAGCTCCAAGGCGGAAAGTTGGAACCCTGTAAACCGGAGGGGAACGCCCATGGCTGTCGTCTTGACGCCGGCTCCCTCATACCGGACAGGCGGAATCAGCTTTTCCAACGTGAAAGTGAAGTCGAAGGGACCCTTCAAAAAGACCTCGCCGCCGTCATAGGGACGGAGGTTCTCCAGGTGCAGCGTCAGCTCCGGCTGTTCGGTTTCCGTGAACCAGCGGGAGCAGAACAGGCCGTCATTGACCTGGAAGGTGAGGGTGTTCCCCTTCCGCTCTTCCGGCGTCAGCAGCATGCCGCTGCTCTGCCCCTTGTTTAATGCGGCCTGGATTTCCGCCTCCACCTGCTCCGGGGACAGCTCCGAGCCGGCGTAGGACTCCTCCAGCATATTTCTCGTATACTCCCTCCACTGGTCGTCCCGCAGCTTGCGATAGCTCTTTTCCGAGATGAGGGGGGTGTACTGCTGAACCTCCTCCGGGATGTTGGGACTCTCGATTGAAAAGGACAACCACATGTCGGTTCCGTCCCACACGGCGGCGTGAAGTGTCACCGTCGTGTCCCCCGCGGTTTTGCTCTGCTGAATAACCGTGCCCATGCGGGATAGAACCTCCTCCGACGCCTTCGGTGCCTTGGGGGCCACGCCCAGGCGGGAGAACCACTGGGAGAACTGCCCGGCGGGTTTTGGGGCCTCCTTCTCCGCCTCCTCCGCCGCCAGGGCGGAACCCGCCAGAGATGCCGCCAGCGCCAGGGCCAACAGCCCCGAGACCAAACGCTTCCAAGTTTTCATAAGAACCTCCTTTTCGTATGTATGGATCCGCGGAAAGCAGCCCACGGCCGCGTCACCAGGCCGGTCCCCGCATAATGACCTCCCGGGCCTCCTCCAGGGTCAGCCCTTCCGTATCATAGTGCCCGTTGCAGCCCGCTTTGTATTCTCCGATCACATTCCCTTCGGAGTCGTACAAAGGGATGACGTACTCGTGAGGACACTCTTCCGCAGACAGTCCGTTCAGCTTCGCTCCCTCTTTTTGCAGCTCCGAACGGCGGATGTACCCATCGGGGCGGTTCTCCGGCGGGTATTCGGCCAAATGCTCCAGGTCCGGCCAGTAGCCCACATAGTCCGCCAGCAGGATTGAGCCGTAGCTCTCGCCCTTGCTGTTCTTGGGATAGTCCCCGTCCTTCAGCGTTTTGAGCAGCTTTTTATCGCTGGCCTGAAGAGCCTCCTCGTTTCCCACCATCCATTCGGCCTCCAACTCGCCGTTCTTGTCCAAAAACAGCTTTTCATCCCCACGGTAGGACTGCGGGTCGCCGTCCGGCAGAATCGTGCCGCCCCGACTCTTGATCAGGGCCTCGTCGCCCCGGCGAGGATTCTCAGGCACGGTTGCCGGCGTCCGGAGGTCAATCACATCCCCTTCATCGGCGGGCTGAGACTCGGAGGCGGCTGGCTGCCTGCCCAGGAGAACGGTCTTGGCGGCGGAGTCATAGCCGATCTCCACCTCCAGCAGTTCGCTGATGGCGCGGATAGGAAGGTAATTGGTCTTTCCTCCTGCTGCGTCGGTGTAGAGGATGGACCCGGGGACCTTCTGCCCGTTGGCGGCGGTGATGTCCTGACCCGCCGTAATCCTCTGCTGTCCGTCCAGGGCGACGCTGACGAAGTTGTAGCTCACCTTTCCCGAGGCCGCCAGGGCCGTGGTCAGGCACACGCTCAGAGCCAGGGTGGCTCCCGCTCCGGCGAAAAAGGACGCGATTTGTTTTCTCATGATGATCTTCCTTTCTTTTCCGGCGGGAAGGGAAACGCCCTCCCCGCTCCGTTCTGCCTGGTAAACGGAGGGGGAGGGTATTGTATCCCATGATTTTGAAAAGTTTTAAAAATATTTTTTACTCGTCCAGCCGCTCCAGCCCGCCTAGCTCCACCCGGGTCCCGGCGATATCCACCGCCGTCACCGTAGCGGGGTCGATGGGGTAGGGATAGCGGCGGCTCACGGAGCCGCCGCCTCCGCTGGACTCCGAATTTGATAGGTCCACGTATTTCCCGTCCTCCGTCCAGAGGCCCTGCATGCTGTCCTCAACCGCGCGGCAGACTGCTTTGGTCGCTTGAAAGCGCCGGTCATTCTCCTCCGGAGAGAGATCCGGGCCGGGTTCGGGCAGATCCTCCGGGTTCACGGCCTCGTAGGCGGCGGACAGCTCCGTGGTGGAAAGATCGAACCCGGTAAACCGGAGGGGGATGTCCGTGAGCATTGCTTCCACATCGGTCCCCTCGTAGTGAATGGGCAGGATCGGCTCCTCCAAGGTAAAGGTCAGGTCAAAGGGTCCCTCAACAAAGACCACGCCCGGATGGACGTCCTCGAAGGGATTTACGCTTGCTTGGCCTTCTCTGCCATCCACGTAGGTGCCGACGCGCTCTATATGCAGCGTCAGCTCCGGCCGCTTCGTCTCCGTGAACCATTTGGCTTCCAAAAACGTGTTCTCCTGAAACTTGAGGGTATTCCCCTCCCGCTCCTGTGGCATGAGGAAGCTCCCAAAACCCAATTGTCCCTTGTCCAGCTCGGCTTGGATATCCGCCTCTATCTGTTCCGGGGACGCGCCCATGGCGGTGCCGGATTCTTCCACTCGGTTTCTCGTATACTCCTCCCACTGGTCGTCCCGCAGGAAAAAACGGCAGTCCGCCATATAGAGGGGGGTATACCGCTGGACCTCCTCCGGAATGTTTGGACTCTCGATGTCCATGGACACCCACAGGTCGGTCCCGTTCCACACGGCGGCGTAGAGGGTCACCGTCGTATCTCCCACGGTCTGGCTCTGCTCAATGGCTGTGCCCGTGCGGCTTAGCACCTCCTCGGAAGTCTCCGGGGCCTCCGGATTCACTCCCAGCCGGGGGAACCACTGGGAGAACTGCCCGGTCGCCACGGCGTAGGCGCAGGCGGAGAGGACCAGCAGCGCCGCAATGAGGGCAATCAGCCGCCAGTTCAGCCGTGTCCTTCGATGTAACCCGCTCTGCTCCCGCCGCTTCGCCCAGCCCCAGGGGTCCGCCAGCAGCCGCATCCGTTCCCGGAGGTAGCGGGGCGAGAAATCCGGCCCGGCATTGTCTGCCCGGCGCAAAACGTTCTCGTATTGGGCCAGATTGGCGTCCATCAGCGCCCGGCGCAAGGATGAGTCAAACTGCGTCATAGACGTATCCCTCCTTTTCCAGGCGTTGGCGCAGCATGGCCTTGCCGCGCATGACGCGGCTGGCCACGGTGGATTCGTTGATCTGTAATCGCCGGGCAATTTCCCGGTTGCTCTGCTCTTCCACGCATTTCATCTCCAGAATCCGGCGGTAACCCTCCGGCAAGGCGCGGATGAGGGCCACCAAGTAATCGTACTCCTCCTGATGCTCCTCCCTGGCCGGCGGGTCCCAGTCCTCCGGGAAGGCGGTGGTCCGCCGCTCCGTGCGGAGGATGTCCAGAGCGGCGTTTTTGGCGGCGGTAACGGCGTAGCCCTCCGTCTCCCCCCAGGGCAGTGCCGAGACCCGCTCCCAGTTCCGCAGGAGCTGGAACCACGTCTGCTGGGCGGCGTCCTCCGCCCGGGTGGGGTCCCCCAGGATGCGCAGGGCAACCCCATAGACTTTCTTCTCGTAAGCCTCGTAGAGCCGAGTAAACTGCCGCTGGTCCTGTTCAGTCTCCAGCATGGCAAGGTAAATCGCAAGCATAGACCATCCTCTCCTTTGCGTTGATATGCGCCGTGCTGCCTAGTAAACGGCGGAGAAACGGAAAATATCCCACATTTGAAAAATTTTTTAAGGGGCGCGGATTGCCCTACAAACGGGACGAGACACGGGATTTCCCACAAATCCCGTGTCTTTTCTCTTCCCGATCGCCTCTCAGGTCCCGGCCGCGTCCAAAGCCGCCCCGTCAAAACGCCAGGTCCATATCCACATCCCCCTGAATACCGTCCACCCGTCCGGTGTGGGAGTACTGCCACAGGTCAAAGTGGTAGTAGAAATCCGGCGGGGCGTTGTACTCCGCCAGCCACAGCTCATAATCCGTCAGCTCCCGCAGGTCGTAGCGAAGATAGCCCTGAGTCCGGTTGAAGTAGACCGCCGGGCGGTAGCCCGCGTTCTCTACCCGCTTGCAAAATGCGGCGGCACAGCGGGTCATCGTCTCTCCGTCCAGGCCGTCGGTGCGGGCCTCGTCCCCGGAGATGGACTCCCAGTCAAAGGCCACGGGAAAGGCAAGCTCCTGCCCATTCAGGGTATCCAGAACATAGTCCGCTTCCTCCTCCGCTTCTTCCGGAGTGATCGACTGGGAGAAAAAGTAGACCCCTACCTCCAGCCCGGCGTCCAGCGCCCCTTGGAGGTTCTGCGCAAAAGTCTGGTCCAAAAACAGCCCGCCCTCGGTGTAACCCCGGTGTCCCAACCGGAGGATGACAAAGTCGATGCCGTCCTCCGCCACCGCCTGCCAGTCGATGTCCTTTTGGTGCGTAGACACATCAATGCCGCTCTTGGCCCGGCGGCCGTTCAGCTCATAGGTGACGCGGCCCTTTTCGTCTAGGCCGAAGCCCTCCTTGTCGTAGGGGTTAAGCGGCATCCCCTCCAGAGGCGTCAGGACCATGTCGCCAAAGCGGAAAGTATTGGGTTCCTCGAGTTCCGGAGCATCCTCCGGCTCTTTGCCTTCCCGCAAGGCAGGAAACAGCGCCGTTCCCGCCACCAGTAGCGCGATGACGGAAATCGCCAGGGACAATATGCTCAGGTCAACCCGGCCGGACCGTTTCCGAGCATGGGAGGGCGGCGGCGCATGCCGCTTACCGCCGGCCGGCGGCTTCGCCCCCAGGGGGCGTCCAGCCTCCTCCCGTTCCATTACATCCACTTCAGACAAGCCCTCGTTCATCGCGGTCTCCTCCACAATTCGACAGTTTTCTCTAGTATAACACAAACCGGCTGATTGTGCACGGATAAATCCGTTCAAATCTATAAACGGCCTATCTTTTTGCCGCTTCTCTCTCCGGCGCCGCTTTGCCGGTTCACCCGTCAAAAATTCATCCGCCAAAAAATTGAAAGCGGGAAGCCGCTCAAAGAGACGGCTCCCCGCAAAATATAAGCTTCTTCGCACATCCGCTCTCATGACGCTGATGACAAGGCATAATCCAATCATCTCTGCCGGGACCCGCGCCTGGATGAACAAGATCCTGACCGCGCTGGAGCTGGAGCGGGACACGATTCAATACGGGGATCTGGACATCCCGGCTATGGAAGCATACATAAAGCACCCAGCGGATCCGGACAGTTCCAACCCTGCCGGGCTGTGTGTGGCCGCGGCGAACGTCTATCTGAACTCCACTTCCAAGATCGTCAGCGAGGACCGGCTGGAGGAAACCGGCAGCATCTTCCTGGTAGATATCCGCACGGACATCATCATCGGCCACCAGGCCCCCGCCATAACCGGAAAACAGCTGAACGAATTCGGCTCCGGGATGTACGGCCGGCGAACAGATCCGAAACGGAAAAATGAGCTGTCCATCTATGACAACTATGACAACACCGATATTCAAATGAGCAGCCTGATCAGCAGCATCGCGGAATACATCACGCAACAGGCTGCCAGCACGGAGGAAATTGCACACAGGATTGAGCAGATCACCAGCGTTGTGCAAAGCAACGCGGCAACCGCAGAGGCTAATGCCGCCAGTGAGGAGCCGCTCAGTCAGACGGCTATGCTCAACGAGATGGGCGCCTAGTTCCGGCCGAAGGAATTATCCTGACCAGCGGTATTTTAGGGTCCTTTTCCATTAGGCGGGCCGTGATTTTTTTGCAAATTTTCACCGGATGCGCGGCCATCATTTGCGGGTATCCGGACATCCATCCATCACTTTCCACGCAGCAGGCGGCTTAGTCCGCCGGATACTTTTGAGATCGCGGATAAACAGCTCCCGTTTGCCAAGTTTTTCTTGGAAAACGGGGGTCGTTTCATTTAAAAACCTGCAAGCTCCGCCAGCTGCGCTTCGCTTCGGCAATGGGAGGACTCTTTCCGGCGGCAAAATGCCCGGGGAATAGGTACAAAAACCGCCTGGTTATTCTCTTCAGAAAATAGCCCTTGTATTCTGCCGCCACCCGCAGTACAATAAAAGAGATCATACCCGCCCCACGAGGCGGAAACGGAGGCTTAACTATGGGAAAAATCGTTGTAAATGCCATTGGCGAGCAGTGCCCCATCCCGGTGGTGAAGGCCACCCGCGCCCTGCGGGAAATGACCTCTCCGGGAACGCTGGAGGTCCACGTGGACAATGAGATCGCCGTCCAGAACCTGACCCGGATGGCCGCCGGGCACAAGCTGGCCGCAAAGTCTGAGAAGGTAGCTGAGAAGGAGTTTGTCGTTACCATGGAGGTGACGCAGCCCCTGGGTGAGGCTCCGGTGGAGGAGCCGCCTATGAGCTGCGCCCCGGACGCCAGGGGAAATCTGGTGATAGCGGTGGACAGCGCCGTCATGGGCCACGGCAGCGACGAGCTGGGCAAGGTGCTGATGAAGGGCTTCCTTTTCGCTGTCAGCCAGCTCCCCGAGCTGCCGAAGACGATGCTGTTCTACAATGGCGGCGCTCACCTCACCTGCCGGGGGTCCGACTCCCTGGAGGATTTGAAGGGCCTGGAGGCCCAGGGTGTAGAGATTCTCACCTGCGGCACCTGCCTCAACCACTACGGGCTGACTGAGGAACTGGCCGTGGGCGGCGTCACCAACATGTACAGCATCGTGGAAAAGCTGGCCGGGGCGGGCAAGGTGGTCAAACCATGATCTACCTGGACAACGCCGCCACCACCCGGACCAAACCCCCCGCCGTGGCCCAGGCTGTGCTGGAGGCCCTGTCCTCCTATGGCAACTGCGGCCGTGGCGGCCACGAGGGCGCGCTCTCCGCCGCCCGGACGATCTACGAGACCCGGGAGAAGCTGGCTGCCCTGCTGGGCTGCCCCAGGGCGGACCACGTGTGCTTTACCCCCAACTCCACGCAGGCGCTGAACATCGCCATCAGCGGGCTGCTGGGGCCTGGAGATCACGTGATCTCTACAGATCTCGAGCACAATTCCGTTCTCCGGCCCCTCTACCGCCTCCGGGACCAGGGGGCGGCGGTGGATTTTGTCCCCGCCGGCGAAAGCGGCCGGCTGGACTACGCCGCCTTTGAAAAGCTCTTGCACCCCAACACCAGGGCTGTGGTCTGCACCCACGCCTCCAACCTTACCGGGGACGTGGTGGACATCGGCTGGGTGGGGCGCTTTGCCCGGGAGCACGGGCTGCTCTTTATCCTGGACGCCTCCCAGACGGCGGGAGTCCTCCCTATTGACATGACGGCGCAGGGCATGGACGTGGTCTGCTTCACCGGCCATAAAAGCCTGCTGGGTCCCCAGGGCACTGGCGGACTGTGCCTCCGGGAGGGGCTGGAGATTCGCCCCTTTGCCGTGGGAGGCACCGGGGTCCAGAGCTACTCTGAAACCCAGCCCCAGGAATACCCCACCCGGCTGGAGGCCGGGACTCTCAACAGCCATGGCCTAGCGGGCCTACGGGCCTCCTTGGGCTTTTTAGAGGAGACGGGAATCGCCGCTATCCACGCCCACGAGGACCGTTTGGCCCGCCGGTTTTACGCGGCGGTGCGGAACTTGCCCGGCGTGCGGGTCTACGGGGATTTCCACGCCCCGGTCCACGCGCCGGTGGTGACGCTGAACATCGGGGATTGGGACTCCGCCCAGGTCTCCGACGAACTGGCGGAGCGCTTTGATATCGCCACCCGTCCCGGCGCCCACTGCGCCCCCCGGCTCCACCGCTGCCTGGGCACCACGGAGCAGGGAGCCGTCCGGTTCTCCTGGTCCTTCTTCAACACGGAGGCGGAGACGGATAAAGCCGCAGAAGCCGTGGCCATTTTGGCGCGGGAGGCTCAATAGCCATGCGGGAGCGGTCGGAGAAGTGCGTGGTAACCTTCCGCACCACCGCCGGCGCCATGGCCATGGAAGCCGCCTGCAAGGCCCAGGGTGTCCCGGGGCGGCTGATTCCCGTGCCCCGGAGCGTCACCGCCGGCTGTGGCCTCTGCTGGGCCGCGCCGCCTGACAGCCGGGAGGCCGTGGAGGAGCTGGTGATGAAAAAGGGCTTGGATGTGGACGGAATTTATGCTATTATCCTCTGAGAGGTGATTGTGCAATGTCCAACATCTGCGAGGACTGCGTCTGCTATGACTACGACGAGGAGCTGGAGTCCTTTGTGTGCACCATGGACCTGGACGAGGACGAAATGGAACGCTTTTTAAAGGGGACCAACACGTTTTGTCCCTTCTACCGCCCCGGCGGCGATTACAAGACTGCCGGAAGGCAGTAAGGAGGTCCTGATGGAACTGGTAGACTTATACGATGAAAACCGCCTCCCTCTGGGGCGGACTGCCGAGCGAAACGGACAAAAGGCTCCTGGCGAGTACCGCACCGTGGTGCATGTGTGCCTCTTTGACGCCCAGGGCCGGATGCTGATTCAACACCGGGCGGAGGGAAAAACCATCTGGCCCGGCCTGTGGGACGTGTCGGTAGGCGGCGGCGTGGACGCCGGAGAGACCAGCCGCCAGGGCGCCGAGCGGGAGTTCCGGGAGGAGCTGGGCTGCGCCCTGAATCTGCGCGGGCTGCGCCCCTCGGTGACGGTGAATTTCGACGGCGGCTTTGACGACTTCTACCTCCTCACCCGGGACGAACTGAAATCGCAGACGCTGACTCTCCAGCAAGAGGAGGTCCAGGACGCCCGCTGGGCGTCGCTGGAGGAAATTCTGGCTATGCGGGACCAGGGGCGTTTTGTCCCCTATCCCGGGAGTTTTCTCCGCTTTCTCTTTGACATGCGGACGCAGTTCGGCTTTCCCACCAAATGACAAAAACCGGAAGGGGGTTCCCTTCCGGTTTCGTTTTCAGCTCTTTTTGCGGCGTCCGTATTTTTTGCGGAAGCCCTCCATCTCTTCTGCATCCCTGTCGTCCAGGGCGTGAAGCCCTCCCCGGCCCTCCATGTGGTGGGTCAGCTCGTGGGAGAGAGTCTGGCGAAGCTCCGCCCGCCAATCCTCCAGAGTCCACGCCTCCTTCTCCGCCAAGGCGGCAAAGGAGCCATAGTAGAGGTTGATATACCGTCCCAGCAGGTCCTCGCAGTACTCGCCCAGGATATACACCTGGGAAAGCTCCGGGTCCTGCATAGCCTCTTCCACCAGGTGGACGCCGCCGTTCAGGCCCTCAAACAACGCCTCCGGAAAGGGTTCCGCCAGCTCATCCAGCAAGGCCCCCGCCTCGTCAAAGCTCAATTGCATGGGCCGCTCAGGATAACGGACTCCAGCTGCACCATCGTGTCCGCCAGGAAGTCCGCGCCCGCCTCCTCCAGGGAGGCCCGGGGGCGGAAGCCCCAAGTCACGCCGCAGGCCTTAAGCCCGGCGTTATGGCCTGTCTGGATGTCCACGCTGCTGTCCCCCACGAAAAGAGTCTCCTCCGCTTTGGCTCCCAGCTCCGTCATGATTTGGCGGATGCCCGTGGGGTCCGGCTTTACCGGCACGCCGTCTATCTTGCCCCGAACCAGCTGGAAGCAGCCCGGCAGATAGTGCTCCACAATCTCCCGGCTGAAGGCGTCCGCCTTGTTGGAATACACCGCCATCCGGATGCCCTCGGCCTTCAGCCGCTCCAGCAGCTCCGCTATGCCGTCGTAGGGCACAGTGGCGTCCATGTTATGCTCCCCATAATACTCGCTGAACTGGGAGAGGGTATTCATCAGGATCAAAGGACTCCGGCAGCCCTCCGGCGAGAATTTGGACACCAGGTTGGGGATGCCGTGGCCCACCATGGCCTGGAACGCCTCCACCGAGTGCTCCGGCCAGCCATTCCGGCGGCAGACCCAATTCCCGGCGGCGGCCAGGTCCTCAATGGTATTGAGCAGGGTCCCATCCAGGTCGAAAATAACGATACGATACATATGACACCTCATATCAAATTATCAAGCGGGTAAAGGGACTGAAAAACGCATTGCTTTACACAGTCAATATTTATTTTAACAAGCGATTCTTCCCTTTACAAGTGACGAACAAGCTGAAAGCCGCAGCCCGTGCCCCCGGCTTTTTTAGCGCATATGGCAAAAGCGGAGGACGTGTTTTCCCGGGGAAAGGCGCGAGGGCCTACCGTCCTTGCAATTTCAGAGGAAAAATGGTAAAATGCTGGCAGTTTGAAAGGAGGAATCGCCATGCTGGACCGCAGCATCCCATATTGCAACGTCATCATGAAATGTACTCGCTGGGACAAAACCTCCGTCCAAGTGAAAGACGGCTATTCAATCCGCTCCTATCGGCCGGGGGATGAGGCCGCCTGGGCGCGCCTGGAGCACGGAATTGGTGATTTCGACTCCTATGAGGAGGCGCTGTCCTATTTCACCCGAACTTACCTTCAGGGGGATTCCCAGGAACTGGAGCGGATTTTCTTTGCCCTGGAAACCGCCTCCGGACAAGTCTGCGGGTCCGTCGCCTCCTGGCGGGACCTGAGGAACGGCCAGCCCATATCATCCCTCCACTGGCTGATCGTGGACCCGTCCCATCAGGGAAACGGCCTTGGAAAGGCCCTGCTGCAAACCGCAATGAACTGGTACCTGGAGGCCAGCGAACTGCCTGTTTACCTTCATACCCAGCCCTGGAGCTTCCGGGCCATCCGGCTCTATGCCGGACAGGGCTTCCGGATGCAGAAAACGGATACCTTTTCCCACTACGAAAATCAGTACTCGCAAGCTATGGATACGCTGCAAGAACTCCTCCCCCAGGAGGCGTATCAGAGGCTGCTCCAGCAGTCGGAGGACTGAGACAGGTCAAAAATCTCCTAGAAAGAGTGCGAAAATCTTCCTTGCAGAATCCGGGGAGTCTCTTTACAATGAGGGCAGAATCAAAATGTCTTCCATAGCCGGGCATTTTGAAACGCAGAGGATCCGTCTTGATCGCAGCATCCGGCGCGGCCGGGGCGGCCCTTTCCATGGCCCTACAAACCGGCGGTGTCCCTCCGGGACTCCCAGCCCCGCACAGCAAGGAGAAAACGATGGAAGAAACCCTTTTTCGGCAATATATCCGCCAGCAGCCCGCCCTTTGGCGGGAGCTTTTGGACAGTCACCAGGCCCTTATTGCCCCCTTTGCCCGCCTCTTCCAGGAGATCTGTCCGGACCGGCTCATCCTCTTGGGGTCCGGTTCCTCTCACTACGCGGCCCTGATGGCCCGCCCGGTTCTGGAGCGGGCTTTGGGCGTGGAGGTAAGCTGCCTGGTGCCTTCGGAGTACGACCCTGCCGCCCCCCTCCTGGCAGAGCGGCCCTTGTATGTCGCCGTCTCTCAGAGCGGGGCCAGCACCAACACCTGCGAGCTGATCCAGGCCCTTCGGGCCGCGGGCAGGCCGGTGGCCGCCGTGACGGAGCGAAAAGACTCTCCCGTGGGCTTGGCCGCCTCGCCGGCGCTGGTCCCCCCCATCGGAGAGGAGCGCATCGGCGCAAAGACCAAGGGCGTCACCCTCACCGTTCTGACGCTGATGTTGATGGGCCTGGCTGTCTGCCGGGACGAGGCATACCGGGATACGCTTTACGCCGCTATGGACCGCCTGATCGTCCATGGCCCAGATAATTTCTCCCGGACGCGCGCCTGGTGCCGCTCCTGGCGGGATGAACTCCTGCCCTTTCGGCACTTTTATGTCCTGGGAGCCGCGGACGGCCTGGGCGCCGCCCGGGAGGGGGCGCTGAAGCTGCTGGAGACCAATTACCACCCCGTCTCCGCCTATCCCCTGGACGAATACCTCCACGGCATCCAAAACGCCCTGGACCAGAGCGCCTGCCTGCTGTTCCTCCTGCCCCCGGAGGGCCGGGACCGGGAGCGGATGCTGAACCTTCAGGATTTTGCCTGTTCTGTCGGGGCCAAGTGCCTTCTCATCGCCCCCGGCGGCGGCGTGGAGGGGCTGTGCCTAAAGGACCCCGGCTGCGCCGCGCTGCGCAGCCTCGTCTACCTGCCGGTCCTTCAGACCCTGGCGGCGGAACTGTCTGAGGCCAGGGGGATCGACGTCTCCCAGCGGCGGTATCCCGGCTTCTTTGCCCGGATGGGAAGCAAGCTGGGTGCGGTATGAAGGGCCTGAATCTCCGCTTTTTTCTCCTGCAGGGCCTGCTGATCCTGGTGGAGTGCATCACGATCTCCTACATCTCCCCCATTCTGGTCTCCCTGGGGTATTCCAACCTGCGCATCGGCTGGGTGATGACCCTGGGGACCCTGGCCTCCACCCTGGCCCGCCCGGTGTGGGGCGTGGTGAACGACCGCCTTGCCCGCCCCAAGCAGATCGTTCCCGTCAACATCGCCCTGGGCAGCGCCTGCTATTTCCTCCTCACCCATGGCGGGGGGCGGCCCGCCCCCACCGCCCTGGCTGTCATGGGCATGCACATTACCATCGTCTGCATGGCGAACTTTACGGACTCCTGGGCGCTGCGGCTCATCAGCGGCGGCGCGGCGCTGAACTACGGCGTAACCCGCGCGGGCGGTTCCCTGTCCTATGCTGTGGGGGCCTTTTTGTTTGGGGCGGTTTCCGCCCGGTGGGGCTTTCAGCCGGGGAATTACATCCTATGGGTCCTGCTTGTCCTGCTGTGCGCCGTGATCTTCACCCTGCCCAATCCGCCCGCCGGAACCCCCGGCAAGGAGCCGGCGCCGCTGCGCCGGGGGCTGTCCGCCCTGGTGGGAAACCGGCCCTACCGGCTGATGCTGCTGGCGCTGTTTCTCACCACCCTGACCTCCTGTCCCATTGGGAGCTTTTCCCCCGTGCTCATCCTCTCTCTGGGCGGGACGGAGCAGCACGTGGGCGCGGCGCTGTTCATCCAGGCCATGAGCGAGCTTCCCGTCATGGCGGGCTATGCCCGGCTGCGCAGGCGCCTGCGGCTCTCTCCTGCCGCGCTGCTTGGCGTCTCAATGTTTTGCTGGGGTCTCCGGGCCTTGGCACTGAGCTGCGCCACCTCCCTTTGGATGGTCCTGGCGTCGGCGGTGTTTCAGTCCCTGACCTTCGCCCTCTTTACCACGGCCTGCGTGGACTTCATGCTGGAAACCGTCCCCTCCGACTACCTCTCCACCGCCTACCTGCTCTTCCTGGCCCTGGGCGAGGGAGCCGCCGCCATGGTGGGCAGCACGCTGGGCGGGGCGCTGGCAGACCATCTGGGGATCCCCTCCATGTTCCGCCTGGTCAGCCTCCTGGCCCTGACGGGGAGCGTGCTGGCCTGGCGGGCCGCAAGGCTGCAAAAACAGCCCGGCTGACCGCCAATGTTATGAAAGAGCCGCCTCACGAGGTCTTCGTGAGGCGGCTCTCTTTCAAAGCGCTTCTTTACGGCGGGCGACCGTTTACTTTCCTGCTACGTACACAGGGCTGGTCAGGGCCAGAATGCCGGACCGGCCGTCCAAATAGCTCCCCAGCAGCTCCACCCGGAGCCAGCCCGGGGCCAAATCAAGCGGCAGCGTCACCGCGCCGCCCGTACAGGCCGCCTGGGCCACGGTTTCGCTGTTGGCCGTGAGGCGGAGGCCCGTCACCTGGATGCCGCTGCGGCTCCAGATCTCCCGCCGCTCCTCCTGGCCCACCAGGACGGTGAGTTCCGCCGCTCCCGGCTCCGCCGTCTCCCCGAGGCCGATCTCGCGGCCGCCCTGGCGCAGCGTCAGCTCGACGGTCGGTCCCATCGTCACATAGGTCCGCCCGGCCCGGAGGGCCTCCAGCGCGCCCTCCGCCGTTACAGGACCCTCGATGCCCAAATAGGTCGCGGTCAGCAGCGGCGTTTCCCCCGGCTGGTCCGGGCCGTGCCAGTCCCGCCCGGCGGACACCGCCAAGTGATGCCCGGCGTTCAGCAGCGCATCGTACCACGGCAGCGCCAGGGTGTTCTTCGCCCGGGCGTGGGGGTCGTCCCCAGACCAGATCTCCACATAGTCCACCAGGTCCCACCGGGTCACATGGAATTCCCAGTTGCAGCCGCACATCAGGGGCGAACCCACCTCGCAGGGGTGGGCCACGCCGGCCACGCCGCCGGCCTCCCGGATCTCCGCCAGGGCATCGTCAATGGTGTCCGGCGTCACAAAGCGCCAATCTACAAACCGCCGGCAGCCCAGCACCAGGAGATGGCCGAAAAAGGTGGTCCACTCAATGCCGGGGATGACCCGGCAGGTCCGCGCCTCCAGCTCCGGCGTCACCTCCCGCAGGGCGGAGACGGCGTTGTGGTCTGTCAGGGCCAGGCCCGCATAGCCATAGGCCGCCGCACCCTCCAGCAGGCCGGGAACCGTAAAGCTCCCGTCGCTGTGGCGGGTGTGGCAGTGCATCTCAAAGGGCTGGTAACGCATCGCCGCTCTCCTCCCTTTCCAATCCATAAACCTCTAAATCGTAATCAACAGCGCCCACCACTACCGCCTGCACGTGCAGCACGATCCGCCAATCGCCCCGCCCCGCAGGCGCTGGGGCAAAGCCCCAGTCGGACCCCTCCTCGGAGATGAGGATGGTTTGCTCCGGCGGGTGCCGGTGGGCGCAGCCTACGTATTCCCCGTCTTTATCCAAAGACAGCGTCACGAAGTTCAGCAGCTGGTCGAAATCCTTCATGTCCTCCTCCGTCAGGCGGAAGCCGTCGGGGAAATAGGTCTCTACACACGCCTGGATCTTGGGCAGGATGATCTCCGGGTCCCGAATCGATTTTGGCCCGTAGCGCAGGCGGATCGCCAGGCGAACATAGTCCCGCTCCACCCGGAAGGGAACCAGGATGTTCTTTCGGACATCCGCCTCCGTAAAGGTGAAGCGCTTTTTCAGCAGCAGTTCCAAAAAATCCCTCCTCTTAAAAATAGGGAGGAGAAATTCCTTTCTCCTCCCTATACCCATATTGTGCGAATAAGGTTTGGGCCTCCCGTCAGTTCTTCTCCCACTCTTTCTCCCGCAGGTTCGTATAGATATACACGCCGGCGGAAACCGAGCAGATCAGGAAGATGATGAACGACATCGCAGCGGCCCGCTCGTAACGCAGATACTTATTGAACTGGTCAAACAGTACGATGCCCAGCATCTTGGGATAGTTGCCACCCATCAAGTACGGCGTCGTGAAGGAGCCGACGTTGGACATGAACACAAAGGTCGCCGCTATCACCACGTCTTTAATCGACAGGGGGAGAATCATGCTCCGGAACACCCGCAGCTTGCTGGCGCCCACGTCCCGCGCACTTTCGATCATGGAGTCGGGGATCGCTCCCAGGCCCGCCGTGATCATCAGCGCCGCGAAGGGGATGTTGAACCACAGGTTCATGGTAATCATGCCGCTGGCCTGATACATCATGCCGGGCTTGAAATCCCCGCCGAAGAGCTGGGAAATCCGGTTCAGCAGTCCGGAGTCCCGGATCACCGTAATCATGGCGTACACCGCTACCATGCCGGGGACGAACCGGGGCAAAAGGTAGAGGTTGCCAATCCAGCGGGAGATCTTGGACCGGACGAAGCGCAGGTACAGCGCCAGCATGTAGGCGATGATGATCGCCAGGGCCACCGTGACGACGACCACAAACAGCGTGAAGAGGATGTTGGTCAGCTCCCGGGGCGTCTCAAAGAAGTACTTGTAGTTGTCCAGGGTGAAGCCGCCTGTGTCCGGGTCTGTAAAGCTGGTCTTCATCGCCGTCAGAATCGGCCAGGTCACCACCAGCATCACCATCAGGAAGGACGGCAGCACCAACCCGTATCCTGTCAGCATTTTTTTCATATTCTTGCTCATCTTTCACACCTCGGACACAGAATTTAGTGGGGTTGCCTTGATGGAAGCTCTCTAAAAATCAGCCAAGCACGCCGATCTCGTTGTCCCAGCGCTCGTTGAAGTCCGTACCCAGCTCGCCGATGGAGAGGATGCGGAAGTTGCTCACGTCCAGCTGCTGGAGGTCCTCATAGCCGGTCATATCCATGTTGCTCACGTCCACCAGGGGGATCGCGGCCATCTGCTTGACCAGGGTCTCCTGGGCCTCGTCGCTGAGCATGAAGTTGATGAAGGCATAGGCGCCGTCCTCGTTGGAGCCGAAGTTGGGGATCATCATGCTCTGGACAGAGCCGGTGAAGGAAGGCTCGATGGTGGTCATCTTGATGTGCTCAGGCACAGTGCCGGCGGCGCGCTGGCTCAGCAGCATATCCGCCCACATGGGAGTCATGTCGATCTCACCCTGGGCCAGCAGGTCCAGCGCGCCCTGGTTCTTGTTGGGGTACACGACCTTGCCGCCGGACTGATACATATAGGGATGCAGCTCGGCCAGCTTGGCAAAGCCGTCGCCCCACTGCTCCATCCAGGCGGGGTCGCCGGAGGTCATGGCCGCTTCGTCGTTGATGTAGTTGTAGACAGTAGTACGGACAAAGGAGTCGCCCGCGCCGCCGGTGCCGGGAGTGTTATAGGCAAAGCGGCCGGGATGATCCTGGATCCACTGATACAGCTCCTCGGTCGTGGTGGGGACGTCGGTGACGTTCTGAGAGTTATAGGCCAGGACCACGGTGGTGCCGCGGTAGGGCTGGCAGAACTCGGCGGCGTCAGCGGACTCGGCGCTGACCTTGCTGGAGTTGGGGATCTTGGAGTCGTCCAGCTTCACAAAGCCGTCGGTTCCCATCAGGGCGACGATCTTGGACAGGTCGTCGCCGCCCATGTCGATCACGTCGTAATCCGTGCCGGTCTGGTTCGCCTTGAACGCGGCGGCCAGCATGTCGGGCAGGGTCTGCGCGCCCGTGCCAGAGAGCAGGAAGTTCAGCTCCGCCTGATAGCCCTGGTTGTACTCGGCGTTGTTGTTGAAGTCCGTGGTCAGGGTCTCAAAGATCTGGCGGACGTTGTCGGAGCCGGTGGCCCAGACGTGGACAACTTTGCTGCCGCCGGAAGAGTTGCTGTCGCCGGAACCGCTGTTGCCATCGGAGCTGCTGCCGCCGCTGGAGCTGTTGTTGTTCCCGCCGCAGGCCGCAAGGGACAGGGCCATGACCAGGGTCAGCACGAGGGCTAGGATACGCTTTTTGTTCATGTTTGTTTCTTCCTTTCTTCTCATCCAAAAATGTGCTTCTTCAGGAATTTGAGATTCACAGAGTCTCCCGGGTTCAGATGGTCGGACACATTCCGGTCCACAAAGCACTTGATGACCAGGTCGCCATACTGCACGTTGACCTCCACATAATGCCCCAAAACCATGATGGTCCGGATCGTACCCTGGATATCCGCTTGCTCACTGGTGATTTCGATGTTCTCCGGCCGGATGGCAAGGGTCTTGCCGCCCTGCTCAATGAAGTTCATCTCGCCGATAAAGGACGCTACGTACTTCGACGTGGGGTTGTCGTAAATTTCCGTGGGAGTGCCCACCTGCTCAAACTTGCCCTTATTCATGACCACGATCCGGTGGGACAGGGCCATGGCCTCCTCCTGGTCGTGTGTGACAAAGACGATGGTGATGCCCAGCTCGGACTGGATCTTCTTCACCTCTTCCCGCATCTGCTGGCGGATCTTGGCGTCCAGCGCGGAGAAGGGTTCGTCCAGCAGCAGCACCGAGGGCTTGAGCAGCAGGGAGCGGGCGATGGCAATGCGCTGCTGCTGTCCACCGGAGAGCTGGGTGGGGTACTTCTTGTCAAAGCCCGTCATGGACACCAGGGCCAAATGCTTTTCGATGTCCGCCTTGATCTGGTCCTTGGGGATCTTTCTCAGCTTCAGGCCAAAGGCCAGATTCTCATAAACCGTCATATGGGTCCACAGGTTATAGCTCTGGAACACCATGGCGGTGGGCCGCTTTTCCGGAGGGAGCTTGACAATGGAGTTGCCGTCAATCTGGATGTCGCCGCTGGTGACGTCCAGGAAGCCGCCAATCGTCCGCAGGATCGTCGACTTGCCGCAGCCGGAGGGACCCAGCATCGTCACGATCTCGCCCTCATAGATCTTCAGGTTGATATGCTCCACGCCGTCGCCGTTGTCATAGTGCTTGGTCATGTCGCGAATCTCAAGCTTTACAGTCCGTTCTGCCATTTCTCAAATCCCTCTCAATCACTTCATCTTGAAGCCGCCGGCAATCGCCTCGGGGCCAATATATTTCCGCATGGCAAAGATCATCACCGCCGCCGGAATCATCAGCAGGATGGCAAACACCGCGCCCGCCTGTCCGGGGTAGTCCAGAATGATGCCGTACATCTCCACGGGCATGGTCTTGATCTTGGCAAGGCCCACCAGCAGCGTGCCCTGCGCCTCCTCCATGGAGCCGAGGAAGGTATACAGCGTGGCCACCATGATGCCCGGCATTGCCATGGGGAAGGACACCTGGAAGAAGGTCCGGATGGGACCGGCGCCCACATCCCGGGCGGCCTCCTCCTGCTGGCGGTGGACGGACTGGAACGCGCTGCACGGCAGCCAGACCATGAACATCATGGAATTGATCATGTGGATGATGACAACGCCCGGCAGGGTGCCCATCAGGTTATATTTGTAAAACAGGATGCCGATGGAGGTGTAGATGCCCAGCTTCGGGAAGGCGTTGGTCAGCAAAAAGGAGAGCATGAAAATCTTCCGGCCGGGATAGCGGAACCGGGCCAGGGAATACGCCGCCGGAATGCAGAGGACCATGGAGCAGATCGTCGTGATCACGGCGATCACCAGGGACTGCACAATGGAGGAGACCAGGCTCTTCTGGGAGAAGACGAAGCTCCACCACTTAAAGCCCCACTCCTGGGGGAGCACGTTGGGGACCTCATACACATTGCCGAAGGCCATGATGCACATATACATCAGCGGCCCATAGAAAAACAGCATGAACACCGCCAGCAGAATAAACTCCAGGAACTTTTTCCGACCCACCGCATAATAGAAGCGTCTTGGGTTCAGGTACTTGAACACTTTCATCCCACCTTTTCAAAACATCAAAAGCGCACCGGACTCCATGCCGGAGCAAGGGGAATCTGCTTCGCCCGGAGGGCGAAGCGCGGAGCTGGCTCCGCGAAAAGACACAAAACCTGTGGCACAACCAAAAGCGCCGGGGAACAGGGGATTTGCCGTCCTGCACGGCCAAGGCCGTCCGGCACAGGCCCTCAGGGGGCCTGGCCCGCTTCGTGCCGCTCTCCATCCCGCAGGGACCGGACCAGCAGCGGCCTTCGGCTGGTGATGTTGCGCACGCCCGCCGCAAGCAGCCGCCGGGCCTCGCCTTCCCCATTCACAGTCCAAGCCGAGACACCTATACCCTGCTCCCGGAAAACTGCCAGCGCCTCCGGCGTGCAGAAGCCGTAATGGATGTTCACCACTCCGGCGCCGTGCCTGCGGCAGCTCTCCGCCGCGCGGAGGACGTCTTCCAGGGTAAAGGGGATCCCCGCCTTGTACTGCTCCCAAAACGCGGGGACCGCATTCTCCACATTCCAAAAGGTCCTCTTGCGGATTTCTTCCTCCTCCATGGCCCCGGCGCAGACGGAGCCGGAGAAAAGCAGCTGCTCCTCCGCGCCGCAGGAACGGGCCAGCTCCAGGACATCCCGCTCCAGCCCAGGCGCTTTCAGGTCGCAGTTGAGGAGCATGCCGCCCTCCCGGACCAGCGCGAAGACCTCTTCCAAACCGGGGCAGGCGTCCTCGGAAGGATCATGGCTGATGTAAAAGCCGCCGTTCCTCCGGTGCACATCCACCTCCAGAGCGTCGGCCCCACAGCCCAAAGCATACCGGACGTACTCTAACGAGTTGTCCGGTCTCCCCTCGCAGCCGGAATGGGCTGTGATCATTGTATGTATACGCATCTCCCCCTCTCCACCGAAGGCCCTGAGAGTCCGCCGCTGCGGTGAGGCTTCCGCTTCAGGCATAGAAAAAGAGGTACGCCAATTAAACATATCCCTTTCATAAGATACGCTCAATTGCCATAGCCTCAACATCTCTCAAGCAATCATGTTATCCATTTGTTAACCTAAATATAGCACACTTTTCAGGGATTGACAAGGCATTTTCACGTCCAATTTGCATTTTTCACAATTCGCACACATTTTGCGTCTTAACCTTGGTTATATTCACCACATACGCTTTGCTCCGCAGGTCTGGCCTCCCGGCCCGGCGCTGTGGTATAATTCATAATTAATTTACATCCGTCAAGGGAGGAACCCATGTATGCTGCCTGTAGTCGCCTACCGCCGGACCTTGCACCAAATCCCCGAGCTGGACAGCCGCCTGCCGAAAACCACCGCCTACGTCCGTTCCAGGCTGGCCGCCTTCGGGCTGGAGGCGGTTTCCCCGATCCCCTCCAGCGTCTGCGCCTTCCTGGACGCGGGGCGCGCGGAAACCGCGGCCTTCCGGGCGGACCTGGACGCCCTCCCGATCCCGGAGGCCACCGGCCTGCCCTACGCCTCCGTCCACCCCGGCGCCATGCACGCCTGCGGGCATGACGGGCACACCGCTATGCTGCTGGCCCTGGCGGAGTATGCCGCCGCCCACAAAGAGGAGCTGCCCCGGAACGCCCTCTTTCTCTTTCAGCCCGCCGAGGAGACCACCGGCGGGGCGGAGCGCCTCTGCGCCTCCGGCCTTCTGGAACAGCACCGGACCTCCCGGGTCTTCGGCCTTCACCTGTGGCCCAAGCTGGAGGCGGGTGCCGTCTACTCCCGTCCCGGCCCCCTGATGGCCAGGTCCAACGAGGTCACCGTCACCATCACAGGAAAGAGCGTTCACCTCAGCCGGGCCGCAGAGGGGCTGGACGCCCTGACGGCGGGGGCGGAATACCTCCGGCGGGCCTATGCCATGGCTGAGCGCCTGCCCCACTCCGAGCCTTTGGTGCTGCGGTTTGGAAAGATGACCTCCGGCACGGTGCGGAATGCCGTCAGTGGGAAAACCGTTCTGGAGGGCAGTCTTCGCACCTATCGGGAGGAGACCCAGGCCCTCTGCCGCCAGGGACTGGAGGACATCGGCCGGGCGATTCAGCGGGAGACTGGCTGCGGCGTAGAGGTCCATCTCAGCAGCGGATATCCCGCCGTGTGGAACAACGAGGGCCTGTATGAAATTCTGCGGGACTCGCTGGAAACCTTGCGGGAGCTGGAATCCCCGGCCCTGGCCGCCGAGGACTTCTCCTTCTATCAGCGCCGCGTTCCGGGCGTGTTTTTCTTCCTGGGCGCAGGAGATGTTCCGGAGCTTCACGCGCCGGAATTCTGCTTTGACGATGCGGCGGTTCTCCCTGCCGGCGTGGAATTTTTGAAGCAGCTTCTCCTATTGAAATAGAACGAGCGGCCGGGCCTTCTTAAAACATGGCCCGGCCGCTGTCTATTTTCCCGCAATTCCTGCGGCAGAAAATTCCCCTGCCTTAATGCGCGCCGCAGCTTCCACCGCAGCCGTGGTGGTCCTCCCCGCAATGCTTATGGCCCCCATGATGTCCGTGTCCATGGTGGCTGCACTGCACATTGGGATTATACTGCAGCGTTCCCGCCAGGAACGCCCGCACCGCCTCATCCGCACCGCCGGCCACGCCGCCATAAAGCGCAATCCCAGCCTGGGCCAGCGCCTCCTGCGCGCCGCCGCCGATGCCGCCGCAGATCAGCGTGTCCACCTTCAGCCCGGTCAGGAATCCGGCCAGCGCGCCATGGCCGCTACCGGCGGTGTCGGCAATCTCCTCCCGCACAACCTGCCCCTTCTCCGCGTCGTAAAGCTTCATCTGGCGGGTGTGCCCGAAATGCTGGAACACCTGACCATCTTCATAAGGTACCGCGATTCTCATAACAGCTTCTCCTTTTCCGCCCATTTTTTCCAGCAGCGCCCACTGGCAGCTCCGTCCGCAGCCCCGTTCCCGGTCGCCTTGGCATACGCGGTAGTTTCCTCCCGCAATTACCAGGGCCTTGCCGTTCACCAGGCTGTCCGCTATTTTAAATCGGGCATTTTCATAGATTTCCGTCACCGTCGTCCTGGAAATCTCCATTTGCGCCGCGCACTGCTCATGGGTTCTTTTTTCATAGTCGACCAGCCGGACCACCTCATATTCGTCCACCGTCAGCACGGATTCGCCCGCTCCGGTTTCACTCCAGGGCGCAAAGCCCCGGCAACCCGGTTCCGAGCAGACCCTTCGGCAACGGCTTGGCCTCGCCATGGAATCATCTCCCCTCGCAGAAGTTTCCGGCATATGTCGATAACAGCATAGCTCATCCACCGCCAAATGTCAAGGTACTTTCCGCCTTTTTTGCTTCGTGGTTCTGTTTCTCAGGCGGGATACACTGTCCATTATTCGGCCTGCCTGGCGATAATCTCGCCTATTTGCTCGATCTGCTCTTCGGTCAAGGGCGTCTGCCCGCCGTCATAACGGGCGTAGCCTTCCGTCAGGTTGATGCCATACCCTTTTCCGAATTCCGTATCCACATTGTACTCCGGCAAGCATCTGCAAATGTCCCCGCTATAATCCAAATAGCGCAAAAGGTCCGTCAGCGCAACGGAATCGCTTCCGGCAAAGGACGCTTCCCAAGGCTCACCGCCCATCCCCGTCTCCCGGGATACCGTGGTAATCGTGTTGCCGCAATACCCAGCCTCTTCATGCTCCAGGACGTTGTTTTCCCCGGCAGGGGCGTGGGCGCACTCCTCCAAGTTCCCGCCTTCCCCATCTCCTCCATCGGGCGCAAGCGCAGGGGCGGAGTAGGCGGCAGCTTCATCGTCCGTCTCCGCGGCCTGTGTGGGAAGCTCCAGGACTTTTTTGTCCATCCCGGAAGCGTTTCCGCAGGCAGAAAGGCCCAGGGCAACCATCAGGACCAAGAGTGGAAAAAATTTCTTTTTCACAGCGCATGACCCTCCTTGAAAATTAGATGTTATTCTTTTTAGACGCATCTCTTTTCCAAATAGTTCCCCCTCAAGCCGCAAAAAGGTCCTCTATGCGGAAAAACCGCATAGAGGACCCCTTTTCGGAGCGGCCCAGAAGGGCCGCTTTGGTTTTTAACGGAATCCGGGATCAGAACTCCAGGTTCTTCCCCCCCTGGTCGAAGAGGTGGCAGACGCTGCCGTCGAAGGCGAGGCGGATCTCCGTGCCGGCGGCGAACTTGACGCTGGAGAGGTCCAGCGTGGGGACGATGACGACGACATCGCGGCCCTCGGCGTTGACATGGAGGTGGACCTCGCTGCCCATCATCTCGCTGACGTCCACGGTGGCCTTCAGGGAGTTGGGCCCATCGCCCAGGGTGATGTGGCTGGGACGGACGCCCAGGGTAATGGCCTGAGCGCCGGCGTTCTTCGCGGCAAGGGCGCTTTGCTTGGCCTCGGGCAGATCGACCTTGATGCCGCCCACGGAGACGCTGTACTTGCCGTCCTCCTTGAGGAGCTTCGCGTCAAAGAAGTTCATCTGAGGCGTGCCGATGAAGCCGGCCACGAAGAGGTTGGACGGATGGTCAAAGACCTGCTGGGGGGTGCCGATCTGCTGGATGAAGCCGTCCTTCATGATGACAATGCGGTCGCCCAGGGTCATGGCCTCGGTCTGGTCGTGGGTGACGTACATGAAGGTGGTGTTGATCTTCTGGCGGA
>JAAVYM010000064.1 GCA_022791135.1 Oscillibacter sp.
TCCGCATTGAACAACCTTACACCGGCTCAGTGTGCTGGCCTTGTGCTTTCAAAATCGCGTAAACGTGAGCTTTTCCTCGTTGCGTAGAGCTTTTCGCTGATTTTCGGGTCTTTTCTTTTCATTTTTGCTTTACAGTGCCGATTTTGAGTGTACCGTCAAACGTGCCCGGCCGGAACTCACCTCCCAAGCGGCGGAAACACGCGGATATACGCTTGTTCAAAATGAAACTCCAATTGGAGCAACTGCCAGGCAAAAGGCCGCTGGGCGCAAAAAAACCGAAGCAGCCAACCCTCAGATTCATCCTCACCGCAGACAAAGGACTTGCGGCGCAGCACCTACAGAACCGGACCCTTGAATCCGCCTGTGGTAAAGCTGCGCAACTTTTATCTTACGGGTTTTGAATCTTATAAGTTGACTGTTTGCGGCAGCCGGTAGAGACGCTTGCCCAATTGAAACCGTATATAGGGACACATATTTCACCAAAGGAACCGGCCTTGCCCCATCCGGCAAATTATGCTATAATAACAAGCACCGAATGCGAGGTGATTCCCGTGTCCTCTCGAAGGAAGGTCCTTCAAAAGGCGCTCCGCTGCGCCTTTCCCCACACCATTCCCATCTTTGCGGGCTTTTGGTTTCTGGGAATGACCTACGGAATTTACATGAATGTGCTGGGCTTCCCCTTCTGGTATCCCATGCTGATGAGCCTGACGATTTATGCCGGCTCGGCGGAGTTTGTGGCGGCGGACCTGCTTCTGGGGGCCTTTCACCCCTTCCAGGCCCTGGCGATGACGCTGATGATCAACGCCCGCCACCTGTTTTACGGCATCTCCATGCTGGAGCGCTACCGGGAGGCTGGCCGGAAGCGGTTCTACCTGATTTTCGGCCTGTGCGACGAGAGCTTTTCCATCAACTACACGGCGCAGATTCCGGAGGACGTAGACCGGGGCTGGTTCATGTTCTTCGTCACGCTGCTAAACCACCTCTATTGGTTCACCGGCGCGGCGCTGGGCGGCCTTTTCGGCTCCCTGCTGCGCTTCAACACGGAGGGTCTGGACTTTGTCATGACCGCCATGCTGTTCGTAATCTTCCTGGAGCAGTGGCTCAAGGAGAAGCGCCATACCAGCTCCCTGCTGGGGGTTGGCCTCTCGGCGCTGAGCCTGGCGGTATTCGGCCCGGACCGGTTCATCATCCCAGCCATGCTGGCGATTCTGGCGGTCCTCACGGCCCTCCGGACCCCGATGGAAAAAGGAGGCGATTCCCTATGACAACCGCGCAGCAAATCCTCACCATCGCCATGGTGGTTCTGGGAACGCTGGCCACCCGTTTCCTTCCGTTCCTGCTCTTTCCCTCCGGGAAGCCCACGCCGAAATACATCGAATACCTGGGGAAGGTTCTCCCGGCGGCCATGTTCGGGCTGCTGGTGGTCTACTGCCTGCGCAATGTCAGCCCCTTTACGGGAAGCCACGGCCTGCCGGAGCTGATCTCCCTGGCCATCGTCGCCGCGCTCCATAGCTGGAAGCGGAACATGCTCCTCTCCATCGCCGCAGGGACGGCCTGCTATATGCTTTTGGTGCAGCTGGTCTTTTAACCCCCGCTCCCGCGCAGATAAAAGGCTCTGAATCTCACGATTCAGAGCCTTTTCGCGTCTCAGCCCTCCGGCAGCTTCCAGTTAAAAAACCGCAGGTACGGCTCGCCGGTCCTCTTCCGGAAGGCGTCCATATCCCGCTCCCGCCAGTCGTAGTAGCCCACGCCGGTTTTGCAGCCCAAATCCCCCCGGTCCAGCCGCTCCTGGAGGGAGGGGTGCACCGTCTTTGTGCCGCACAGGTCCGGATAGAGATACGTCTCAATGCTGGCGATCAAGTCCAGCCCGGCATAGTCGAAGTGGTCGAACAGGCCGATGGCGGTATACCGGGGACCCCAGCTGGAGCGGATACACTTATCGATGTCCTCCGGGGCGCAGATGCCCTGCTCCACCATGTACACCGCCTCCCGATACAGCGCGTGCTGGAGCCGGTTGGCGATAAAGCCGGGGGCGGGCTTGTTCATTTTGCAGACCTCCCGCCCGCAGTATTCCAGCAGCTCCGTCACGGCGCCGATGGAGTCCTCCGCGGTGAAATCGTTTCTCACCAGCTCCACGCAGGGCACCATATGGGGCGGGTTGTAGGGATGGGCCACCATGATTTTCTCTTTTTGTTCCACGCCCCTCGCCAAATCCGCCGGGGAGATGGCGGAGGTGGTGGAGGCAATGGCCCTCAGCCGGGGGCACGCGGCCTCCACCTGCCGGTAAACCCCGTGCTTCACCTCCAAATTCTCCGTAACGCACTCGAATACGATCTCTGCCTCCCTCAATCCGGCGTAATCCTCCGTAAAGGACAGCAGCCTCTCACAGGCGGCGGCCTGCTTCTCCGTCACCAGCCCCTGGGCGATCAAATCCCTGTAATAGGCCCGGTATTTCTCCAGCCCCGCCTCATGGTTTTTCGCCAAAACAACGGTAGGAATGCCGTTTCCGGTAAAGAGCACGGCCAGGCTGATGCCGATCATACCCTTGCCGATGATGCCAGCCGGTCGATCCGTCATAGTCCGCCCCCCTTACCGCTCCGCCTTCCGCATCAGGTAGGCGTAGCACTTGCGGACGTTGTTGGTCTGGATATACTCCATGCACTCCGCCTGGCCGATGTCCACAGGGCAGCGGTCCGCGAAGCTGACGCGCTCCACGCACTCGTCCTCGCTCCAGCCCTTGGCGATACCCTCGGCCACGGCGTCCAGCCAGGCGTAGAGGAACTGCTTGTTCTCCACGATGCACTCCTTGCCCCGCACCGGGCCGTGGCCGGGGACGATGAAGTCCACGTCCAGTCCCTGGAGCCAGTCCAGGCTGTGGAAGAGGCTGTCAAAGTCCACGCTGTGCAGCCAGATCTGGCAGTCGTTAAAGATGTTGTCCCCCACGAAGACGCAGCGCTCCTCGGGCACGTAAACGCTGGCCTGTTCAGGGGAGTGGCCGGGGGTGTGGACGCAGTGGAAGGTGTGGTCCCCCAGCTTCAAAGTCAGCCGGTCGGTAAAGGTGATGTCAGGCGTGGCCACAACATACTCCTTCTCCGAGGGCATCCGGTCCAAAGCGCCGGGGTCCTGGCGGCGGATGATGTCCACGTTGTAATCGTGGGTGGTCATCTGGAACGCAGGGGGGATCTTAAAGAAGCCCTCCAGGATTTTCTCCTGGCCGATGATGGTGGCCCCGGCCTTTTTCAGCCAGTGGTTTCCGAAAATATGGTCGATATGGCTCTCGGTGTTGATTAGATACCGAATGGTCCCGGCCTTTTCCTGGGCGAAGGCAATCATCTGCTCCAGGTTTGTGATCCACTGGGCGGTGTCGATAAACACGGCGCCCTCCCGGGTCAAGACGATGCTGGGGTCACAGCCCCGGATTTCGGTTTCGGTATAGACGTTCGGCGTTAATTGCTGCATACATTCCATCCTTTCTGTTCACACGGGGCCTCATAATAGAATCCATGGAAAAGCTTTCTATAGCGCCGGAGGTGCGTTGGATTCTTATGAGACGTATTTTGCGCCGCCCCGGCGCAAAATGGAAACGCATCTGTGCGTTTCCATTCCAGATAAAACGACCTCGTTTTATCTGAAATGAGTATCAGCCAAGCTTCAGCTCCTCCATCAGCTTGTCAATCTCGTCGAAGACCAGCTGGGGGCTTTTGGCCCGGATCATGTAATAGGGCCGGCCGGCGGCGTACCGGGCGCAGAAGGCCGCCCGCTCCTGCCGCCGTGCGTCGGTGTCCACGATGGGCATGGCCAGGCCGAACTTGCCGCACAGCAGCTGGTTCAGCCCGAAGAAGTTCATCATGGAGTGATAGCTCTGATAGGACGCCTCAAACTGTCCCATAGGCTTCACCTCAGTCTTGAACCACCCGTCGATGCAGGGCATGACCGCCAAATCCATCTGCTTGGGTTCATAGCACATCGGCATCTCCGGCTCGTCACCGAAGAACATCTTCACACCCTCGTCCTGGTCCGCCAGGTCGGAGCGCTCGGTGCCCTTGGCCCGCTTGCGGACGTAAATATTTTTCGATCCATACAGGGCGATGCCGCTGTCGTGGTCCATAACGGTGGTCTCGGTAGAGAAGATCTCCGCGCCCCGGCGGCAGCCCTCCAGCTGGGTCATGGACTTACCGTGGTTGTTCTCGCCGCCCACCAGCAAAATGCCGTGGCCCTTGTAAACCACGCTGGAGGAGTGGAAGGGATGGAGTCCCACCCGGTCCATCTCGTTGGCCAGCATGGAGACCATGATCTTGTTCAGCTCGCCCTCCTCCCAAAAGCTGGTGAGGATCAGCTGCTCGTTCTCATAGCGGATGGATTTCACGGCCTCGTCGTAGTACCAGATGATGTCGGGCTTTTCCTTGGTAATCATGTGGGAGACCTCCACAGAACCCAGCCGGTAATTCAGGAAGGACATATCCTCCGCCACGGCGGTCCGCTCCGGCCCGCCGGCGACGTCAAAGCGGATCACCGCCTTATTGCTGCTGATTTGTTCAGAAAACGTGCTCATAACCCTGCTCCTTATCTGAAATTACTTCATGGTTGTAATCGGCCGGGACTGGAGCAAAAACACCTGCCCGTCCACGATGGCCCATTCGATATCCTCGGGCTTGTTGTAGAAGCCCTCGATCCTCCCGGCCAGGTCCACCAATTGGTTCCGCTCCTCCTCGCTGAGCACCGGGGCCTCCCGCAGCTCCTCGGGGACGGGTTCTTCCTTGGTGCCGCCCCGCTCGCTGAGCCGGACCACCATCGTCTCCTTCTCGGAGATATACTCCGTGGTGACCTCGCCGGTCCGCTTGTCGATCCAGAGGTTGTCCGGTGTCACGATGCCGGAGACGATGGCCTCCCCCAGGCCCCAGGCGGCCTCCAGCACCACGGTGTTATAGTCGTTGGTGATGGGGTTGGAGGTGAACATAACTCCCGCCTTCTGGGCGCTGACCATCCGCTGCACCACCACGGCGATGGAGATGCTCCTCTCGTCGAAGTTCTTCTCCCGCCGGTAGAAGATCGCCCGGTCGTTGTACAGCGACGCCCAGCACTCCTTAATAAACTTCACCACATCGCCGTCTCCGATGACGAAGAGGAAGGTCTCCTGCTGCCCGGCGAAGCTGGCGTCGTCCAGATCCTCGGCGGTGCCGCTGGAGCGGACGGCCACCGGCTCATGGCCGTTTCCGATCCGGGCGTAGTGCTTCACAATGTCCTCCGCCATATCCCGGGGGACGGGGCAGTCGATGATTCGCCGGCGGATCTCGGCAGCCACAGCGATGAGGGACGCGTCGCTGGAAAAGTCGATGGTCCCCAGCTTCTCAAATACGTACTCCCAAAGGCCGTTGGCCTCCATAAACGCGTTAAACATCTCCGAGCGGACGATGAACCCCTCGGGCACGGGCAGCCCGGCCCGGGACATGCGGCAGAGGCTGGCGCCCTTACCTCCGGCAGCCATCGCCAGTTCCCCGTCCGGGATTTCGTTAAACCAAGCCAAATACTGATTCATGGCACATAATCCTTTCCCATGATGACGGTCTCCGGCGCGGAGGACCGCGCCGGAGAGATTCTCCTATGTCCTCAGCCGGTCACTTCCACGACACCCTTGGACCCGTCGACGCGGATGCGGTCGCCGGTTTGGATGAGCTGCGTTGCGCGGCGGGTGCCCACGACGCAGGGCACGCCGAACTCCCGGGCCACCACGGCGGGGTGAGAGAGGGCCCCGCCGGTGTCGGTGACCAGGGCGGAGATCTTGGAGAAGGAGACGACCCAGGCGGGGTTCGTCATCTTGCAGACCAGGATCTCGCCCTCCTTCACCGTGTCCAGCTCCGAGGGGTCGGACACCAGATGGGCCACGCCCTCCTGGCAGCCGGGGCAGCCGGGGATGCCCTTAAGCACGGTCTTGCTGATCTCGGCCTTGCCGGCCTTTTCCTGCTGCTCGGCCTCGAACTTCTGGGGATAGCCCCACAGGGACTTGTAAGGCTCGTTGTACACCTGCCACTCCGTGGCGGTGCCGTACCACTCCTGGGGATGGATCTTCCGGGCAGCCTCCATCTCGGCCCGGCGGGTCTTCACCAGCTCCTTGACGGGGAAGCTGCTGGCACAGGCGCAGCGGATCTCGTCGTATTTCAGCATGAAAATGTCCTCGGCGCCGTCCAGGATACCGGCGCGGACCATGGCCTCTCCGATGCGGACAAAGGCCACCCGCATGTGGGAGTAGACGCCCTGGTCGATGTAGAAGTGGTGATCCGGCGTCAGGGGGGCCATCTTGACGCACAGCTCCAGGGCGTACTTCAGCTCCGCCAGCAAAGCGGGGTCGGACACCCGGGCATACAGCCCGTCGATGGCCTCCTTCTGGGAGGTCATGCAGGCGTCATACTCGGCCTTAAAGTCGTAGTCATTGGCCACATACCCCCGGACGGCCTCGTAAATGGGGGTGGGGTCCTCGTACCAGGTCTTGTAGATGAACTCGTGGGTATACATGGCCTTGAAGCCGTACTCCTCCCGGTAGTCGTTCACCATCTCCAGCAGCTTGCTGCCGCCGGCGGCGTCCCCGGCCTTCGCCATAATGGCGGCGGCGTCGCCGCTGAGGAACAGCTCCTTCAGGGCCGGGACGGAGCAGACATACTCCTTCATCTCCCACAGGGCCTTCAAAGAGTCCCAGTTGCGGTCCTTGGGAGAGACGTTGATCTTGCCGATCTCCACGGGGTCCACCTTGCCCATGACCTTTTCATAGACGTTGGTGAAGTTGGTGGACGCCTGGAACTGGGCGAGGTTGATGATCCAGTGAATCCGGAACGCCTCGCACTTCATGTCCAGGATATCCTCCATATGGATCATGATCTCCGGGAGGCTGCGGTGCTCAAAGTCGAAGTCCAGCATAGCCTTGTGCATCTGGAGCAGGCGGGGCACATATTCCTTGTTCCAGCGGTCCATGAAGGTGTCGGCGTAAATGGGCATGACCTTGGTGTAATAGTCGAACATGGGACCGATCTTGTCGGCGTCCATCTCCGGGGGAACCACGGCGGAGTAGACGTAGCCGCCGATTTTCTTGGCAATCCAGGCCTTGCCGATGGGCGCGCCAAAACGCTGATACATGTAGGTGCAGTCGCTGCCCCAGCGCCCCTCGGTGTCCCACCAGCCGCCGATGTCGAAGTACAGCGGGGAAATCGGATTGGGGCAGTGCAGGTCGTCGTAGAACCACATCAGGCTCTTCTCCGCCTCGTCCTTCCACTCGATGGGGAAGCGCTCGTCGGTAAACTTGGTTGCCAGTACCTTGGAAGTGTCGCTCATCTTGCATTCTCCTTTTCAAATCGTATGGGTGAGTGGCGTCTCGCGGGAATCACCGGGGCAACAATCGATTTTGCGTCCGGCGGCGTTGGGCGCGGTAAATCCCTCCCCCCTGGCCGGGGGAAAAACTTGCGGAAATTCGAAAAATATCCTTGCTTTTTGCCGGGAAATTGCTATGATAAGGGTAAAATCACAGTTTGTTCACGACTGGTTTTTTCTTCCACGCTCGATAATCGATTATTGACAATCTAAATTGTAGCAGACCGCACGAAAAAGTCAAGACAGGAACGCGATTTTTCGGACAAAATACTAGACAAAAAGGAGTGAGAAATTTTATGCAATTAAGCAAGATAATTCCCGAGGTAGACACTCATACTCACACCGTCGTCTCCGGGCACGCCTGGTCCACCCTGACGGAAAACTGCCTGGCCGCCAGAGCCAGGGGCATGAAGGGCCTGTGCCTGACGGAGCATGGCCCGGCCATTGAATGCGGCGCTCCCGCCTACATCCCTCACAGCCAGCGGATGCTGCCGGAAACCGTGGAGGGCATCCGGGTCTATAAAGGCGTGGAGACCAACATCCTCGACCACGCGGGAAACATCGACATCCCGCCGGAACACCTGAAATTCTGCGAATTCGCCATTGCCAGCATACACACCCATATGTTCCCGGAACGGGACAAACGGGTGGAAAATACCCGGGTTTATCTCCAAATGCTGCAAAATCCCTACATTGATATTCTGGGCCACGCCGACGACCCCTCCGTCCCCTGCGACTTCGACGCCCTGGCGGATCAGGCCCGGCGCTACAGCAAGCTCCTGGAGCTGAATAACAACTCCACCACTGCCCACCGCCCCGGCAGCCTGCCCTCCCTAAAGCGATACATCCTCTGCTGCAAGGCCCACGGCCAGCGGGTCTGCGTCGCCAGCGACGCCCATTTCCACACCATGGTGGGCAGCGTGGAACCCTTGATGGCCCTGCTGGAGGAGCTGGACTTTCCCCAGGAGCTTATCGTCAATCTCACCAAAGAACGCTTCGACAATTATCTGAAAGAACGAAACCGCCGGATTCAAGCAATCTCCAATTGACAAGCCGGGCAAAAACGCATACAATTATAATCAATAATCGATTATATGACAGCGCATATTTTCCACGCAAAAAGGAGGACGGCTTATGAAAGGAACCTGCATCACGGAAAAAGCCACCCTGCGCAAGGAGATTCGCGCCTACATTCAAGACCAGATTGTCAGCGGCCGCTTTCAGGCCGGGGACCGGATCGTGGAAACCCAGCTGGCAAAGGAACTCCACGTCTCCCAGGCCCCGGTCCGAGAGGCCATCCTCGAGCTGGCCGCTATGGGCATCCTGGAGGAGCGGCCCTACTCCGGGTCCTTCGTCCGGAGCCTGACCCTGGAGGATATCGAGGACATCTACAATACCCGGGCCTTTCTCGACGAGTACGCCGCCCGGCAGGCCGCAAGGAAAATCACTCCGGAGCAGCTGGCAAAGCTCCGCGAACTGCTGCAGGAGATGGACGAGGCCGGCAACCCCCGGGACTTCGTGGAAAAGGACATGGCTTTCCACGCCATGGTAGTGGAGGCCGCCGGAAGTCCCTCCCTCTCCCGGGTGTGGGAAAGCCTGCGGCTGGCGGAGTGGACCGGGCTGTCCGCCGCCGTCACCCGCAACACCCTGCCGGAGCTGGCCGAACAGCACTGGCAGATTTACCGCCTGCTGGAAACCCACGCGGACCACACCGCCGGGGCCTATATGTTCCTGCACATCAAAAACTTCGGCGACGAGCTGAAGCTGTACTTCGCCCAGCGGGACGGAAGCATCCTGCCCCTGCCCGGGCGCGGCCCGGAAACGGCAGACTGAAAAGGAGAGTTAACATGGCAGATCGGTATCGCCCCTGCGAGAAATTCCAGCAGGAGGGACGGGAATGGGACCGCCTGGTGGTCCGGCGGAAGGACACCACCGGCGGGGAGTCCGTCATCGGGCACACGCAGATCCGAAAGGACGCCCTGGAGAAGGTTACCGGCGCCGCCCAGTACGGCGCGGACATGAACCTGGCCGGACAGCTCTACGGCGCGGTGGCTCACAGCCCCCACCCCCACGCCAGAATCAAGGCCGTCCGCACAGATAAGGCCAGGGCCGTCCCCGGCGTGCGGGCCGTGATCACCGGGGCGGACTTCCCCGAGCCTTACGGCCAGTTCATCGCCGACCAGCCCATTATCGCCCTGGACAAGGTGCGCTATCAGGGGGAGCCGGTGGCCGCCGTGGCCGCGGACACCGAACGCGCCGCCCGGGAGGCCGCCGCCCTGGTGGAGGTGGATTACGAGCTGCTGCCGGTGGTGAACACCATCGAAGAGTCCATGAAGAACGAAACCCTGCTCCACGAGGACTGGAGCCGCTACGAGTGCAGCAGCGTCTGCTTCCCCGTCCAGGGTACCAACATCGGCGACCAGTTTCACCTGAAAAAGGGAGATGTGGAGAAGGGCTTCGCCGAGGCGGATCTGGTGGTGGAGTCCAGCTTCCGCTGCGGCCAGCTTCAGCATACCCTGATCGAAACCCACACCGCCACCGCTATGGCTAATCCCTACACCCAGGAGATCCAGGTCTGGACCCCGAACCAGTCCCCCTTCGGCATCCGGGGGCTGATGGCCAAGATCTTCGGCGTGCCCGCCGAGAAGGTCCGGCTCACCATGACCCACATCGGCGGGGCCTTCGGCGGAAAGTATGAGGCGAAATGCGAACCCATCGCCATCGCCCTCTCCCTCAAGGCCGGGGGCCGGCCCGTCAAGCTCACCTATGACCGGCAGGAGGAGTTCGCCGCCACGGTCTGCCGCTCCACCGTACAGTATCACATCAAAACCGGCGTGAAAAAGGACGGCACCATCACTGCCCAGCAGGTCACCGGCTATTGGGACGCCGGGGCCTACGTCACCACGAATCCCCGGGTGGACTACAACGCCGGCTTCGCCGCCCACGGACCCTATAAAATCCCCAACGCCCAGGTGGACACCTACGTCTGTATGACCAACCGAACCCTGGGCACCGCTTACCGGGGCTTCGGCGTCACCGAGGCCGCCACCCTCCACGAGCATCAGATGGACATCGTCGCCCGGAAGCTGGGCATGGACCCCCTGGCCCTCCGGCTGCACAACTGCCTCCATGACGGGGATACCGGCATCACCGGGGAGATCATCTCCACCTGCGCCGTGGAGGAGTGCCTCCGGGCTGCGGCGAAAAACGTGGACTGGGACAGCATCCCCAACCGCTGGACCGACGAGGAGGGCAACCTCTGCGGTAAGGGCATCGCCTGCTTCAACAAGCTGACGGGCACCCCCTCCACCACCTCCTGCATCGTCAAGATGAATGAGAACGGCTCCATCTATATCTGGTCCGCCAGCCGGGAGATGGGCCAGGGCGTCACCACCGCCCTGCCCCAGTTCGCCGCGGAAAGCCTGCACATGGATTTGGACAAAATCAGCGTGACTCCGGTGGACACTTCCATGACTCCCTACGACAAAACCACCACCTCCTCCCGGTCCACCTTCCACTCCGGCAACGCGGTTTTGGAGGCCTGCGCGGACATCAAGCGCCAGCTCTGCCGCCTGGCCGCCATCCACTGGGGCTGCCAGACCGGAGATGTGGCCTATACCGGCGAGGGCTTCATCCAGGACGCCAGGAACCCGGAACGGCGCATCCACATCAACGACGTGGGCCGCTCCGGCATCCTGCACGAGCAGGACCCTGTCATCGCCATCGGGCGATACGGAACCTCGGACCTCTTCGACCCGCCGCCGGTGGACGGGCGGCAGTCCAGGCGGCCTACGGTCATGTGGATGATCGGCGCGCAGGCCGCTGTGGTGAAGGTCAACCCCGTCACGGGGCGGGTGAAGGTGGTCAAAATGGGCGCGGCCCACGACGTCGGCAAGGCCATCAATCCCACCGGCTGCCTCCAGCAGATCGAGGGGGCCATCGTCATGGGCCTGGGCCACGCGCTGATGGAGGAGATGATCTACGAGGATGGGAACCTCCGGAACGGAAACATGGTGGACTACAAGGTGCCGACGTTTATGGACTCGGACGTGGAGACCCGGATCACGCTGGTGGAAAACGGCCACCCGGAGGGTCCCTTCGGTGTGAAGGGCATCGGCGAGCCGGGGCTGGTCCCTACCGCCGCCGCCATCGCCGGGGCGGTCTGCCACGCGTGCAACACCGATTTTGAGTCCCTGCCCATTAAGCCGGAACACATCCTCTTCCGGAAGGAGGTCGAAGACTGATGCTGCCGAGATTTGAATATTACGCGCCGCAGGACGTCCTGGAAGCCTGCGCCCGGAAGGCCGCCGGCGCGAAGCCCGTGGCTGGCGGGACGGACGTTTTCGTCAACATGCACGCCGGTAAGGAGCACGCCGGGAAAATCGTGGATTTGAAGGGGCTGGAGGCCCTCCGGGGCCAGCAGCTGACGGCGCAGGGGCTGGATTTGGGGGCGCTGACCACCCACCGGGACATCGAGGTGCGGGAGGATATCCGGGGGCCGTACTACGCCCTCTTCCAGGGCTGCTCCCAGGTCGGGTCCGTCCAAATCCGCTGCCGGGCTACCCTGGGGGGCAACATCCTCAACGGCGCGCCCTCGGCGGACTCTGTGGGGCCGCTGCTGGTCCACGGCGCGCAGGCCGTCACCATCGGCCCGGCGGGGGAGCGGCGGATTCCCTTGGAGAAGTTCTACAAGGGGTTTAAGCAGTTTGACCTGCTGCCGGAGGAGCTGCTGGCGCGGATTTTCCTGCCCCTGCCTCCGGACTGCGCAGGCAGCGCTTACTTCAAATACACCCGGCGGGGCGCCATGGATTTGGCCCTGATGGGCGTCAGCGCCTATGTGGAGGTCCGGGAGGGCATCCTGGAGCATGTGCGGGTCGCCTTGACCACCGCCGGTCCCACGCCTATGCGGAGCTATGCGGCCGAGGAGGTTCTGGAGGGACAGGCTGTCTCCGACGCGCTGCTTACCCGGGCCGCCGAAGCTGCCGCCGCCGAGGGAAAGCCTCGCTCCAGCTGGCGCTCCAGCGCGGAGTTCCGGACGCGGCTGATTCACGATGTGACGGTTCAGGTGCTCCACGAGGCCGTACGCCGGGCGGGACTGCCCCCGGAGCGGAAGGCGAAGGCCATCCCGCAGCGGCTGTACCCCGGCCAAATCGGAAAGGAGGGTCCGCGTGATGCAAACGGTTGATATTCGCGTGACGGTGAACGGGCAGGACTACGAGAAAACTGTGGATTGCTGCCAGACGCTGCTGCGTTTTTTGCGGGAGGAGCTGTTCCTCACCAGCGTCAAGGAGGGCTGCAACGAGGGCGAGTGCGGGGCCTGCACTGTGCTGGTGGACGGCATGCCGGTGAACTCCTGCCTGGTGCTGGCGGCCGAGCTGGACGGGAAAAGCGTCCTGACGGCGGAGGGACTGGCTCAGGACGGGCGGCTCCATCCTCTCCAGGAGGCCTTTATCGAGGCGGGGGCGATTCAGTGCGGATACTGCACGCCGGGCATGCTGATGAGCGGCATCGCCCTGTTGAACCGCTATCCCCACCCCACCCGGGAGCAGATCCGCAAGGAGATGGAGGGAAACCTCTGCCGCTGCACCGGATACGCCCGCATCGCCGACGCGGTGCTGCTGGCGGCGGAGAAAATCAACGCCAGAGGCCTGTATGGAGAAAATTCAGAAGTACTTTTATAACGGGGGGCTGAACTGCGCGGAATCTACCATGCGCAGCCTCATCGAAGAGGGCGTGACCGGCGCGCCGCCGGAGACCGTGCGGATGATGTCCGGGTTCGGCGGCGGAATGCAGCGGGGAAGCACCTGCGGCGCGGTTGTGGCCGCTGTGGCCGCCCTGGGCTGGGCAACCGGGCGGACGGAACCGGAACAGGACCGCCAGCCTTCCGCCGAGGCCGTGCGGGAGTTCCTCCGGCGCTTTGAAGAGGAATTCGGCGCGCTGGAGTGCCGGGAGCTGCGGAAGGCTCACGGGGAGGGATATGCCCTCAAGTCGCCGCAGATGTACCGCATCTGCACTGTGTTTTTGGCGCAGGCTGTCGAACTGGTTCGGGAGATTTTGAGCCGGGAGACACAGGGTAATGGCTGAAAAAGACGCCGGGCAGGCAGCCCGGCGTCTTCTTTTTCCGGATGTTTCGGAGAAAACAGAGTTTGTCTCTGCGGCTGTGATTGACAAATCCTCAAAATCGGGATATTCTTTTTATGCCAGAAAGACTACCAGAGAAAGAGGAGACACATTTTGAGAGGAAGCACGGCTGGCAGGCGCCTCCCGGCTAAGGAGACCCTGCGGAGCAATATCAAAGACTACATTCAACAACAAATTGCCGAGGGCGTTTACCGCCCCGGGGACCGAATCGTGGAAACCCGGCTGGCCAAAGAGCTGAACGTCTCCCAGGCCCCCGTGCGGGAGGCTATGCTGGAATTGGCTACCATGGGGCTGCTGGAGGAGCGGCCTTACTCCGGCACCTATGTGCGGAATTTCTCCATCGAGGAAATCGAGGACATCTTCCTCACCCGGGCCTTCATCGAAGAACACGCCGCCAAGTGCGCCGCTAAGCGGGTCACGGAAGAGCAGCTGGCCAGGATGGAGGCCGTTCTGGATGAAATGGACCGGAACCGGGAGCTGCGGGACTTCGTCCACCTGGACATGGAGTTCCATACCCTGGTGATGGATGCCGCCGGAAGCCCGGCGCTGAAACGGGCGTGGACGCTGCTGCGGATGTCGGAGTGGACGTATCTCTGCGCGGCGATTACCGCTTTTTCCCTGGACGAGATGATCGCCCAGCATCGGAAAATCTACCAGTATTTAAAGGCCCGTGAGGAGGACAGCGCCGGGGCGTACATGTTCCTCCACCTCAAGGGCTTCGGCGATGAGCTGGCCAGGTATTTTGCCCAGCAACAGGCCCAGGCGGAGGATTCTTGATCGAAAAAAGCCGGGCGCGTCCAAGTGGACGCGCCTGGCTTTTTTACTTTGCTGGAAATTAGAAGCACTTTCTGTAAATGGCCTCCTCGGACTCGAGGTCGAAGGGATAGTAGGCGTTGGTCATGAGGCGCTGCTGGTTGGCCTCCACGCTCTGGGGGAACTTCTTGAAGTCCTCCTCGGTGAAGCCGCAGTCCCGCA
>JAAVYM010000065.1 GCA_022791135.1 Oscillibacter sp.
AGTCGTGGAAGTGGATGATGCCCTCCTGATGGGCCTCCACGATCTCCTTGGGCAGCAGCAGCCGCTCGCTGAGGTCCCGGGAGACCTCGCCGGCCATATAGTCCCGCTGGGTGGAGTTTACCACGGGGTTTTTGTTGGAGTTCTCCTGCTTGGCCTCCTCGTTGCAGCACTCGATGAGGCTGAGGATGCGCTCGTCGGTGGTGTTGCTGCGGCGGATCAGGGAGCGGGTATAGCGGTAGGTGACGTAGTTCTTGGCCACCTCGAAGGCCCCGTGGGCCATGATCTGGTATTCCACCAGGTCCTGAATTTCCTCGACGGAAGGGGAACGGCCCAGCTCCTGACAGGAAAGCTCCACAGACTCGGCGATCCGCCGGACCTGGGTAGAGGTCATGCGTTTTTCCTCGTCGATGCTTTCGTTGGCCCTGGTGATGGCCGAGAGGATTTTCGTGATGTCAAACGAAACCTCCGCGCCGTTCCTCTTGATGACTTTCATGCGGTATCCCCCTATATTACCTATTTAAATATGCGTCTGCTTCCACCACAACACTTTGGGTAGTAGGGCAAGCATATCACACAAGATATGGGGGATGCAAGTGCTTTTTGCGACAGCTTCGAAAAAACCCCCTGCCCGGCGGGGGGGCGCGTCCCCGCAATCTCAGGGGTGGCAAGACGTTGCGGGGATTTGGAAAGAAATGTAAAAATAAATAAAAAAATTTCTACATCCGTTTTTCGAACTCTCCCTCAGCCAGCCGGTACCCCACGCCGACCTCGGTGAAAAGATACTCCGGCTCGGCGGGATTTTTCTCGATTTTGCGGCGGATGTTGGCCATATTGACCCGGAGGATCTGGTTTCCGCTGCCGGCCCGGGGTCCCCAGAGTTCCTTGATAATGGCGTCATAGGTCAGCACCTTCCCGGCGTGCTTGCCCAGCAGGGCCACGATGCGGAACTCGCTGAGGGTCAGCTTCACGTTCTCGCCCCGGACCAGTACCTGGTGCTTGTTGTAGTCGATGACCATATCCCCCACGGTGTAGGTGCCCTTCTGAGCGATCTCGTCGTTGCCGCTGGCGGTGCGGGTGTGGCGGATGGCGGTGCGGCACCGGGCCAGCAGCTCCCCGGTGCCGAAGGGCTTGGTCAGGTAGTCGTCGGCCCCCTGGTCCAGGGCAGTGACCTTGTCCCGCTCGTGGGACCGGGCGGACACCACCACCACCGGCAGGCTGGACCAGCCCCGCAGCTGGCGGAGGATGTCCAGCCCGTCCATATCCGGCAGACCCAGGTCCAGGATGACCAGGTCCGGGCAGTGGGAGGAGATCATGGACAGCCCCTCGGCCCCGGTGCGGGCCTGGATGGTCTCATAGCCCTGGCCGTCCAGCACGGCGGCGGTGAACTGGGCAATGCTCTTCTCGTCCTCAATAATCAGGATTTTTTCTCGGATGTTCATGTCAGCACCTCCGCGGCAGTAGTGGGCAGGCGGAAAGAGAGTTCCGCCCCCTGAGAGAGGTTCCGGGCCTCGATGGTCCCCCCGTGGGCCAGGACAATGGCCCGGCAGACGGACAGTCCCAGGCCCATGTTCCGTTTTCCGTCGCCGTCAGGGGGGCGCTGGGGCCTGGGGCGGCCGTCGAAGAGGCCGTCCAGCTCCCGGCGGGGGATGCCCCGGCCGTTGTCCCGGACGAGGAACCGGGCAAAGCCCTCCTCCTCCTTCAAAAAGAGGGAGACGCGGTCCGCCCCGCCGTGGACGGCGGCGTTTTCCAGCAGGTTTGCCAGCACCTGTTCGATGAGGATGGGGTCCATAGGGACCATCAGCAGCGCCTCCGGCGCCGAGACGGTGACAGTCACGTGGGGAAAGAGGCGGCGGAACTTCTGAGCGGCGGCGCCCAGGATTTCCTCGGCGGGTTCAGGTTCCTTGGCGATGGGGACCCTCTCGTCCCCCATGCGGGTGATGGAGAGAAGGTTTTCCACCACCCGGATCAGCCACTGGGCCTCCTCCCGGGCGTTTTCCAGCAGCTCCCGCTGTTCCGCCTCCGAGAGGCCCGGGTTCTCCAGCACAGCAGAGGTGGACCCCACGATGGATGTCAGGGGAGTGCGGATGTCGTGGGAGACGGAGCGGAGGAGGTTGGCCCGCATTTTTTCCCGCTCGTTCTCGGCGGCGAGCGTGGCCTGCCGCTTGGCCTGGGCGGTGAGGGTGCAGGTGATGAGGGAGACCATCAGCAGGGTGAAAAAGGTGAGGGGATAGCCGGAGAGGCTGAGGTTGAAGGCCCAATAGGGGTAGGTGAACACGAAATTGACGCAGACCATGCCCAGCACTGCGGCGAGGAGGCCGAAGAGGTAGCCGGTGGTAAGCCGGGAGACCAGCAGCACCACCAGCACGAACACCGGCGGAGCGAAGCCCTCGATGACGCCCGCGTCCTGGAGAAAGAAGCAGAGCGCTACGGCGCAGGCGAAGATGCCCCCAGTGAGGGCCAGGTCCCGCCAGGAGAAGGGGAACAAGGGGGAAACCCAAGGTTTGCGGAAGGTCACGGCGGAGGCCCCTTTCTAAAAACGGCGGATCGGTTTTCTGTAGTATAGCAGAGTCTGGGGAAAAATTCAATCACCCGGACGAAGCGGAGCGGGGATGCCGCCCCTGGGCGGCTCACCCGGGGCGGCGCCTGGCCCCCACCAGCCCCCGGAGCCAGAGCGCGTCCTTCCGCCCCACCACCCGGAACGACAGCCACAAAGCGGACAGGGCCAGCAGGTAGCATCCCGCCGGTACCAGCGCGCCGGCCAGCCCGTCTTGAGGGCGGAGGAGGGCGGGGGGGAGCGCGGCGGCGGCCCCGCAGGCGATGGCCCGCAGGGCGGGCGGGAGGGAGAACCGCAGCCCCGCCGCCTGTCCCAGCCGCCGCAGGCTCAGGCCGAAGTTCAGCAGGTGGGAGGCGGTGAAGCTGAAATAGTATCCCCCCATGCCCCACCGGGGCAGCAGCAGCCAGAGAAGGACTACATCCAGTAAAGAGGTCAGAAGATTATACCGGGCGTTGGCGCTCTGCTGGCCCAGGCCCTTGCACATGGCGTCCACCACGCCGTCCAGGTAGAGCACGGGGACCAGTGGCGCATAGAGCCGGATATAGGCCCCGGCGGCCTCGCAGTGGTAGAGCAGGTCCGCCAGGGGCCGGGCGGAGACGAAGAGGGCTCCTCCGGCGCACACGCCGAAAAGCAGAGACACCCGCAGTCCCTGCCGGGCCAGGTAGCGGACCCGGACCATTCCCCGCCGCCTGGCGCAGCGGGAGAACTCCGCCACCAGCAAATCCGCCAGGGAGGCCAGAATGGCGGCGGGGAACATCAGCGCCGGAAAGACCATGCCGTGGAGGACGCCGTAGTCCGCCATGGCGTTCACCGTCCCGGCGAACAGGGCCAGACGGCGGGGGATGATGAGGTTTTCCACGGTGTTCAGCCCCGCCCGGAGGTTGTCGGCCAACCCCACGGGCAGGGCCATGCCGAGAACGCGGCGATAGGGCACCGGGCCGCCGCCCCGGTCCGCCCAGGGGTCCCGGCGCAAGACCCACAGCGCCCCCAGGGACAGCGCCGACGCAGCGGAGGCCCCCAGGGCCACGGCCAGGCAGGCCCGGCCCGCGCCCTCCCCCGCCCAGCGGGCGAGGAGGGCAAAGGTGACGGCCATGGCGCAGCCCTGCTCCCAGAACTCCACGGCCACCAGGGTCCGCAGCCGTCCGGCGGCGGTGTACAGGCCGGTCATCACGCCGTTCAGGCAGCCCACGGGCAAAAACAGGGCGAAGGCCCGGAGGGCCGCCTCCCCGGCCGGGTCTCCGATCCATTGGGCGGCGATCCGGGGCGTCAGCACCCACAGCCCCGCCGCAGCGGGCAGGGAGAACGCCAGCCCGTAGTGAAGGCAGCCGGAGAGGGCGGGCCGGATGCTCCGCCGCCGCCCCAGGGCCTCGGCGGAGAGGTAGAGGGCGCAGGTCCGCACCCCGGCGGAGCCAATAGTAAAGGCCAATAACTTTACAGAGAGAATCAACTGCAGCAGTCCCACCCCGGCTGCGCCGATCCGGCCGGAGAGGTAGACCTGAAAGCTCATGGAGACCAGCCGGAGCGCGAGATTGGCCCCGGTGAGCAGCAGCGCGCCGTAGAACATGGAACTTCCCTTTTTCAAACGAACACCCCCGTCCTATCACTATATGGACGAGTCGGGGCGGGTAGGACAAAAAGGCTCCCGCGTATTGAAACAGGGACCGGGGCGTGGTATAATAAACCTGTTTTTAAATGGATATAGGAGGAACTGCGAATGAACGTTGCTGTGATTGCCGGGACGCCGGTCGACACGCAGATGGGCGTAGAGCTGCTGCGGGGCCGGGGCGTGCCGGCCCGGGGCTACCCGGTCTCCCCCACGCCGGAGGAGCAGACCCGCTTTCAGGTGAGTTCCCCCGCCGGGCGGGAGGCGTCCATGGACGTCCTGCTGGAGCGGATTCGGGCAGACGGTCCGGACCGCTGCCTGCTGTATTGCAACTCTCTCAGCGCCGCCATTGACGCCCCGGCCCTGTCGGCCCGGCACGGCATTCCCATCTGGACGCCCATGGACGTCTATGGCGAGATTGCCCGCCAATACCGCCGCGTCGGCGTCCTGGCCGCCAACTGCCAGGGGGCGGCCGGGGTGGAGCGGGCCATGGTGAACGCCTCGCCGTCCATTCTAGTCCTGGGGGCGGCGAGCCTGCTGCTGGTCCAGGGCGTGGAGGCCGGGGAGCCGCCGGAGGAGCTGGCGGAGCGCTGCGCCCTGCCGGGCCTCCTCCGCTTTTTTGAGGATAACGGCGCGGAGGCCGTGGTCCTGGGCTGCACGCACTTTCCCTATGTCCGAAAGGCGCTGCAAAAGCGGACGGCCCTTCCGGTCATCGACCCGGCCCAGCGCCTGCTGGAGCTGGTTTTAGGGAAGAAAACGTCCTGATTTTTGCTTAGAAAACGATTACCTGCCTCCCTTCTCCCGGATAGAAGGGAGGATTTTGCTGCACGAAAAGCCCTGGGAAGTGGAAAAAGGCATAAAGATTCCGCAAGAAGCGGCAAAATTTCCAGAAAAATTGCCGTTCACAGTCTGGACATTTTTACAAGAAGGGTGTACAATACAAGGAAGTATGTGATAGTCCGTCCAGGCAGGTCAGCCGTCCCGACGGTGGGGACTGTCTTTCCGTTCGCGCCCGGGCCGCTGTCAGGAGTAAAAATGAGGTGAAAAAATGGCACAAGCATTCTTTGGCGGCGTTCATCCCCATGATATGAAGGCCGCAACCAATGAAAAGGCCATCGAACAGCTGCCCGCCCCAGCCCAGGTGGTCATTCCCATGTCCCAGCACTTCGGCGCGCCATGCACCCCCTTGGTGAAGGCCGGTGACCGTGTGAAGGTGGGCCAGAAGATCGGCGAGTTCCGCGGTCTTGGTGCTCCCATTCACGCCAGCGTCTCCGGCACCGTCAAGGCGGTGGAACCCCGCCCCTATTCCATGGGCGGGAACATTATGTCGGTGATCATCGACAATGATATGCAGGACGAGGTCAGCGAGGAGGTCCAGGCCCCCGCCAATCCGGACGCGCTGAGCGTGGACGAGATGGTGGAGATCGTGAAAAACGCCGGCATCGTCGGTATGGGCGGCGCGACCTTCCCCACCCATGTGAAGATCAGCGGCGGCATCGGCAAGGTGGACACCGTGATCATCAACGGCGCCGAGTGCGAGCCTTACATCACCGGCGACCACCGGGCCATGCTGGAGCGGTCCGGGGAGATCATCGGCGGCGCGACGTACCTGGCCAAGATGTTCGGCGTAGAAAAGGTCGTCATCGGCGTGGAGGTCAACAAGCAAAACGGCATCGACCAGCTGAATAAGACCATCGCTGAAAAGCACGCCCCCGTCGTGGTGGAGGGCCTTCGCTGCCGGTATCCCCAGGGCGGTGAAAAACAGCTCTGCCAGGCCATCACCGGCAAGCAGGTGCCCCCAGGGGGCCTGCCCAGCAACATTGGCTGCGCCGTGTTCAACATCAACACCACCTGCGCCATTTACAAGGCCATTACCACCGGCATGCCCGTGGTGAAGAAGGTGGTGACGGTCTCCGGCTCCGGCGTGGTGGAACCCAAAAACGTGGAATGCCCCATCGGCACCCCTGTGTCGGCTCTGTTCGACTACTGCGGCGGGCTGAAGGACGGCACGTATAAGCTCATCGCCGGCGGTCCCATGATGGGCATGGCCCAGTACACGGCGGACATCCCCGTGGCCAAGGGCACGGGCTGCATGCTGGCCTTCTGCGAGAAGGAGGAGCAGACCGTCGAGCATCCCCAGTGCATCCGCTGCGGCAAGTGCGTTGCCGCCTGCCCCATGCACCTGGAGCCTCTGTTCCTCTACCAGTATGCTTCCAAGGGCCTGGTTGACGAGCTGAACGACGCCCACATTATGGACTGCATGGAGTGCGGCGCCTGCGCCTATACCTGCCCCGCCCGGCTGCACCTGACCCACATGTTCAAGACCGGCAAGCAGCTGGTGAAGGACAAGGCCGCCGCCGACAAGGCTGCCGCCGAGGCGAAAAAGGCCGCGCAAGAGCGGAAGGAGGCGTAAAC
>JAAVYM010000066.1 GCA_022791135.1 Oscillibacter sp.
AGGTGGACCTCCAGGCGGAGCTGGAGGACGCCATTTTCACCTACCAGGAGCTGTTCCGTCAGGACGGCATCGCCCTGGAGTACCACCCCGGCGACGGGGACCTGCCCCCCATTCAGGGGGACTCGGAGCGGCTGAAGCAGGTGTTTTGCAACGTTTTGGACAACGCCGCCAAGCACGGCGGCGCGGGGCGGCGCATCTCCGCCTCCATCGCCCAGGAGGGCGGGAGCCAGGTGGTCCGCATCCGGGACTACGGGCCGGGCATCCCGGCGGAGGAGCTGCCCTTTGTGAAGCAGAAGTTCTACAAGGGCACCTCCCGGGCCAGGGGCAGCGGTATCGGCCTTGCCGTGTGCGACGAGATCATCGCCCTCCACGGCGGGAGCTTCGCCATCGGCAACGCCGACGGCGGCGGCGCAGTGGTGACGATCAAGCTGCCGGTGCGGGCTTAGAATCCGTATTTCGAAACCGCCGCATGCCGCCGCCGGCCGCGCGGCAGATCCCCTAGCCTGCGGACCGGTGCGCGCGCCCTGGGCGCGCGGGTCAGGGTATTTGGGGCGCGCATGCTGCCGGTAATCCGATTTTTGGTCAAACGAACGTTTGAACTTCCGGCGGGGCTGTGGTATACTATAAAGATAAAACGCAGAAAGGAAACTCCATGGCAGAAGAAAACAAGTCCTGCGCCTTCCGCACCAGCATCGGCGGACAGGCGCTTATCGAGGGTATTTTGATGCGGGGGCCGGAAAAACAGGCCATTGTCGTCCGGGACCAGGAGGGGAAACTGGTGGAGAAGGTGGAGGCGCTCCGCTTTATCAAGGACCGCTTTCCCATCCTGGGGGTCCCCCTGATCCGGGGGACGGTGAACTTTTTGGACTCCATGGTGAACGGCGTGAAGGCCCTGATGTACTCCGCCGATTTCTACCCCGAGGAGGAGGCGGCGAAGCCCTCTAAATTCGAGCTGTGGCTGGAAAAGCACCTGAGCAGCAAGAAGCTGGAGAGCGCCGTGGTGGCGCTGGCGGTGGTGCTGGGCGTGGGGATGTCCGTGTTTTTGTTCATGGTGCTGCCTACGCTGCTGACCGGGGGCATCCTCCACTTTTTTCCCGGGTTCCCCCTGTGGGGGCGGAACCTGGTGGAGGGGCTTTTGAAAATCGCTATTTTTATGGTTTACCTGATTGCCTGCTCCAGGCAGAAGGATATTTACCGGGTCTTTCAGTACCACGGCGCGGAGCACAAGACCATCTTCTGCTATGAGGCGGGCCTTCCGCTGACGGTGGAGAACGTCCGGGTGCAGCCCCGGCATCACCCCCGCTGCGGGACAAGCTTCTTGTTTGTGGTGATTTTCGTGTCCATCCTGTTTTCCAGCGTGGTGTTCGGCATCTGGCCGGTTACCAACGCCTGGCTGAGGACGGCGGTGCATCTGCTGCTGCTGCCGCTGGTGGTGGGCGTGACTTATGAATTTAACCGCTGGGTGGGCCGCCACGTCCAGGAGAGCCGCCTGGCAAAGATTTTGACCGCGCCGGGGCTGTGGATGCAGAACTTCACCACCAACGAGCCGGACAGCGGGATGATCGAATGCGCCATCCGGTCGCTGGAGCTGGTGCTGCCCTCGGAGAAGGGAAAGGACGAATGGTGAGAGAAATTCCGGGAGCCGCAGGGTGGGCTGCGGCTGCCCCCGGATAAAAAGAGGTGATCCCCCATGGCCATAACCTACAACGACCTGTATCTGGATGTCCGGCAGAGACTCCGCAGCGCCGGGGTGGAGGCGTCTACCCTGGAGGCCCGGGAGCTGGTGTGCTTCGGCACCGGCAAGAGCCGGGAGGAACTTCAGCGGGACAGCCGCCTCTACGCCTCCCCCGAGCGGGAGGCCCAGGTCCGGCAGCTGGTGGAGCGGCGGCTTAAAGGGGAGCCGGTGGCGTATCTCATCGGCGAGTGGGAGTTTTACGGCCTGCCCCTGGACATCTCCCAGGACGTGCTGATCCCCCGGACGGACACGGAGGTGCTGGCAGATCAGGCCATCGCCTATATCCGGACGCTGGGGGAGTGCCGGGTGCTGGACCTGTGCGCCGGAAGCGGGTGCATCGGCCTGGCCATCGCCTCCCAGGCCCCCGAGGCCAAGGTGGTGCTGGGCGAGATGGACGACAGCGCCCTGAAAATCTGCCGCCAGAATATCCGGCGCAACGGGCTTTCCGGCCGGGTGATGCCCGTGCAGATGGACGCGCTGGAAAAACCCGCCCGGTCCCTGGGGGAGTTTCAGTGCATTGTCAGCAACCCGCCCTATATCCCCACCGGCGACATCCCTGGGCTGGAGGTCTCCGTCCGGGACTATGAGCCGCACCTGGCCCTGGATGGCGGGGCGGATGGGCTGGACTTCTACCGGGCGATTACCCGGGACTGGCGGGACGCTTTGACTCCCGGGGGAAGGCTGTACTTCGAGGTGGGCGAGGGACAGGCGGACGCGGTTTTGCGCTTGATGCGGGGGCAGGGCTTCGGCGACCTCCAGGTTATCAAGGACCACCACAAGATTCCAAGAGTGGTGCTGGGCGCCCTCTGCCAGGAGATTTAAAAAGGAGAATGCGGCATGGAAAAAAGACTTTATAAAATAGGCCAGGGAAAGATGGTGGACGGCGTCTGCGGCGGAATTGCCCAGTACTTCGGCCTGGACCCTACGCTGGTGCGTTTGGCCTGGGTGGTCTTCACCGCCATGGGCGCCAGCGGCATCATTGCCTACATCGCCTGCGCGCTTATCATCCCCCGGGAGCCGGGCGCGTTTTGAGTGCACAGTTTATGAAACCCTTTTGTAAAATACTTATAGAATAATCGGGAGGACAATTCCATGGCAAAGGACAAAGCGCCCCTGCCCTCGGCCGCGCCGGCGGCGGATAAGAAAAAGGCCATCGACAGCGCCATGAGCCAGATCGAAAAAATGTATGGCAAGGGGTCCATCATGCGCCTGGGGGACCGGACCGCGCTGAACGTGGAGTACATTCCCACCGGCTCTTTGGCGCTGGACGTGGCGCTGGGCATCGGCGGGCTGCCGAAGGGGCGGATCGTGGAGATTTACGGGCCGGAGTCCTCCGGCAAGACCACGCTGGCGCTCCACGTGGTGGCCGAGGCCCAGAAGCGGGGCGGCGAGGTGGCCTTTGTGGACGCGGAGCACGCCCTGGACCCCACTTACGCCCACGCCTTGGGCGTGCGGGTGGAGGATATGCTCATCTCCCAGCCCGACACCGGCGAGCAGGCCCTGGAAATCACCGAGGCATTGGTCCGCTCCGGAGCTATCGACGTGATCGTCGTGGACTCCGTGGCCGCCTTGGTGCCCCGGGCCGAGATCGAGGGCGAGATGGGCGACAGCTATGTGGGCCTACACGCCCGGCTGATGAGCCAGGCCCTGCGCAAGCTCAC
>JAAVYM010000067.1 GCA_022791135.1 Oscillibacter sp.
TCCGTTTTCGGAATATCTTCCTGGATCCTTTCCCAAAATTCGTCTGAGATTGTCCAGGACTGGTAACTCTTCTTTTCGCTCATTTTCTCGCCCCTGCTCTATTATACCACTTTATCCCTTATTTTGGGATAGGCTCTTAGTTTATCCAATGCTGGACCTGACGAAAACAATGTGTTGCATTATAATAACCAAATACTATACATGAGAAAGTGAGAGGCAATCATGAGAAATGGTGGAGCGTGCATGAAAAAAACGAGGAGATGGGCAGCGGCCCTGCTGGTGGCAGTACTGGTGCTGGCCACCCTGCCCGCAGCGGCGCTTGCGGAGGACACCCCCTGGATGGGTTCGACGGACGCGGCGAACTTTGAAGAGTTCAAAGCCGCGCTGGAAGATGAGGCCGCGGAGAGCATCTGCGTGGTCGGGGACATCGAAGTCGCCGGGGGCACCCTGGAGGAGCCGCTGCGGGTGGACAAGCCGGTTTTGGTCACCGGACAGGGCAGCCTGCACCTGGCTGAGGGCGCTGTGGTGTATTGCGACGTGGACATGGGGCTTTTCCAATATGAGGGCGAACCCTTCTGGGAGCCGATTGCCCGGGATATGGCGGCGATTTTGATTTGGGAGAACAACGACGGCTGCCGCCGTCTGCTATTCGGCTCCCAGCCGGACCTGGATGTGGTGCTGGAGGGGCAGGAGGCCCCGACAACGGCGATCTTCCGGGGACCGGTTACTCTGGACCGGGAGATCGAGATTCAGGAACTCTGCGCGGTGGAGGGTGACCTGACGGTGGAGGGAAGTCTGACGGTGGACAGCTACCTGAATGTATCCGGCGATATGACCGTAGCGGAGGGCGGCGCGCTGACCCTGGGCTACAGAGGCTGGGTCGAGGGCGACGTCGAGCAGTTTGGCGGTGTCGGGGGCAGCCTTGACTGCGGCGGGACGTTTTTCCGCCCTCATCTGGCGGTCCGCTGGGAGGACGGCCATTATGATGACGCGCTCTACATGACGCCGTTTAGCGAATATGAATTGACGTTTGCCCTGCTGGAGTACAAGAACGGCAGCTGGGATTATACCGAAGTGGTTCCCACCGTCTCCGCGCCGCTGGTTTACGGGAAGAACGAGAACCACAGCGGATTACCTCCTGGATCTGCGCTATTCGCCTCTCACCAGCAATGTGTTCTATGCGTGCGTGAATCCGGAGGCGTGGTTCATGGAAGAGGGCCGGACGGTTTCCCCCTCTTTGAACGTCCGGGGCTTCCGGTACGATGAGTACGGCGAGACCGAGCTGGAGGGAACCATCGAATGCGCCCCGGTCCGGGAAGGCGTTTGGAAGGTTACCGTCACCGCCTGTGACGGCGCTGCCGAGTTTACGGCGACGGTATCGAACCCGGAAAACGGGGATTCCTTTGAAACCGGTACCGGCATCGGGATCTATACGGAAGAGTATCTGGTCTATGGCAGCGAGCCGCTGGATGGGGCGCAGAATGATTGGGGGTTCATCTGGCAGGATGGGTTCAAAGCCTCCCTTCATGACACGCTTTCCCTGAAAACCCGGAACAGCCGGGATGTGACGCTGTATTTGCTGGTATACCAGTGGGCAGAGGAAGACGGCAAGCCCGCCGGCTGGTACTGCGAGAATGTGAACATCAATCAGATTCGGGCCGAGGGCGTGTCCGTCACCCAGGCGAAGGAGGACAGCCCACACATCATCCACATATCGGCCCAGTCCGCCGGAGACCATCAGGTGATCCGGCTTCAGGAGCGGGAAGACGGAGAGGGATTTATTGAAAATTCCACCCGCGGCGTGGCTCTGGCGGTTTCCGTCACCGCCTCCGGCGGCAGCTCCGGAAGCAGTTCCAGCGGCAGCTCCGGAAGCAGTTCCAGCGGCAGCTCCGGCAGCGGTACGGTCGTCCCCAACAGAGGCGGCTATACTACCGGCAGCACATATCCCATCTCCGTGCCAGCCCGGCTCACAGGCGGAACCGTGTCCGTCCAGCCGCAGAGCGCCGGGAAGGGCGCCGTGGTGACGGTCACCGTCAAGCCGGAAGACGGCTATGAGCTGGATACGCTGAGCATCACCGATGCGGACGGGAAGCCGGTCCCGGCGGCCCGGACCGGAGAGGGACGGTATACCTTTACGATGCCCGGTTCCAGGGCCGCGGTAAATGCCTCCATCCGCAAGGCGGAATCCCAGGAGCCGGAACCCCAGGCGGCGGAACCCGCAGCGGAAGGCTTTGCGGATGTGGCTTCCGGCGCGTACTACTATGACGCGGTCCAGTGGGCCGTGGAGCGAGGCATCACCGGCGGAACGGCGCGGGGCGGTTCAGCCCTGGCGCAGACTGCACCCGGGCGCAGATTGTGACGTTCCTCTACCGGGGGCAGGAAAACTGAAGCAACCATCACTAAAAAACGGCTGGCCGAAAACCGGCCAGCCGTTTTAACGTTTTCCAGGGATGCCTAAGCGTCCCCAGGCGCGGATTCCTCCAGCCGCTTCGCCTCGTGGGCGGCGGTGATACGCTCCAGCAGGGCGGCCTCCCGGCCATCCAGCGTCAGGGACTGGGCCTGCTCCAAAGCGCCGGGGACAAAGTCCTCGTTCCAATAAAGGGATACGCCCAAGCTGTCCGCGATTGCCCCGCCGTTTTCCCACTCCGCCAGCGCGGAGAGGACGGCGGCGGGGTCCTCTTGAAAGCGCTGCATCAAATCGCCCATGGCCGCCATGGTATACGCGCCATCCGATTGATCCAGGAAACGGAACAGCTCGGGGAGGGACATGCCGGGGATTTGCAGATCCCGCAGCTCATCCGCGCCTGCTTTCCGGCTTGCCTCGACGTAGACATCGCGCACATAATTTCTTGTATTCTGCACCAGGCCCTGCAGCTGCTCCCACGCGGCCCGGCCTCCAGCGCTCAGGCTTCCGGCGTATACGCCGCTCTCGGACAGGTCCTCCGCGCACCGCGTGTATTCCGGCGCGTTTGGATTTTCCAGGACGGCCAGCGCCAGGAGTGCCAGCGTCTGGTCCCGTTCGGCCTGCGGCTTATCCCCCAGGCGGTCAAAAAAGATGACCGGACTACTATCCAGCAGGGCGAGCTGCTCCCCGGCGGCCAGATGGGAAAAGCGCAGGAGGCCCAGATCCTCCATCTGATAGACCATGTCCGCCCAGAACAAGGGCGACCCGGGAGAGCAGTCGTTCTCCATTCTGGAAAACAGGAAGGTCCGCTCCCCGCTGTCATCCCGCCGGAAGTAGAGATAATCGCTGCCGGGATAGCCAATCCTGCACCAGCCGTCCTCGCCCAGGTAGGACCCGCCTGCCAGGATGACCCGGTCCGGAGTCGTGGTGTGGGTCTCGTAGTCCAGGTTCCAGACCTCCACCCGGTAGGGGCCGGCCTGCTCGAAATAGGGACCCTGCAAATCCTTGAGGACCCAGTCGTCCCAGACGGCGTTCCCCGGGCCGAAATTCCCCTCGGAATAATCTCCGGAGCCGTCGGCGCCATAGCCCTCCGCCGCCAGGGCCTCATATTCCCCCTGCACGAACTGCCGCGCCGCGGCCAGCACCTCCCCCGGAGCATCAATGTCGATGTTCACATGGCCGGCGTAAACGCTTGCGTCCTTATAAAGCCGCAGGTTTTCCCCGTCAAACCACAGCGTCCGGACGGCGCTGACCGTAATATCGGATCCGGGAAGGGGAACCTCGACGCTGAGGGAGAGAAAACGGCTGTCCGAATTCAAGCTGCCGCCGCTCAGGTACCCGGCCTCGGGCCAGGACTCGTGGATCAGCGCCGCTATATCTGCCTCCCAGAGCTTCCCGTCGCGCTGGAAAAAGAGCTGCCAGGTATTCCAGCCGTCCGAGGCTACCAACTCCTCCGCGCCGTCGCCGTCCATGTCCGCTGCGTCCGCGCTGCCCTTGGCCCGGAGGAGCAGGGAGGGCGTGCCGCTGTCCGGGAAGGTGTAGTAATCGTGAATCTCGCCATAGGAGTTCTCGTCCAGCTGGCCATAATAGGACACACTCAGGCCGTCACGGCCGAATAATCCGGTATAGGTCCTCGCGCCGCCCTCCGGCGTCCACCTCGCCGAATTTCTGGCAGGCACGGTCAGGAAGCAGTCCCGCTCTGTCTCGGAAACCACCACGGCGGCGCAGAGATTGCCGTCCGTGGAACGGTAGATTTCCACATCAAAGCTGCCGCCAGATCCGTCCGGTCTGAGACAGGCAGTGTAGAGGGATTCCGCCACGTCGCCGGTGTGCCGTTCCACCGTCACCGCCTCCGGCTCGTACGGCTCCAGGCCGTCCAGGGGGATGACCAGCTCCGGCTCCCGGTCCGGATAGACGGTGGGAACGGCGGGCAGGCCGCAGGGCCAGTTGCTCAAAAAGCGGAACCAGCCCTCCGCCTGCTCCTCCAGCGTCACGCAGTTCAGCCTGGCTCCCTCCGGGTAGATGAGGGAGCCGTCCCCGCTGCTGAGGACCGGGAACGATTCGCTCTCGTAATACAGCAGGACCTTTCCGTCCTTTCGCTCTCCCGAGAGGAACGTGACGTCCCCGGGGTAATTCGTGTCCGTGTGGAAGTCGTAGTAGGCGTCGTATTCCGGAAGGTAGATAAACCGGTCCAGGCCAACTTTGTCCGTCTCCTCCAGGGGCAGGCCCAAAAACTCCTGCAAGACCTCGTCCATTTCGCCGGCGGGGCATTTGATAAGGTCCCACTCGGACTCCTCGGAGCCAGTGTGTGCCAAGGCCGCGGCGCGGCGCTCTTCTTCCGTGATCTCCACCGGCTGGCCGGCGCCGTTGTAGAAGAGCTGATAGAGATCGATCCGTTTATAATCCTCCGGCGTTTCCGCGGCGAGGAGGAGAAGCTGGTTGAGCATGTTGACGCCGGATTCCTGGTGGTTAAAGGCCCGGTTGTTAAAGACATCCAGCTCGTCCGCGGTCAGGGGGCGGTCCTCTGTATCCGGAGTCTGTGTCTTGGCGAAGGAACAGGCACACACCAGCGCGGCCAGCGCCACAGACACTACCGCCGCCCACAGCCAGCGCCTGGGCGCATGCGCGATGCGCCCGATCCGCTCCCGGAGGCTGCGCTTGTCCCCGGTCATGGTGGTGGCGCAGCACAGCAGATCTCCGGGCTGGGGCTTGGCGGTAACCAGGGCCAGCAAGGTGGCGCCGTAAGCCTGCCGCTCCCCGTCGCCCAGCCGCTTCAACGCCCCCTCGTCACAGGCCAGCTCCGCGTCCCGGCGGCTCAGGAGCGCCGCCAGCCACGCCAGCGGGTTCCACCAGTGGATGGCCAGGGCCGCGCAGCGCAGCAGAGACCAGACGTGGTCGCCGTGGCGGAAATGGGTGGTCTCGTGGACCAGCACATGGCGAATGCAAGTCGGGTCCGCAGCCGTCTCAGGGGAGACGTACACCGCGGGGCGGAGGACGCCGAACAAACACGGGGAAGGCAGCCCCGCCGCCGTATAGACCCGCAGGGGGCAGTCCGCCGCCAGGGGAACGCGGACCCGCCGCAGTTTTCGGGCAAAGAGCAGGTTGGAAATCAGGAACGCCGCCGACACCGCCAGCGTCCCCGCTCCCCAGGTCCAGCCCAGCAGGGCCAGCGGCTCCACGGGGGATTGGGCCGCCGGGGCGGGCGCCGGTTCCTCCGCGGAGGGAGAGGCCGTCTGAACAGGCGTTTCCCCACCGCCGGTGGGCCGCGGCCGGGCCGCCGGGGTTCTTCGGGGCGCGGGGAGAACCTGTACCGTCTGGGCGTCAAGAAATACGCGGGGCGCTTCCACGGGGGCCGTGAACAGCTGCCCCGGAACCAGCAAACGCACGAGCACCAACGCCCAGAGGGCATACCGCAAACGGGCGCTGATCCTCCGCCCGAACGCCGCTCGCAGAAGAATCACCGCGGCGGTCAGCAAAGAGGCCGTCACCACCCAGCTCAGCAAAAATGCGCTCATTGAGGGCCTCCCTTCTCGGCCTGGTCCAGGATGGCCCGAAGCTCCATGATTTCCTCTGCGGACAGCTGCTGGCGCTGGGCCATGGCGCTCATCATCATCCCCACGCTGCCCTGGTAAACCCGGTCCAAAAAGCTCCGAGTCTCCGCCACGGCCGCCTGCTCCCGGTCCACAAGGGGGACGTAAGCCCTCCCCCGGCTGCCAGACTGGCCTGTCTCCGCCTGCTCGCAGCGCACCAGGCCCTTTGCTTCCATGCGGTGCAGCGTGGTAATGGTAGTACTCCTGTGCCAGCCCACCGTTTGCTCCAGCTCGTTCGCAATCTGCATAACCGGCCTGGGACTGCGCTCCCACAGGCAGTTGAGGATGTTCCACTCGCTGGAGGTCAATTTGATCTGTTCCATAACCCGCCTCCTTGTCTACATTGTAGACATAGCATATCACATTAAGTCGACAATGTCAACAAACTTCTTTGCGCACGGAGGACGGGAGGCATTTTAAAGCTGCGCCAAACGAAAGATGGCAGGTTCCGGCGGGAAATCTTCCCGCAAGCCGGATCAAAAAGGCTTCAATCCGCCAGGATTCCGGTGCGTTTTCCCTTGCCGGGCGCCAATCCGCCCGCATTTCCCGATTGGTGCGGCAGCTTCCGGTTGTCCCTATGGAAAAGCCCCCCCGGCCTTAACCGGGGGGCTGCTGATTTACTTGCGCGGCTTCGGTGCGTTGACACAAGTCCCGTGGCAGGCATGAGCCGCCTCCATGACCACCTCGCTCACCGTCGGATGGGGGTGAACGGCGCGGCCGATTTCGGCAATCGTGCCCTCGCACTCCATGACGGCGGCCACCTCTGCGGCCAAATCCGTGGCTCGGGGGCCGATAACGTGAAAGCCCAGGATTTCGTCAGTGGTTTTGTCGAATACGAACTTCGCCAGCCCCTTGTTTTCGCCCATGGTCAGGGCCTTGCCGTTGCCGGAGAGGCTGAAGACGCCGGTGCCTACATCCTTGCCGGACGCCTGGGCCTGCTCCTCGGTGAGGCCCACCATAGCGGTCTCCGGGTTGCAGTAGACGCAGGAGGGAATGCGGTTCAGGTTCAGCTGCCGGCAAGGTTTCCCGGCGATGTGGTCCGCCACGAGAAGCCCCTGGGCAGAGGCCACATGGGCCAGCTGCATTTTGCCGTTGATGTCGCCGATGGCGTAGACACCGGGGACGTTGGTGCGGCAGAGGCCGTCCACCTCCACAAAGCCCTTCCGGTCCATCCGGACGCCGATGGTATCCAGGCCAACCCCCTTGGTGTTGGGAATGCGGCCCCCTGCCATGAGGACCACGTCGCCCTCCGCGGAGCCGTTCGCCCCGCCCTTGACGGAGGCATAGTTCACCCTCAGCCCCGGCTCAATGGACTCCACCTTGACGCCGAGGACCAGCTCCACGCCGTTGCGTTTGAGTTCCGCCTCCACGAAATCGGTGATGTCCTTATCCAAGGGACCGAGAACCCGGCCCAACATCTCGACGATGGTGACCTTGACGCCCAGGCGGTAATAGAAGGTCGCGAACTCGATGCCAATGACTCCGCCGCCCACGATGATGATGTGCTCAGGGCAGGTAGTCATGTTCAAAAGCCCGGTGGAGTCCACCACGCCGGGGAGATCGACGCCGGGAATGGGGATTCGGGCGGGATTGGAACCTGTGGCAACAATCAGGTGTTTGCACTCCAGGGCTTCGCCGTTGTCCAGAGAGACCGTGGTGCGGGAGGTCAGGGTGGCATGGGCCTGGATGACGGTCACGCCGTGGCTTTTCTCCAAAAAGCCGATGCCGCTGCTCAGCTGCTTGGAGACGGCATTTTTCCGCTCAATGATCTTAGCGTAATCGAAGCGCACGTCCCCGGCGCTGACGCCGAAGGTCCCGCCGTTTTTCGCCTCGTAGTAGACATCGGCGGAATGGAGGAGGGTCTTTGTGGGGATGCAGCCCCGGTTCAGGCAGGTGCCGCCCAGCTCCGCCTCCTCCACCAGGGCGGTATGCAGGCCGTTTTGAGCCAGGCGGATGGCGCACTCATAGCCGCCGGGGCCACCGCCCACCACGACCGCGTCAAATTTCTGCATAGTAAAACCCTCCTCAAATCAGCAGAACGGGATTTTGCAGGTAATTCTTCACCTTCTGCAGGAACTTTGCCGCCTCGGCCCCGTCGATGATCCGGTGGTCATAGCTCAGGCACAGAGCGCACATGGATTTGATGGCGATCTCGTCCCCGCCCTCGGCGTTGGTGACCACCACCGGGGTCTTTGCAATCTTGCCCACGGCCAGAATGGCGGACTCCGGCGGGTTGATAATAGCCACGAAGTCGTCCAGATCAAACATGCCAAGGGAGGAGACCGTAAAGGTGCCGCCGCGGTAATCGGCGTCGGTGAGCTTGCCCTCCCGGGCCTTCTCGATGAGGGCGGCGGACCGGGCGGCGATGCCGGAAAGGCCGATGATGTCCGCGTCCTTGATCACGGGGACAATCAGCCCGTTGGGGACTGAAACGGCGGTGCCGATGTTCACATAGTCGTGATAGAGAATGTTGTTTCCATCCACGCTGGCGTTGACAATGGGCATGTCCGCCAGGGCCTTGGCGCAGGCTCGGACAATGATGTCGTTGTAGGAGACCTTGATTCCCAGGTCCTTATACTGCTTGCGCAGGGCGATGGCGGCAGTCATGTCCACCTTGATGCGGTGGTTGGTCTGGGCGTTGTTCTCCTTGCTGGCCAGCATGTTCCGGGCGATGGCCTTGCGCATGCCGCTCATAGGCTCCAGGCGGGTGCCCCGGCCCTGCTGGGCGGAGGCGGGAGCGGCCGGGGCTTCCGCCTCGGCGGGGAAAGCTGCGCCGGGCAGATCAGCAGTTGTGATTTTGCCGCCCTGGCCGGAACCGGTGACGCCGGAGAGGTCAATTTTCTGAATGTTAACCAGGTTGGCGGCAAGGGGGGTTATCGCGGGCCTGCCGGCGGCGTAGGCGTTTACGTCCCGCTCGATCACCAGGCCCTCGGGTCCGGAACCGGGGACGGCGGCGATGTCAATCCCGTTCTCTTCCGCCCGAAGCCGGGCGCGGGGCGAGGATAAGACCCGTTCGCCGGGAGCGCGCTCCACGATAGGGAGTTCTGCAGCAGGAGCAGCAGACGCTTCCGCCGGGGCGGGAGCGGCCGGAGCGGCTGGAGCGGCCGCGGCCCCGCCGCCGCCCAGAAGGGCGGAGACGTCCTCGCCCGGCTCCCCCAGGACGGCGATAGGCTGGGTGATGGGAACCACATCACCCTCGGGATGGATGATTTTCAGCAGCGTGCCGCCGGCCTCCGCGTCCATGGTGATGGTCAGCTTATCGGTTTCCATTTCGAAGAGGGGTTCGCCGGCGGTGACGGCCTCGCCCTCTTTTTTGAGCCACTTGGTGATGATGCCCTCCTCCATCATGAGGCCCTGCTTGGGCATGATGACGATGGTTGCCATGATTGCCTCCTCTCAGCGATAGCACGCCGCTTTGCAGGCGTCCACGATTTCCTTCACGCTGGGGATAACGGCGGCCTCCAGACCGGGATTGAAGGGCAGGGGGCACGCCTTCGCGCCAAGATGGACCGGCGCGGCGTCCAGATACGGGAAGACCATCTGGCCCACCTGGGACACCACCTGCGCGCCCCAGCCGTTGTTCTGGTGGGCCTCGTGGACCGCGACGAGGCGGCCCGTCTTCTTCACGCTTTCCGCCACGGTGTCATAGTCGAAGGGGACCAGGGTTCGGGGGTCGATGACCTCGGCGGAGATGCCCTCCTTGGCCAGCTCCTCCGCCGCCTCCAGGGCGCGGCTGACATAGAGGAGGTTCGCCACGATGGTGACGTCCTTGCCCTCCCGCTTGATATCGGCCTTGCCGAAGGGGATCATGAACTCCGGATCGTCGGGAACGTCGCCCTTGGTAATGTAGAGCGCCTTGTGCTCGAAAAAGCACACGGGATTGTCGTCCCGGATGGCGGTGCGGAGGAGGCCCGCCGCCTCCGCCGGCGTGGACGGGCAGGCCACCTTCAGACCCGGGATGTGCATAAAGATGCTCTCCAGAGACTGGGAATGCGTGGCGGCGTTGCCCCGGCCGGTGCCCTGCTGGCTGCGCAGAACCATAGGGATCTTCGCATTGCCGCCGAAGACGTAGCGGGTCTTTGCCATCTGGTTGAAAATCTGGTCCGCCGCCACGAAGGCGAAGTCCCAGTACATCAGCTCCGCCACAGGCCGCATTCCGGCGCAGGCCGCGCCCAGGGCCGCGCCGACGATGGCGGACTCCGAAATCGGGGTGTTGCGGATGCGGTCCGTGCCGAATTCCTTATAGAGATCCCGGGTGGTGCCGAACACGCCGCCCAGCTTCTCCACGTCCTCGCCCATGACGAAGACCCGCTCGTCCCGGCGCATTTCCTCGGCGATGACCTGGCGGATTGCCTGTGCGTAACTCAGTTTAGCCATTGCTTTGTACCCCCTTACCCTTCATAGAACACGTCGTCCAGAACATGGACCGGATCGGGTTCCGGGCTGTTCATGGCGAACTCCACGGCGGCCTCCATCTTCCTGGCGGCGGCCTGGCCGATCTCGTCCAGCTCCTTTTCAGAGGCCAGCTCGTGTTTGACGAGATACTCCCGGAAGCGCTTGATGGGGTCCCGGTTCTGCCTCCAGTCCTCGACCTCCTCCCGGGTGCGGTACACCTCCGGGTCGCCGGTCCAGTGGCCCCGCCAGCGGTAGGTCTTGCACTCGATGATGCTGGGACCCTCGCCCTTGAGCGCCCGCTCCTTGGCCCGGGCAAAGGCTTCGTACACGGCCACCACGTCGTTGCCGTCCACCGTCTCGCCGGGGATGCCGTAGGCCGCACCCCGGACGGAGATGTCCTCCACGGAGGTGGACTGCCACACGGGGACGGTCATACCGAACTGGTTGTTTTCCACCACGTAGATGCAGGGGAGCTTCCAGACGGCGGCCATGTTGATGGACTCGTGGAAGGTGCCCTGGTTGCTGGCGCCGTCGCCGAAGAAGGCCACCGCCACATTGGATTTTCCCTGCATTTTCAGGGCCAGGGCGCCGCCGGTGGCGATGGGGATGCCGCCGCCCACGATGGCGTTAGCCCCCAGGTTGCCCTTGGAGAAGTCCGCAATGTGCATAGAGCCGCTGCGGCCCTTGCAATAGCCACTGGCCTTGCCCATCAGCTCGGCCAGGGCGCGGTCCAGCTCCGCGCCCTTGGCGATGCAGTGGCCGTGGCCCCGGTGGGTGGAGGCGATCAGGTCCTCGTCCGTCAGCTGGGCGCAGACGGACGCCGCCACGGCCTCTTCGCCGGTGTAGAGATGGACGGAACCCCGGAGCTTGTTCTCCGTAAACAGCGTCCACGCGGTCTCCTCAAAGTCCCGGATCTCATTCATTTTATTGTAGATCCAAAGACCTGTTTGCTTGTCGATCATAGAAGGGACACCTCCGCTTTTCAAGTTGGTTCCATTTTAGCATTCATATTATAAATTATCAATAATTTATAATCTAGTATTATGACGAAATTTTGAATCCGCTTTTGTAGGCTTTGTGAAAAGGACGGAAGGCAGTTGACTTGAGCGGGCGGAAACTTTATAATAAAAATTATTGATAATTAAGTAGGAGGAGCTGGCCATGGAGAGAAGGGCTGCCGCCCTGCCGCAGCGGAAGGTGTTCCGGGAGGAAGTCCTGAACGCAATCCGGGACGCCATTTTTGCCGGGGAGCTGAACCCCGGCGACAAGATCATCGAGACCTTTTGGGCCAAGGAACTGGGGGTTTCCCAGGGACCGGTCCGGGAGGCCATCCGGGACCTGGAGGCCCTGGGGCTGGTCGAGACCGTGCCCTTCAAGGGTTCCCGGGTCCGGACGCTGACGGAAAAGGATATCCGGGATAATTACAGTGTGCGCATCTGCCTGGAGTCCAAGAGCATCCGGGACGCCATCGGCCAGCTGCCGGAGCAGGGGCTGGAGTCGCTGGTGCGGCGACTTCGGGAGATTCTGGAGGAGATGGACGGCTTTGCCGGGCAGGGGGACCTGCGGCATTTCACAGAGTGCGACGCGGCCTTCCACCGGGCCATTATTGACGCCACGGGGAACCTGGTGCTGCGGCGGCTGTGGGAGCAGTGCAATATGCGGAATTGGTTCAGCGTCTCCGCCCTGACGGACGCGGAAAGCCTGAAGCAGCTCCAGCGGGGACACCAGCGGCTGCTGGAGCAGATTGCGGTCAGGGACGAGCGGGCGGCGGTGTCCACCATCGAGGACCACCTGACCAGCCTGATGGACGGATTTATTCGAGGCGTCCAGCCCTGAGAGGAGGCACGTTATGGAAGAGCGGGTTGTCTACCTGGAAACGGGTTCGCAAGATCCCTTTTACAATCTGGCATTTGAGGAGTATGTGCTGTCCAGCCGCAGAGAGGGGGACTATCTTTTGCTGTGGCAGAACGACCGCACCGTCGTCATCGGCCAGAATCAGAACGCGGAGGAAGAGATCCACCGGGCCTTCGTGGAGGAACACGGCATCCGTGTGGTTCGCCGGACCACCGGCGGAGGCGCGGTGTATCACGATTTGGGGAACCTGAATTACTCGTTCATCACCGGCGCGGGAGACGCGGAGACGCTGACGATGGAGCGCTTTACCCGCCCGGTGGTAAAGGCCCTTCAGGAGTTGGGACTTCGGGCGGAGTCCAGCGGGCGCAATGACATTCTAATCGAGGGGCGGAAGGTTTCGGGCACGGCGCAGCGGCTTTTGAACGGACGCATTCTGTACCATGGGACGCTGCTGTTTGATGCGGACCCGGAGATGGCGGCGGGCGCTCTGCGGGTAGATTCCCGGAAATTCCGCTCGAAAAGCGCAAAGTCGGTCCGAAGCCGGATTGGAAACATCCGGGCATTTCTCCAAGAGGACATGGATATGGGCAGTTTTTGGGAGTATCTCAAAACTGCGCTGATGGGGGAGCGTATGGAACCCGGCAGACTGACGGCAGAGGAGCTGGAGGCAGTGGAGGCGCTGAAGCGGGCGAAATACGATACCTGGGCATGGAACTTTGGATGTTCGCCGGAGTATGACATGGCAAACAAGCGCTATTGGGACGGCGGCAGCCTGGAGGTCCGGGTTTCCGTTAAGGATGGGCGGATAACGGATATTGGATTCTGGGGCGATTTTTTGTCCCGCTGCCCGCTGGACCCGCTGGCGGAAGCGCTACGGGGCTGTCCTTTCCGCGGGGAGGACGTAGCGGCTGTGCTGGAGCGGATTCCCCTTTCGGATTATTTGGGGGGAATTCGAAAAGAGGAAGTTCTGGAGACGATGTTCCATGGCTGCGGATAGCGAAGCGCCGGGATTTGTCCGGCGGAAAGCATCGCTTGAGGTGTGAAAAAAGCAGGCGGCCGCAGCCGTGTGGAATCCAGGCGGCGCCTGGCGGAAAATCTTCCGCCTGAGAGGCTATTCGGAGAAATCTTCAAAATCTTTTGAAAAGCAGTCCCGCTTCCTCCTGGCGTTTTGTCTATCAGCGAGAGGGCGCAGGGAACCTCGTCGTCCTTTCGTGATAAACGTGCATGGGCACAATCAAGCCAGCTTTTGGCTGCAAATGATATTATGCAGCCAGAAGCTGTTTGTTTGCCGTCTGGAAAGTCAGAGGGTATTTCATAAACGCTGCGCATACACGCCGTCAATGGTTTAACCATCCATTCGAGCAGGAAAAATGTCCGCTCCGACAAAGCCCATTGCCAGTTATTCCAATTTTGTTGTGGTGCTAATACCATTATGCGCTCAGCCAATCTGCCCGGCGCATCAAGCAGAAAACGGAAAAAGGGCGCCCCTACAGGACAAAATACATCTTGCCGAACCGGAGGAAACGGTCATGAAACGGCGAATATTCGGTCTGATGTTCCACGAAGCGATGCTGCTCTCCATGTATCTCCCAGCAGCACAGGAGGCGGACAGTGGAGGTCTATGTCCTCGCCACACAGGAAGAGTGCGGCTACACAGAAGCCGTAGAGGGGCGTGGAATGCAGATGGGTTTCCAATTGATGCGAACGCATATATAATCCACAGCCATACCACTTGAAGGAGTCCCATCAAGAGACGAACCAGATCGTGAAGTATCACCAAAATAAAGCGGTAACCGTTTCGCCGAACGAAGATGGTTGTTACTCGGTCGGAGAACAGATGAAATTGAGTCTCCTTGTGAGTGGCAGCAAGGCGATTTACACCGGCCAATTCCAGGTGAGCGGCATGCGTAATAAGGTCGTTTTGTCAGAGCCGAACTACTATACGTTGCTTGATCGTCTCACGCAGCTGACCGTGGAGAAGGTTTCTCCTCAGCTGTACACCGGAACGGAGGTTAAACCGCCAGTGTATCTATGGATTTTGGGAGGCCGGTTTTTAAAAGAAGGCGTTCATTACCAGGTAAAATATCAACATAATATTGAAAAGGGACGGGCTGTGAAGACTGTTATGTCCCTGGTGAAAAACCTCACTGGCAGGCTTGAGACGGAATTACGCATTATAGGTTCTCCCCATGAAGCCGTGGAGTATCTGACCGGCGGTCTGCCGGATCATTTGATCGGTGGCGATTGCGGCCCGGAGGGCAATGAGAGGAAGCCATGTGCGCCTATGGGCGCCTGACACAGGCGGAGAGGATACAGATTGCAAGCGAAACCCTGGAGCGCTGGACAAGCAGTGTGGATATCTGGCGGAAAATGCGGGTATGCAGTTCGCCGGCAAAAATACGGAGATATTTTACGTTATGGGCAATTTGGACGAGGCCGGCGGATTACCAGCTTCCACAATGCCAAACCGTTTGAGGAGTTCCGACAGATTTCACATGTCCTTGTCCCCATTAGCGCAAAAGGGCAGCTCTCAAATGCGTATATATTAGAAGCTTTATCTTCCGTATGGCATTCTCTTTTTCTGAGTTCGAAGGAAAATGCAGGTTTGGAATGTGACCCTACAGCTACGGGGAGATTGTGATACCACTGCGAAAGGCCCTTTTCGATACATGAAATCAATAGAAAGACACATCCTTAATTCTTGTTTTTAGAAAGTGCAAGGCATAAGAGTGGAGAAACAGAGATAAGAACCTATCCCGAAATTAACGATAGACATGTATGAATTTACGCCAAACAATGACAGCGCAGGCAAATTGAATGAGGGCTAGATAATTGGCGGCTTTCTTTTCAAAGCGAACCAAAAGCTTACGAAAGCGATTGAAA
>JAAVYM010000068.1 GCA_022791135.1 Oscillibacter sp.
ATACGATAATTCCTCCTTTTAAGATTACGGTCTCCCACAGCTTCTCCGGCGCAGCGCCCCCTCCAGGATTCGTGTCGGGGCTAGCCGATCCCACATCAAGCCTGGAATTGGCATGCGCCAGTCCCCTCGTGGTGGGCCGCAGGTTCAATCTAACAGCCTCGAGACCGTTTGTCTATAGATTCCGGGGAGTTGTAATTAGTTTGATAAATGCCGAGATTTAATTTGTTTTATGTGAAAATAATTGTAACAAAGAAGATTTCCCCGGGTCAGACATCTCGTCCTCCGCCGCCCTCCGCCCCGGCGGGAACGGCAGGTTCCGCGTTTTCCTCCCGGGAACTTTGGAAGGGTCCTGAGTCGCCGCTCAACAGGTATCTCTGCCGCTCCTGGACAATTTTCCCGCCAGCCAACATCCGCTGAAGTAACGGGCGACACTGCCCCACCCCGATACCCAGCAGCCGGGCCACGTCCTGGCGATAGGCAAAGCCCTCCCGGGCCAGGTACTCCAGCACAACGGCCTCCTGGCGCTCCGGCGGGACCACCGCCTCCGGCAGATAGTACCTGGCCCCTACCTGGACCAGCTTCTCCCGGCTGGTCAACTGCTTCAACCGGCTGTAGGCCGAGGTCCGGGAGACGTTCAGCAGGGTGCACACCTCATTTCGGGTAATCCATCCCTTTCGCCGGACCTGGGCAAGAATCTGTCCCTCCCCGCCGGATCGGAGGGTGCAGTCCATCCGCAAATCCCGTGGCGTTAGGTTGTCCAGTCCCGCCCGGACCAGCGCCGCCCGAACCAGCCTGGACAGGCGGGTTCGGTCATAGGGCCGCCGGCTTCTGGGGGAGGTGAGGACAAAGCCCTCCCGGCCCTCTTTTCGCCCCAGCTCCTCCAACGCCTTTTCCGCCCCGCTGGTCAACGGCACCTCCCGCCCCGTCAGACGGAGCCGGCCTGCCCCCACCTGCTCCCAGCGCAATGCCACAATCTCCTCCATCCGAAGCCCCACCTGCCAGGTAAGCCAGAGGGCAATCCCGGCGGGGCTGATTCCCTCCGCCCGAAGCAACTTCCACAGGGCAAACTCATCAATCTGAACACGCTCCTCCCGGCAGATCCGGGTGGAGATTTTTTTCTCCTCCAGATGCCCGGCAAAGTGAATGTTCAGTCCCGCCGCTTCCACGCCGGTGATGCGGGAGACGTATTGCCAGTCGTGTTCCTCCAACTGGCGGAGCACGAAGTCATGGCGCAGGTCGATAAGCCGGACCTCCGTCTGGCCCTGCCGGTCCAGGGCAATCCTGGCCAGGCGGGAAATGGATTGGGGCGTCAGCGGCTTGTGGTCCCGGTCGGACAGGACCACGGACTCCTGGCTCCGGTCTCTCCCGTCCCGCAAGGCCTGAAGCCACTCCACCAGCTCCCGGTCAATGGGAATCCGGCGGTCCGGCAGCACAAGGCAGCCGTCCAGAAAGTCCACCCGCTCCCAAGTCAGATGCTGAATCTCATCCCGCAGCAGCCCAGCCTGCCAGGCCAGGCGCAAAATCGTCCCGGCAGCATTGGCGGCATTTTCCTGCAAAGCCCGGGCCATGGCCCCCTCGTCGGGGCGATTGACGACGTAATCCTGCATAGCGGACCCCTTTCTTTGCGTTACGTTTGTATGTAAAATTCAGCGAATTTTTTCTCCGCCGAAAAACGTTGGAATCCTCTGTACCGCCTATGTGTCCTCGCTTTTCAAGCCGCAATATTTGTTACAATTATGCACAGCATACATATTTCATCCAAAATCCTTGAACCCGTTGCGCTGCAACGGGTTCAAGGTTTCCCTAATTTGCAGGATACGCTAAAAAATAACAAAAATCAATATCTATTCGCATATTTTGCCGGCGCTCCCTCCGCGATAGACTGAAAAAAACACGATGGAAGGAGCGGCAATTTATGACCAAACAGGAACGCGCCGCCGCAGGACAGCGTCTGCGCCGGCGGAGGAACTGCCTGGGCCTGACCCGGGAGCAATTTGCAGAACTGGCTGACATCGGCGCCGGGTACTATGGGCAAATTGAAGTGGGCACCTCTCAAATGTCTATTGACACGCTGATCAAGGTGGCCAGGACCTCCCGGCTGTCCATGGAGTACATCCTCTTCGGCGAGGAGGACGGGGAGCGGGACCTGACGCCTCTCCAAATCCTCCTGGACAGCTGCACCCCCCGTGAGCTGCGCCTAGCGGAGAAGGTGCTTCAGCTCTTTCTCCTCCGGGGGGACGGCTGAACTCCCCCCGGAGTACAAAAAAGGCGGCCCGCGAAAGCGGGCCGCCTTTTTGCGCCTTGTGGGGTTAGCGTATAAAATTCATCATCGGCCGCTTCCCTGCCGCCGGGGCGGGAACTGCCGTCTCGTGAAGCACCTTCACCATCCAAGCCATATTCCGCCCCAGCTGGGCGGCAACGGCCATGCCCTCCTCATCCCGCAGGGCCTCGCCGGGGTCCGCCCCGTGGACAGCTCCCCAGTAGTCCGCCGTCATAAGGATCATCTCCATGGCGTCCATGGCCGCCAAAAGCTGATGATAGGTCCCCACACCGCCGCTGCGGCGCAACGTGCACAACGCTCCGCCCACCTTGTGATGGAGCTGGTTGACCCCGCAGCCCGCCGCCAGCATCAGCCGGTCCAGCACGCACTTCATACTCCCGGACATGCCGCCGTGATACACCGGCGAGGCCAGCAGAAGGCCGTCCGCCTCCATACAGGCGGCAATGATGTCGTTGACCCCGTCGCCGTCCTGGACGCAACGGAGGCTTCCGGTATTCAGACAGTGGTAGCAGGCCAGGCAGGGCCGGACCCCGGCCCCGGGCTGGAAAATCTGGAACTCCACGCCGGCGGCCTGAATTTCCCGGCCCGCCGCCTCCAGGCAGAGGGCGGTGTTGCCGTTTTTGCGGGGACTTCCGTTGATGGCGACAATTTTCATCGTTCGCGCCTCCTTATGATGGTTTTTTTAATTATAGCGCGGCCCTGCCGGGATTGCAAGAGAAGCGGCTCGGGGCCTTCTCCGCCGGATAGGCGCACGCCGCTTTGCGAAATCGTTTCTCAAATAATATGGAATAGGAGCTGCCTTTGCAGGCGGCTCCCCTATAAAACGCAGATCAGCGGCTTCCATGCTGAATAAACTCAATCAATTTCTCCGCATCGTCGAAGCTGTCATAGTCCCCGTGAATTCCCTCCCGATGGTAAACAACCCCGCTTTTTTCGTTTTCCGCAAGGCAGTCCAGAAGCCGTTCCACGCCGTATCGCTTAAGAAACAAGGTAAACCCATAGGGCTTTATTTTGCTTAACAGTCCCTTTTTGCAATCCCTTTCACAGGCATAACAATGCGAAACTCCCCGCTTCATGCAGCACGCCCTGTTTTCACAGCGCTCACTGTCCGGACAGCTGCCGGAATCGCAGCCTGCGCAGCTTGCGTTTTCCGAACACAGGCAGCAGGCAAGTCCGCATTTGCCAATTCCAAGTTCTCGTTTCATCCTACCGGTTCCTTTCTTCTGTCCGTTCCGATTCGATGCTTTGATTTTACCATCGGCCCGGGACAAGTTCAACCCGTTTTGAAACCGCCAGGGCTTCACGCCGGAAATCTCCATCTTGTGAAGCCCCAAATGAACCTTCCTCTTGTAAAAGAAGAAATTTATGCTATAATAAGGGTCAACTTGAGTCCAATCAAAAATCAGAAAACAGGTGAACACAATGAGCTATACGAAAATCGCGGCGATTTTTGCCGACGCCGAAGCCCTTGGCGGCCAGACCGTCACCGTCGGCGGCTGGGCCAGGACCATCCGGGATATGAAGAATTTTGGCTTTGTAGAGCTGAACGACGGCTCCTGCCTGAAAAACCTCCAGGTGGTCATGGAGTCCGGCGCGCTGGAGAACTACCGGGACATCGCCGCCCAGAACGTGGGCGCGGCCCTCATCGTCACCGGCACCGTGGTCCTTACCCCCGAGGCGAAGCAGCCCCTGGAGCTGAAGGCCACGAAAATCGAGGTGGAGGGTCCCTCCACTCCCGACTACCCCCTTCAGAAAAAGCGGCACAGCGTGGAGTTCCTCCGGACCATCCAGCACCTCCGGCCCCGGACGAACCTCTTCTCCGCCGCCTTCCGGGTGCGCAGCGCCGCCGCCTTCGCCATTCACGAGTTCTTCCAGAACCAAGGCTTCGTTTATGTCCACACCCCCATCATCACCGCCAGCGACTGCGAGGGCGCAGGGGAGATGTTCCGGGTCACCACCCTGGATGCGGAAAATCCGCCCCGGACTGCGGACGGCAAGGTGGACTTCTCCCAGGATTTCTTCAGCAAGCCCGCCAACCTGACCGTTTCCGGCCAGCTGAACGCGGAAAACTTCGCCATGGCCTTCGGCGATGTGTATACCTTCGGCCCCACCTTCCGGGCGGAGAATTCCAACACCGCCCGCCACGCCGCCGAGTTCTGGATGATCGAGCCGGAGTTGGCCTTCTGCGACCTGGAGGGTTATATGGACGTGGCCGAGGCCATGATCAAACATGTCATCCAGCGCGTCTGCCAGCGCTGCCCCGACGAGATTGACTTCTTTAACAGCTTCGTGGACAAGGGGCTGAAGGAGCGGCTGGAGCACGTGGCCGCCTCCGACTTCGGCCGGGTGAGCTACACCGAGGCCGTG
>JAAVYM010000069.1 GCA_022791135.1 Oscillibacter sp.
GTAGTCCAGCTCCGGGGTCTTCTCCGGCCAGCCCAGAGTGGAGAAGGGCCACAGGGCGGAGCTGAACCAGGTGTCCAACACGTCCGGGTCCCGGGTCAGATGGGTGCAGCCGCACTGCGCGCACTTGACCGGGTCCTCCCGGCTGACGTTGATGTGGCCGCACTCGTCGCAGTACCAGGCGGGAATCTGGTGGCCCCACCAGAGCTGGCGGGAAATGCACCAGTCATGAACATTCTCCATCCAGTTGATATAGGTCTTGCTGAACCGGTCGGGGACGAATTTCACCTCGCCCTCCCGGACCACCCGGAGGGCCTCCTTGGCCAGGGGTTCCATCTTCACGAACCACTGCGCGGAGATCAGCGGCTCCACGTCATTGTGGCAGCGGTAGCAGGTGCCCACGCTGTGGTTATAGGGTTCGGCCTTCACCAAGTACCCCTGCTCCTCCAGATCCTTCACAATCGCCTTGCGGCATTCATAGCGGTCCATGCCGTTGTAAGGGCCGCCGTTTTCGTTGATCGTGCCGTCGTCAGCGATGCAGCGGATGGTCTCCAGATTGTGGCGCAGGCCCACCTCAAAGTCGTTGGGGTCGTGGGCGGGGGTCATCTTCACCGCGCCGGTGCCAAAGCCCAGCTCCACATAATCGTCCGCCACAATGGGGATCTCCCGGTTCATGATGGGCAGGATGCAGGTCTTCCCCACCAGATGGCGGAACCGCTCGTCCTCCGGGTTGACGGCAACGCCGGTGTCGCCCATCATGGTTTCCGGCCGGGTAGTGGCGACGACCAGGTCGCCGGACCCGTCGGCCAAGGGATAGCGGACGTACCACAGGTGGCCGGGCTTATCCTGATACTCCACCTCCGCGTCGGACAGGGCCGTGACGCAGTGGGGGCACCAGTTGATGATCCGGCTCCCCTTATAGATGAGTCCCTTGTCGTAAAGCTCGCAGAAAGTCTCCCGCACGGCCTTGCTCAGGCCCTCGTCCATGGTGAAGCGGGAGCGGGACCAATCGCAGGACACACCCATTTTCTTTTGCTGGCGGACGATGCGGTCGCCATACTCCTCCTTCCACTTCCAAACCCGCTGGAGGAACTTCTCCCGGCCCAGATCATAGCGGCTGAGGCCCTCCTTGGTCCGCAGCTCTTCCTCCACCTTCACCTGCGTGGAGATGCCGGCGTGGTCCACGCCGGGGAGCCAGAGGGCGGAGTAGCCCTGCATCCGCTTAAAGCGGGTCAGGATGTCCTGAAGCGTGCAGTCCAGGGCGTGTCCCATGTGGAGCTGGCCGGTGACGTTGGGGGGCGGCATGACAATGGAGAAGGGTTTCTTTTTGGGGTCCGGATCGCCGTTGAAGCAATCGTTCTTCTCCCACATCTCATAGATGCGCCCCTCCACCTGCTGGGGTTCGTACACTTTCGGCAGTTCTTGTTTCATGTCGGTTCTCCTTTTTTATGATGAATAGTTATTTCACGATCCTTGCTTGGAGGTACGGCAGAAATTCCTCCGCCGTTCCCGCGATCAGATCCTTTTTTTGCAGCAGCAGGGCCATGTCCGTTTCGTCAATCAAAAGCCAAAGACGCTTTGTTTCAAATACGCTGCGCAGCTTGTCATAGGTGGTTTGGCTGCCGCCCTCCGCCGTTTTGACAGACCACCCGTCCCCGTCAAACCGGACCTCCGCCCGGAGCGCTTCCCAATCGGTTTCCCGGCGGACCCGCAGCAGCTCCGCCGCCTCCCTTTTGCAGGCGGCCGGAGGCGCCAGGGGCTTTCGCTCCCGGAGGCAAAGGCACCAGATACCCATCACTCCCGCGAAGCCTCCCGCCGCAATCAGGCTGGGAACCCGGGGTTCCATCAATCCGGGAACCAGGGCAAAGACGCCCAGGGCGATCAGGAACCCTCCGTAAAGCCGGTAACGCCTTCGCCGCTTCTCCCGGCCCGGACCTTTGGCCGTGTAAGCGTTCAGGCGGTCCGTGACTTTCCACATTCCCGGCATGACCTCCCGGCTCCGGGCCTCCAGCCGTTGCTGAAGAAGCTCCACCGCCTCGGCGTCCAGGACGGGGTCGTTGTAAGCACTGATTTGAAAGACAAATTCCATGGCGAACCCCTTTCATTTCAAGAATCCCGCCGGAAAACCGGCGGCGTCCTCCAGGAAGTCCCGGAACGCCTCCGGCCCGCAGCCGGCAAAGCCCCGCTTTGGCAGGGCCATCGGCGGGCGGTCCCGAAAGAGAAGGTAGAACCGCCCCTCGTCCTCCCATGCCTCGTCGATGGACGAATACCCCAGGCGGACCTTCCCCCGGGCGTCCCAGAAGGTGAAATACCCGTCGCCGAAAAACGCTGCCCGGATAGGCGCGTCCGTCGGCAGCTCCATGGGCAGCAGTCTCCCAAAATCATGGCCGGGAGGCCGGCCGGGCGAGCGGCGAAACAAGCCCAGCAAACAGATCCCACTGCCTATGAGCGCCAGCGCGTCAAGTACGTCGAAAATTTTCAGCCAAAGCGGCGTATCTGCGCAGACGGCGTGGGGCAGGAATCGCGCTCCAGTCAGGATGGTAAACACTCCAAAAAGCTTCAGCGTAAGCCACCCCGCCCAAATCACGCCATATCCCACCCAAATTCCCCGCTCCCAACGCTTTCGAACCCGGTTTTTACGGGCGGCCAGCCGCCGCCAGGCCGCCCGGTCCTCCTCCGTCAGGGTCCCTTGAACGCAAATTACCATCTCTCCCCCCAAAAAAGAAACCGCCCCGAGCCTTTCGGCTCAGGGCGAATAAACATCCGCGGTACCACCTGATTTCGCGCCCTCTCACAAGAGCGCGCGCTCACGGGCGCTTTCACGCCCTTCCCCGATAACGGAGGGACTGCCGTCGCGGCTTACTCCCCTTCGGCCGCGCCGCTCCGGGACGACTTCTCCGGCGGCTTCCCGGGAGCTTACACCCGCCGCTCCCTCACTTCGCGTCCGCCCGCCGGATACTGCTTCCCATCCTCGCGGTTCTCGATATGCGGTGTATTATACTATACTCCGGGGGCAATTGTCAAGACAGACGAAGGATTTCCTTTTTCAGCCGGTGGATAATCCGCTTTTCCAGCCGGGAGATGTAGGACTGGGAGATCCCCAGCTGGTCCGCCACCTCCTTTTGGGTTTGCTCCTTTCCGCCCCCCAGGCCGAAGCGGAGCGTGATGATCTGCCGCTCCCGGGGGGACAGGGTCTGAATGGCCGCCGCCAGCAGTGAGCGGTCCACGTCCTCCTCAATAGGGCGCATGACCACATCCTCATCCGTGCCCAGGATGTCGGACAGCAGCAGCTCGTTGCCGTCCCAATCCGTGTTCAACGGCTCGTCGAAAGACACCTCCCCCTTCCGGTTGGCGTTCTTGCGGAGGTACATCAGGATCTCGTTCTCGATGCACCGGGAGGCATAGGTGGCCAGCTTGATGTTCTTGTCCGTCCGATAAGTCCCCACCGCCTTGATGAGGCCGATGGTCCCGATGGAGATCAGGTCCTCGATATTGATGCCCGTGTTCTCAAAACGCCGGGCGATGTACACCACCAGGCGCAGGTTATGCTCAATCAGCTCCTGCCGGGCCGCCTCGTCCAAGTTGGCCAGCAGCTCCGCCTCCCGCTCCCGGCTCAGCGGCGGCGGCAGCGTATCGCTGCCGCCGATGTAGTGGACCCCCTCCTCCGGCCAAAGCCCCAGCCGGGTCAGCAGCTGCCGCAGCTTCATCAAAATATCCATGTCGTCCTCCCTTTCCCGCCGCTCCACCCCACAGCGCCGTATAACCCGCGCCCAGCGCCGAGGGGGACAGGGCCGCCGTCAATCCCGGATACCGGGTCCCATTGATTTCCGTCCAGTCCGTCCGGATGCACAGCAGCAGCCCGGCGGAGGTCCCCACCGCCCGGTAGGGCGTCAGCCGGGGCCGCAGGGCCGGCGCGGCGCGCCGCAGCGGCTCCAACAGCGTCTCCGGCGAACGGAGGTCCGAATGGGCCAGCAGCCGCGCCGCCGGCGGAGGCAGGGCGGCATTCAGCGCGCCGGGAGCCGTCACCAGGACGGACCGCCCATCCGGGGCACGGAGGCCGCTGCCGCTGTCCAGCAACGCCGTCAACTCCGCCCTCCGGCCCTCAATGCACACCCGTACCGCCAACAGCTTCCCCTCTACGCCGTGGCCCGCCGCCGCCCGGAAAACAACGGACAAAACAGCATAGGCCGCCGTCCCAGCCACAGCCAGGGCCTTGGCATCCACGTTGGTATATAAAACACCGTTCACCGCCGGCACGCCGCCTCCCGCCAGCAGACTCAGTCCCAGCACGCAGCCTGCCATGGCACAAGAGACGGCGAAAAACAGCAGGATCAGCCGCAGCAGCTTCTCCTCCCCGCCGTAGGCCATCAGCCCCAGCAGCACACCCGCCGCCAGCTTGGCCGGCCCCGCCGCCAGAAACCCTAGGCCCGGCAGGAACACCGCCGCCGCGTAACCCCCCCCTGCCAGCGCCGCCAGCGCATAGCGCCCCCGCCGCAGCGGCAGGCCCGCCAGCCGGGCGGCACACAGGAGGAGCAGGTAATCCATCAGGGCGTTCAGCACAAAGACGCTGTCTATGTAGATGACCGTCACAGGCCGTTCCTCCTTCCTTTTCCTTAAGTATTATAGGACAGGTGGGGCGGGAAAGCGGTCGCAATCTGGGTGAGACAAGACGCAAAAAAGGCGCCGCGTGGGGAGGACTTCGTAAGGAAGTCCTCCCCCTCAGCTTTTGTAAAGTCAGCCGAATGTGATTGGATTGTGGGAATATTCGACATATTCGGAGGTAATTATAATGGAAAAATCCACGTTTGAGCAAATGGGTGGAACTTATCGCCAAGAAGGTGACTACTTTCTTCCTAATCTTGCTGTGCCGGAAAGTACCCCCGTAGGTATTTGGGGCCAGCGGCGTAGGCGGTATCTGAGAGAGTATAGAAAGCCGCTCTACAATGCATTGTTACTTGGTGGGAAGTTAGGTGCCCACCTCACTGACGTTGACCAGCAAGCTGAGGACTTATTTTCTCAACTTGTAAGGCAAATAGCAATGCAGGAGAATATCTCCGAACAACTTAAGGCTAACGACCAAATAGAATGGGTAAGCGCCATGAATAATGTAAAAAACCGGGTTATAGAAATTGTGAATGCTGAAATAATCTATGCTTAAAATCGAGAGCCACATCCCAAAAGGGTGTGGCTCTCGATTTCGGTTATGCAAACTGAGAGTGTTTGCTTCAAAATCAGATGACAGATAAAGATTTGTGTATTAAAATAAGCTTACAGAGTGTTACATTAAAAAATAGAGGAGGTTTGGCTGTGTACGTACAGAGAGATATTTGGATTGAGGACATATGCTATGAACACGCTCACATTCAACAAGTGTTACAGGAAATCGCCAAGAATTTTGACGGGTATTTTGCAGAATTCATTGATTCAACGGGAGGTACTGGAATTTCTTATGCAAAGTTTGCGGCATTACAAAAAAGTATGGGGCTTGACGAAAGGATTACTCAAAATGGCCGTAAAAGCACTAAAGTAGAAAAATACCGAAAAATCGTAGCCAATGCAATTGATGAATTTGAAAAGGATCGGCAGAGCTATATCGACTTGCTGGATGAGGAAAATTTAGAGGAAGATGGCGATGATGTTGCTGCTTTTAAAGCGAAAACGCTAAGGCACGAATGTCCCATTATTCGCCTGACGCTGTACAGTCCAGTTAAAGAACTGGATAAGTACAAAAAAGCCTTCAATCTTTCTGATCCTCAACAACTCTACGATGTTGTCAAAAACTTACGGGATTTTGCTTATGAGTATGCTGAAAATATATACGATTCCAATGCTTATGATGGTATTTCATCTTATGAGGAATTGAATATGTCCCGTATGGATTCTGATGAATGTACAGTATATGGAGTAATTGGTGGAGGAATCAGAAGTCACCTTGTCTATAAACTGTATCCGGGTCTTTTCCCAAATCGAAGTAGAGCAGCAATTTGGGCCTTGTGGTATCTATCAGGTAAAAACACTTTTAGCTGTAACATGGACTCAGAATTTTTAATGATTGATATAAATAAAGCTACTACTCAGCAGAATTATAACTATCCTTATGAATTATTTTCGTATTATGCACATGAACTATATAAAATGCTGAAAGCAAAAGCGACAGAATTGGAAACTGACATTCCGGACGAATACCGCTATGTAGTTGTCGATTCGTTCCTTTCATTTGTAGCTGGACAGCATGAAGATGAAATCACACTCTTTAAATCTCAAATTCGGGATGGAGGATTTGATTATGCGTGATTTGGATGCTGATTTTAAAAAATATTTCCCTCAATGTCAGTTTTCCTTAAAGGATTTCCAAAAGAGAGCAATCTCAAATGTACTTGATAACGGCAATACTCTTTGCATTATGCCGACCGGCGGTGGAAAATCAGTAATATATTGGATGTCTGCCGTTGAAGAGCATGGTATTGCCATCGTAATCTCTCCGTTAACAGCTCTTATTGCGGAGCAGGCCAGAAAACTGGAAGAACAAGGCTGTGATGTACTTGCTATCCACGGCGAAATTAGTGCTGAGAAACAGATACGACTCCTTATGGAACTTGCCAGAGGTAAGCGTACTCCGCAATTTATTTTTCTCAGCCCAGAGAAAATTGCCACAGACGGGTTTTTGGAGTACTGTTTGGCTCGGCGTCGCCAGGATATCAAGTTAGTTGTTATTGACGAATGCCATTGCGTAAGTCAATGGGGAACCAGCTTCCGCCCATTCTATATGCGTATCCCAGATTTCATGGATAGTCTGTTCGGGACAGATGCCTGGGCCAAGGTGCTGGCGCTTACAGCTACGCTAAATCCCAAGGAGTTGACCGATATCTGCGAATCTTTCCATATTGACAAAAGCAATATTATCCGTGAAGAATTACTAATGCGAAGTGAAATTCAACTTCATGTGCAACAATTTGCGGATGAAGATGAAAAGACTAACAAATTCTGGGATATTGTGCAGACTCATGCCGGAGAACGAACGCTGGTATATGTATACAGAAAATACAAAAAACGTGGCGTAGAGGATTTATGTCAAACAGCAATAGATAAAGGCTACCACGCAGAGTTTTTTCATGGTGATATGTCCTCAACTAATCGTATGGCCATCGTAGAACGCTTCAAATCTGGGGAAACTACCCTTATTTTTGCTACAAATGCATTTGGCATGGGGATAGATATTCCAAATATTAGAGTAGTAATACATTTTATGATCCCAGAATCTGTGGAACAATACTATCAGGAGGTGGGACGGGCTGCCCGGGATGGATTGTCAGCTAACGCATACCTCCTATATACAGCTAAGAACATCGAAGTAAAAAGGCGTTATTTTATTGATAATTCTTTCACAACTAAAGAGTTGATTGAGGCAACTTTTGAGAAGCGTACACACGGAAAAACGGGGTTATCAACCCTTGCCTATTTTGATGATGAAGATGTTCAGCAATGCCTTCCATATTATCTCCGAAGCGGAGTTATAGAAATTGTCTGTAAGGGCTTTTCTGGGTTAAGCACGTTGTACAATATCAGGGATGAGCAATTACAGCAATATTTCAACAGTACTAAGAAGCAAGGGTTTATTACAACTTTAAAGAAAAACTCAGATTTGAAGGCTACCAGATTGTCGCAGATGGTATATGAAGCCCTTGTTGATGGTAATGCCATGACCAGCAAAGCATTGGAACGCTGGTTGATTGTGCAGGTGAAAGCAACAAGCATTCAGAATGATGCTATGAAAACTATTTTAGCAGATATTTCTGAGAAACAGGCGTATAAGCATGACCTTTTGGACTACTTCATTAATCTTTTAGAGAATTTTGAGGACTCATTACATCTTCACCAAGATATTGCTTATTACTTAGGAACAGATAAGCATCAATTGAAGCGCATTCACCAGACAGCAGATGGAACCTATGTGAGAAGCAAATCGGAAGTAATTATTTCAAACCTGCTATATCAGTACCATATTAAGTATAAATATGAGGAAAAACTGAGCTATGGGACGGATGGGAGTTGGATTGAACCTGATTTTACTCTATATTTGGCTAATGATAGGGTATTGTACTGGGAACACATCGGAATGCTTGGTCAAGCACAGTACGACTCAAACTGGCTAAAAAAGCTTGACATCTACGAAACCTTTTTCCCTGGGCGGCTTATAAAGACTTACGAAAGCGGAGCGTTGTCCAAGGAGGCAGAAAAGCTGATTAAAGATATACTAAACCCGTTGACAAACATCAGTTCTATATGATATAGTAAAAATTACTCCTCTAAAAAGGTAACAGTAACTGAATAGCACATAAGCACATCCTTTTGGCGCTTGTGAAAATACAAGGTCGGTACATCAAACTCGCTTCAGTGGAATGAAATTCCTGCTGGGGCTGGTTTTGATGTACCGGCTTCTTTTTTACCCCTGACAACTGAATGACCGTTGGCGGGAAAACCTGCTGAAAAGGAAAGGCAGGGGGTGTCATTCGGGAAGAACGGCGGAGCCGTTCAAATACGCTGAAGGGAGGATGGTATTGTCTTAGCAAGCAACGTATTGGGGGGTACAAATCCCCCAATACCACTTGTCAGGGAGTTCCCTGAAACCCCGAAATCAGAAAGGATGAGTGACCCATGAGAAACAGAGATCAAAAAGCCCGCATCCATTTTACGGAAAAAGAATTGCGGGATTTAGACCGCAAGGCGGCGGTGGCCGGACTTGACCGCTCCAAGTATGTACGTAAGGTAGTCCTGGCAGCGGAGGTCAAACCCGGCCCGCAGGTAGATGTCTCGGCCCTGATTGCGGTAACACATCAAGCTGGGCTGAAAGTAGAGCGTGTACTTGTCAGAGCCAATAGCGGTATGTTGGATGTTCCCGCCCTCCGCAGGGCATTAGCGAAGGTTGAGAATGCGGTTCAGACTGTCCGCAGGGCCTTTGAGGAGGGATATGCTGATGCTATGCATGATTGAACTGACAGAACGTGAACAGGAAATTTTTGATGAAGTGGTGGAAAAGGTAGACGAAACAGCAACTTTCCTTGCCAGACTGTCTCATTCTGACCGGCTGGACTGGCTGAAAGAACATCAATACCCCTATCCTATCAGCTTTGAGCGGGAGATTGACGGGACGATTTACACCGTCAACGCCCATTTCAGCGCGGATGCCGAAACCACAGAGGGAAAAGTAACCCGCATCCTCAACCAAAATATCGCACTGTAAAGTGTTGAAGTTTTACGCCGGATGTGATATGATAATCATGTCCCGCAATTCATATCACATCCGGCTGCGGAAAGGAGCATATTTTGAAGAAAAAGCGGCCAAACAATCAGAGAATAACAGCATTATACGCCAGGTTATCTCGTGATGATGAAAAAGATGGCATTTCAGGCAGCATCCAAAATCAAAGGGCCATTTTGGAAAAGTACGCCAGTGACAACCACTTGCCTAATCCAAAATTTTTCTTTGATGACGGCTATTCTGGGGTTACGTTTACTCGTCCGGCCTTCATGGAAATCATGGAGTTAGCCGAGCAGGGACTTGTGGCAAACTTCGTGGTGAAAGACCACTCCCGGCTGGGCCGGAACCGCCTTGTGGTGGGCCAGCTTCTGGAAGAAGATTTTGTCCGGCTGAACATCCGCTATATCGCTATCATGGACAACATCGACACCGCCAATGGCGTGAGTGACATCGTTCCAATGCAAGATTTGTTCAACGAGTGGCACGCAAAAAATACGAGCGATAAGGTACGCCGTGTTATGCAGAGCCGTGGCAACTCCGGGATACCCCTCACCACCAACGTCCCCTATGGCTACAAAAAAGACCCGCAGGACAAGAACAGGTGGCTGGTGGATGAGCCAGCAGCGAGCGTAGTACGACAGATCTTCCAGCTGTCCGTCAGCGGCCTGGGGCCTACTCAGATTGCCAGGAAACTGCATTCTGATGGTGTGATGACCCCCAGCGAGTACCTGCACAGCGTTGGCGTGAACTGCCCCACCAAGCCCCCGGCATACCCGCATAACTGGTGTTCCGCCACCGTAGCGGATATTCTGGATCGGCAGGAGTACACCGGGGACACGGTGAACTTCCGTTCTTTCAGCCAGTCCTTCAAGCAGAAGAAGCGTCTGGACAAGCCCCAGGAGGAGTGGAAAATCTTCCCTGATACCCACCCAGCCATCGTTGACCGGGAGATATTTGCCCTTGTTCAAGAACTGCGGCAGCACCGCCGCAGGCCCACTAAGAGCCTATCCCAAAATAAGGGATAAAGTGGTATAATAGAGCAGGGGCGAGAAAATGAGCGAAAAGAAGAGTTACCAGTCCTGGACAATCTCAGACGAATTTTGGGAAAGGATCCAGGAAGATATTCCGAAAACGGA
>JAAVYM010000070.1 GCA_022791135.1 Oscillibacter sp.
AACATGGAGCAGAGCCACTACTGCGGGAAGCCTCCGGCGACGATTGAGGAGTATATTGCCGCCCAGCCGGAGGAGGCGCAGGACTATCTGCGGCAGATCAACGCCGCCATCAAGGCCAGCATCCCGGAGGCCAGGGAGAAGATCTCCTGGAGTATGCCCACCTACTGGAAGGGGCGCAACCTGATCCAGTTCGCAGCCTCCAAGCGGCACGTCGGCCTGTACCCCGGCCCGGAGGCCGTGGAGGCCTTCGCTATCACGGTCAGCCCCAGTTTCACAATCTGCGGTTTTGAGGCGCCTCCTATACCAGCTACCGTGCAGTCGCTGGATAAGGGATATAACTTAACTGTGGATTTGGGACAGTTGAAGCAAGGAACCCCTTGCGTTTCAAGGATTTGCGCCACCTTCTCCGTCAAGTACCCCGCTTGCGTTTTGAAACACTAATCACCTAGTCCGAAACGCAAATCTTGGGATTCTCCAAGTGGCTCTCCTCCGATTCGGCAGCGTCTGGAAGCTGAACCCTGATGTTCAAACACATTGCCACTTCATCCTTATCCACCATGACATCTGACACTTGGAACATGATGGAAAGGTAGCTGTTCAGATAGATTACGCTGCCGGTACGGCCTGGAAAGGACATCAGAGTGAGGTATTCCAAAGCGGACAGCTTGTTCAGCAGCCGGCCTGCAGTGGACCGGGAGAGGCCCCACCGCTGTGCCAAATCCGAATAATTCAGGAGAGGATTCCCTGTGCCATTGCGAAGATAAACCACAGGTCCAGCCTCAAAGCCCAGCACCTGGGCATCCTTATAGATTGCAGAAAGCCATAAATCCAGTACCACATCCATCTCTGACGCTTTGCCGTAGCTGATCAATTCTGATGCGATGGCGATGGGCATGAAGAAAAAGCCGCTTTCCTTTTGGCAGGGACAGTTGTAGTCCAAGACCGTGTTGTGCTTTCGCCATCCCTTGATGCTGTACTTCACCAAATTGCCATGTCCCAATGGTGTAAATGAAATCAGATGCCGCTCTTGGAGGCCTTTCAAAATGGACAGGGCTTTGTACTGGAACCTGACGCGGAACCAAGCCGCCAGTTCGCTGGTACGGCAAACCCACTTGCCAGGGTAGATAGTATAGGTGATGCCGTCCAGCCGACGGTATGAGGTACGGAAGTTGGCATAGGAGCAAAGGACTGTATAATAAAAAAGACCGGAGCCTCCGTTGGTTCGGATGCTCCGGTCAGCGATCAGGGTTTGAACAAACTCTCTATAAATGCGGCAGCGTGGGTAGTCCACAAGCTGCCTGATTTCAAGTTGGTATTCAGACATATACAAACTCCTTTTTCTTACTTCGTCAGAAGCGCATAGACAAAATAAAGGACGCATTGATTAAAATCAATGCGTCCTTTGTTCTTCCGACAACTCGCTTCTCAAAACTGGCTAAGTTTTAGTATGAGGAAACACTAATATAACGCTAAGTTCACTTACATACCATAAACGCCGCAATTCCTTGCATCACAATGAGTTGCAACATCAATTTGTCTATCATATGTAAATGAGTTGCTGCCTCTCTGTACTCTGCAATGATGTCTGCGTTGCTGTAGGTATCATTTACTTACTTACACGTGGGTAACTGCTCCCACAATCTGCCCATCCTGGAGAATGGGAGAACCCGACATTCCCTGCACGATTCCCCCTGTGATTTCCAAAAGTTCTGAATCCGTAACAGAAAGAACCAGATCCCTGCCATCCGAGGCGCCAGAATTCACCCGCAGTATCTCAATCGCATACTCTCCGACCTCGTCTCCGCGGACATTGGCCCGAATCATCGCAGGTCCCGGTAAGGCTGTTCCTACAGGCAGTGCCTCTGACGCTGTGGGAGGCGCGTCCAGTTTGCCAAAAACGCCGCTGCTGGTGTTGGCGCTCAGGGGACCCAGATCATGGGTCAAATCAAAATCTCCCCGCAGCTCCCCGGCGGAACCGGCCTCTCCCCGTTTCACCGCCTTTACGGTGGAGGGCAGCACCGCCCCGTTGGAGAAGGGCATCAGCTGAGCCGTGTCCGTGTCGGTGACTCCGTGTCCCAGCGCGCCGAAGGCCCCTGTTGCCGGGTCATAATAGGTCATGGTGCCGATTCCGGCCATACTGTCCCGGACCCAGGCGCCAATGCAGTAAATTCCCTGTTCGTTTTGCTCGGGTTCCACAGACAGCGTCACGCTGCCGCCGTCCCGGTCAATCTGCAAATCCGCCGCGCCGCCGCCGCTTCTTTGCAGCAGGGACTGAAACTGCTCGGTAGAGGTCACGGCGCTGCCGCCGCACTTGACAATGACGTCGCCGGTCCGCAGGCCGCATTCCCTGGCGGGTGTTCCTCCGTCGGTGAGCTTCACCACCACCACGCCCCGGGAGAAGAGCTTCACGCCCACCGTGTGGCCCACCGGGACCAGCATCCGGGTCTTCGTCTCCGCGGCCTTTACAGGCATTGCGGCGCACAGCAAAAACGCAAGCGCCAGCGCCGTCCCGGCGCCCAGCGCCCGCTTAGCGAATCGTGATAGTCCATACAATCCAATCACCCCTTTCCCAAAAAAACGCCGGAGGAGGTTTCGGAAACGCATTTCCAAAATTTCCGCAGGCCGCCGATCGCGGCGTTCCGGCCCGCTTATCATTTGCCGAAAGCGGATCTTCACCACAAGCAAAAAGCGGAAGCGCGTCCATGGCGGCGCTTACCTGTTTCGGGATTGCAGGGCGCGAAAAAGGCCCCGGAGGCAATTGCCTCCAGGGCCTTCCAAGTTTTTCAAATCCCATCCGGCGGGAAAACGTGCCGCCTCATCCGCCTTTTTGAACATTTTGTAAAGGCAGAGCATTTTCCGGCGGTTTAAAGGAGAAACTCAATCCCGCTTGTTAAAAATTTTAAAAATATCCTCAAAGGGATCGTCCTCTATTTTCTCAGCCTTGGGCGCCTCTTCCTCTGCCAGAGGCTCAGGACCCGCAGGGGCCTCCTCGGCCTCCTCCGCCATTTTGTTGGGCAGCTGTCCGGGAGCCTTGTCGAAGCCGGTGGCAATGACGGTGACCCGAATCTCATCGTCCAAGGTATCGTCAAAGGTGGCACCGAAAATGGTATTGGCGTCGGGATGGACGGATGCCTGAACCAGGCCGGCGGCCTGCTCGATCTCCTCCAGGCCAATGTCCGGGGAACCGGCCACATTGATCAGGATACCCCGGGCACCGTTGATGCTGGTCTCCAGCAGGGGGCTGGAAATGGCCATCTTTGCTGCCTCCTCGGCCTTACCCTTTCCGGCGGCGCGGCCCACGCCCATATGGGCCAGGCCCGCGTCCTTCATAATGGCGGTGACGTCGGCAAAGTCCAGGTTGATAAAGCCCGTATCCCGAATCAAGTCGGAGATGGACTGAACCGCCTGGCGGAGCACGTCATCGGCGATTTCAAAGGCCTTGGCAAAGGTGATCTTCTGATCCGTGGCGTGCGTCAGCCGCTCGTTCGGGATGATGACCAGGGAATCCACCTTGGTCCGCAGCTCCTCAATGCCGCCCTCGGCCTGCTGCATCCGGCGGCGGCCCTCAAAGCCGAAGGGCTTCGTCACCACGCCCACCGTGAGGATATCCAGCTCCTTGGCCAGCTCCGCCACGATGGGAGCCGCGCCGGTGCCGGTGCCGCCGCCCATGCCGGCGGTGATGAAGACCATGTCCGTCTCCTCCAGGGCCTTGGCGATTTGGTTGCGGCTCTCCTCGGCGGATTTGCGGCCCACTTCGGGGTCTGAACCCGCCCCCTGCCCATGGGTCAGCTTTTCACCAATCTGAATCTTATAGGCGGCGCTGGAGATGTTCAGCGCCTGCTTGTCCGTATTGACCGCCACAAAGTCCACGCCCTTTGTTCCGGTGCGGACCATGCGGTTTACTACATTATTCCCTGCGCCGCCGACGCCAATTACCTTGATGTTGACGACGGTATCCGGACTGGTCTCTAACCCAAATGCCATAAGTGATGCCTCCTGCTATCATTTGTGCGGATCTCCCCGCCGTGACCCACGGCGGCACGATGCTTCACCGTCTTCCGCCCCCAAAAGGGCGCCCCCCTCTTCTCTTGAGCTAGACACCGCTCCCCTCCAGGGGAAAGTTTCTCGGGGGCTATTACCAATATCTTGCATCCGCAATGTCTTTTTTCTTATTGTAAGCCACTTTTGCGCTCCGGTCAAGTGCCTGTTTCATTTTCGACGCAAATTCTCAAAAAACATGGCCGAACCTCCACTCAGCGTACGTTCTGTATGAGAAATACCTGCTCGTCCTTCAATCGCATGTCGATGGTGCCGGTCATGTTGCTCTGAATCTTTTCGCTCTCCAGAGTTTTCGTCAGTTTTTTCAGCTCCCAGTCGTAATCCGCGCCATAGGCGATCCGGACCGTGAAGCGGCCGATATAATCCATGTTGATATAGGACAAATCGTCCAGACGGATGCCGTCCACGTTCTCCGTCAGCCCCGCCGCATCCAACGCGCCCAGAAGATCCTCCAGGCTGCTTTGCTGGGTGGCGTACTCGGTGGCCAGGGCGATGGAGCCGCCCACCGAAGGCGCCAGGAGCTGACAGCCGGAAATCTGCCCGTACTGCCCCGCCTGGTTCTCCGGCACCTGCTCGACGATTTTGCCGTTGGCACTGATGAGCCAGGCGCTGCCGTCCTGCACCAGGGCAAAGGGCCGCCCGCTCTCGTGAACCTCAATCAAAAGGGTATCCGGCAGCTTCCGGTTGACCCGGATGTCCTCGATGTAGGGGAGCTTTGCGCCGATGGCCCGGACAATGTCATATTTGTTCAAAAGATATAAATTCGACCCCAGCTCCACGCCGGAGGCCTCCTGAATCTCCTCCGCCGTGTAGCGGCGCTGGCCGGTAACCACGATCTCATCCACCCGGAAAAACAGCGTCATAGCCACAATGATGGCCGTACAGATCAGCAAAACAGACAGCAGTTTATAGAGAAAGCCAAAGCTCCCCCGCCGCCGCTTCGCGTGTTTCCGTCTCGCCATGGTGTTGCTCCTTCTATCTTCAAGAGTCCCTTGACGGGACCTCGCTGAGGGCCGCGGGCGCGGCCCTCGCAGTTCGTTCTCCTTCAATCGCCAGTCCGGAGGACGCTGGCCCCCAGGGCCTGGAGATCTCCGGCCAAGTCCTCGTAGCCCCGGTCAATGTGGCTGATCTCCCGGACGGAGGTCTCCCCCTCCGCCGCCAGGGCCGCCACGCACAGCGCCGCCCCGCCCCGCAGATCCGTGCAGCGCACCGGCGCGCCATGGAGGCACTCCACACCGGAGACCACCGCCGCCCGGCCGGAAACCCGGATGTTCGCACCCATGCGGGTCAGCTCGTCTACATGGCGGTAGCGGTTTTCAAACATGTTCTCCTCAAACACCGTGGCTCCTTGGCTCTTCAGCAGCGCCGCCATCAAAATGGCCTGGGCGTCGGTGGGAAAGCCGGGATAGGGCGCCGTCCGCACCGGGCGGACCGCTGAAAGCCGGTTTTGGCAGCAACAGCCTACCCCCGCCTCGTCCGCCAGGATGGAGCACCCCGCCTCCCGCAAAACGGCGGTAACGGTGGACAAATGCTCCTCCCTGGCCCCTCGGAGAAACACCTCGCCGCCGGCGGAAGCCGCCGCGCAAAGGTAGGTCGCCGCAACAATCCGGTCGGGCATAACGGTATAAGTACAGCCATGAAGTGGGCCAGGGCACTCTATGCAGACTGTGGAGCTTCCCGCGCCGCGGACCCTGGCTCCACAGGCAATGAGAAAATTTTGCAGGTCCACGATCTCCGGCTCCCGGGCGGCGTTGGCGATGGTGGTGACGCCGGAGGCGCCGCAGGCCGCCAGCATCAAATTCTCCGTGGCGCCCACGGAGGGCAGGCTCAGCACAATCTCCCGCCCGCAGAGGTGGGACGCCTTGCAGTGGAGCACGCCGCCGGTGTCGTCAATCTCCGCCCCCAGGTCCCGCAGGCCCGAGAGGTGAAGGTCGATGGGCCGGGGACCCAGCTCGCAGCCGCCGGGATAGCTCAGCTCCGCCTGACCGCAGCGGGCGAGGATGGAACCCAGGAAGATGGCGGAGGACCGCATCTCCCGGCAAAGCCGGTCCGGAATGGACCAGGCGTTCATATCCCGGGCATTCACCACCAAGGTGTTCGTCCCCTCCCAGCGGGCCGTGCAGCCCAGGCCCTCCAGAATGCGGACCGACGCGTCCACATCCCGCAGCCGCGGACAGCCCCGCAGCTCCACCTGGTCCGCCGTCAGCAGCGCCGCCGCCAAAATGGGCAAAACACTGTTCTTCGCCCCCTGTATGGCGGTCTCGCCCCGCAGGCGGCCGCCGCCTTTTACGATGAACTGGCTCATTTCCGTCCCTCCGCTCAAAGAATGGTGTAACGCTCCATCCTATGGGCCAGGGGGGCTTCCGGTTACTTTTTAATCTCACTCACCGTCTGGTAAATGCGCTCCGCCGCGTCCCGTATGCCGAGGGAAGCCATGGAGGACTCCATCCGCGCCAGGCGGGCTTTGTCGTGGAGGATGCCGCAGGCCGCCTGAAACAGGGCCTGGCCGGAGCACTCCGGCTCCAGCAGCACTTCCGCTCCCCCCGCCTCCTCCAGTGCGCGGGCGTTTCTCTCCTGGTGGTTGTTGGTGACGTAGGGAGAGGGGACCATCAGCGCCGGCGTGCCCAGGGCCGTCAGCTCGCTGATGGTGGAGGCCCCCGCCCGGCAGATCACCAGATCCGCCGCCCGCATGACCGGGGCCATGTCGTAAATATACTCCTGCAGCCGGAGGGACGGGCAGGACGCCAGGTCCACGCCCTTCTCCTTCAAAAGCGACTGCATCAGGGGGAAGCCCTGCTTCCCCGCGCCGTGGATGTGGTGAAAGGGTTCCTTCGCCGCCTCCAGAGCCAAAAAGTCCGCCATCTGGCGGTTCATTCCCTCCGCCCCCAGGGAACCCCAAAAGGAGACGATCAGCGGCCTTCCGTCGTCCACACCCAGGGACTTCTTCGCCTGGGCCTTCGTCATGGAGAAGAAGCCGCTGCGCACCGGCGTGCCGGTGACCACCACCTTCTCAGGGCGGCGGTAGTGCTTCCGGCAGGACTCAAAGCCCACCAGGATGCGGTCCGTATAGGTCTCCAGCATCTGCGTGGTCAGGCCGGGGACCGCGTTGGACTCGTGGACCGCCGTGGGAATGCGGGCCTTGGCGGCGGCCTTGACCATGGGATAGCTGGCGTAGCCGCCGGTGCCCACCACCGCGTCCGGCCGGAAGGAGCGAAGAATAGCCCGGGCCTCCCCGGGCGCCCGGAGGAGGTTTCCCACGGAGATCAGGTTGTGCTTCAGCTCCGCGGGCCGGAAGGAGCGGTGAAAGCTGGAGATGTGAACGGTTTCAAAGGCGTAGCCCGCTTGGGGCACCAGGTCCTTCTCCAGGCCCCGCTCCGCGCCGACAAAGAGAATCTGCGCCTGGGGATTTTTCTCCAGGGCCAGCTGGGCCAGAGCAATGGCGGGATTGACATGCCCCGCCGTGCCGCCGCAGGTGAAAATGATGCGCTGTAAGGGATATGGCATATCGAAATCCTCCTGGCTGGAAGAAATTCGGAATACTCAATGGAAAAAGCGGAAGGGTTCTCCGAGTGGTAAGGAAACATCAAACCGGAAAATCCTTCGCCGCCTTGGGCGGCTGCTCCGGTGCGCCGCGCCATGGGCGGGGCGTCAAAGGAAGACGCAGCCCCCTCTTTGGTCTATCCGGCCTTCGTGGGCTTCATCTGCCTGGATACCGACAAAACCACCCCCATCTCCGCCAATTGGATGGAGAGGGCCGTGCCTCCGTAGCTGAAAAACGGCAACGAGATGCCCGTGGTGGGCAGCAGGCCCGTTACCACGCCGATGTTCAGGAATGTCTGCATGGCAATCAGCGTGGTGACGCCGGTGACCAGCAGGCTTCCGAACCGGTCCCGGGCGTGGAGGGCAATCCAATAGCCCCGGAGAATCAGGGCCGCGAAAAGGAGCATGATGATGGTGGCCCCGATGAGACCCAGCTCCTCGCAGATGATGGCGAAAATGAAGTCGTTGTGCTCCTCCGGAAGGAACAGGAATTTCTGGCGGCTCTTTCCCAGGCCCACACCCAAAAGCCCGCCGGAACCGATGGTAATCAGACTCTGGGAGAGCTGATAGCCCTTGTCTCTCATGTCTGCCCAGGGGTTCAGCCAATACTGAATGCGGGAGGTATTGTAGCCCACTACAAAGAGCACGAAGTACAAAAATCCCGCGCCCGCGCCCAAGGCGCCAATAACCCAGGTCCAATTGATGCCGCCCACCAGCATCAGCGCCGCGCCGACGCCCAGAATCAAAATTGCACCGGAGAGGTGAGGTTCCAGGGCCACTAGGCCCGCCGTAACCACCAGCCAGATTAAATAGGGCAAAATGCCGGTCCGGAAATTGCGCATTTGGTCTTTTTTGCGGGAAATACTGTCTGAAAAGTAAATGACAATCGCCATTTTGGCAATTTCCGAGGGTTGAAACGTAAACAGCTCGCCGACGCCCAGCCATCGCGTGGCGTTGTTACGGGTGACCGCAATGGGGTTGTGGGGGATGATGACCAGCACCAAAAGCACAATGGAGACATACAGCAGCGTCTTCGCCGCGCCCCGGAGGCGCTGGTAGTTGATCTTGCCGATGAACAGCATGGCCGCGATGCCCATGACAGCAAACACGCCCTGGCGGGTAAAATAATAAACCGGATTGTTGGTGCGGGTCTCATAATAAGCGGAGGGAAAGCTGGCGGACAGCAGCATTACTAGGCCAATTGCCGTCAGCAAAAACACCAGAAGGCAGAACGGCAGGTCCACCGGCCCCCTGGCCAGCTCCCGGCTCTCTTCCTCCAGGGCCTGGCGGCGAAGGCGCTGCTCCTGACGGCGCTGGGCCTCCTCCCGGCTCAGAGGCCGGCGGCGGGGACGCTTCGCCGGGCGCTGCTGTGGCGCAGGAAACGGCACAACTGCACTCTGCCGCGGGACCGGACGCCGGGCCTGCGTCTGTACGGGCTTCCGCCGCTGCTGCGCCGGACGGCGCTGCGGTTCCCGCCGGGCCGCCGAACTTCCTCGTGACGCCATAGTTTTCCCCTTTCCGCCCTTTTCCGGCTGGGAAAGGGGCAAATGATCCGTTGCTCTCTCTTATTGCCTGGGTACCCCACCGGCCCCAACGGCACCGGCCGGATTTTCCCAGTTATGCACCTCTTTTCATGCATCTCTTTTGTAAGGTTTTGGGGCCGCTACGCCGCTCAGCCCCTTCCCTGAATGCCAATCCACGCCAAAATACAGCCAATCGCCGTCACGCTGGAGAACACCACAACCAGCTTCGCCTCGCTCCAGCCGGATAGCTCTAGGTGGTGGTGCAGGGGCGCCATTTTGAAAAAGCGCTTGCCATGGGTCGCCTTGAAATAGGCCACCTGGATAATATCCGACAGAGTCTCCAAAATATAGATGATTCCAACCAGAATCAGAATCAGCGGCATATCCATGGCAAAGGCCAGGGCCGCTACCGCACCGCCCATAAACAGGCTCCCCGTGTCTCCCATGAAGACCTTGGCCGGATGGTGGTTATAGCAGAAGAAGGCCGCCAGCCCCCCCGCCAGGGCCGCGGGAAACAGCGCCAGAGGCATCAGCTTCCACAGCGCCGCAGCGGCCGTGAAGAAGATCATCACCACAAAGGTAACGCTGGAGGACTGGCCGTCGATGCCATCGGTGAGGTTCACCGCGTTTACACAGCCCACAATGACGAAGGCGGCGAAAACCAGGTAGAGAATCCAGTTGATCTCCAGGGTGACATTTAAAAAGGGAATATACAACGCATTGGTCAGCAGCCCCTCATAGCGCATCAGACTGAGGAACAGCACCGCCGCCGCCAGCTGGAGGATGAATTTCTGCTTGGCCGTCAGGCCCTCGTTCTGGTGCTGGCGGACCTTGCGGTAGTCGTCCACAAAGCCGATGAGGCCGAAAATCAGAGCGAACAGGTAAACGTACAGGTGGGCAAATTCCCCCCGCAACATGCTCTCCCAGCCCATGACAAAGGCCACCACTCCCGAGCCGACAATGAACATGATTCCGCCCATGGTGGGCGTGCCCGCCTTTCCGGCGTGCCAGGAGGGTCCCTCCTTCCGGATCTCCTGCCCGGCGTGGAGTTTGCGCAGCTCCGCTATGACGAATTTTCCCAGAACCAGGGTCAACAGAAAACTGATTCCCATGGCCAACAGCAGTGTTTCGATCATGTCTCTCCCTCTCCCCGTCCCCGGCTTCCCGGGCGGAATCTTTCACTTACAGATAGTCCGCGACGATTTCCCGCTCGTCCATATGCCGCTTTTCGTGGTTGACCTCCTGATAGGTCTCGTGGCCCTTGCCGCAAAGAACCACAACATCCCCGTCCCCGGCGTGGTCCATCGCCCAATGAATGGCCTCCACCCGGTCCTCTACCACTTTATAGGGGGTTCCCCTCCCCTCCAGGCCCGGCAGAATATCTGCAATGATGTCCGCCGGGCGCTCCGTCCGGGGGTTATCGGTGGTCACCACCACAAAGTCCGCCACAGAGGCCGCCACCCGGCCCATTTTCGGCCGCTTGGCCCTATCCCGGTCCCCGCCGCAGCCAAAGAGTGCAACGGTCCGCCCCTTGGCAAAGCCCTTCACCGTCGTCAGCACGTTCTCCAAGCTGTCGGGACTGTGGGCGTAGTCTATGAGGACGGTATACTCCTTTCCCGGCGTGGGAACCACCTCCACCCGGCCCTTCACATGGGGCACCCGGGCCAGGACGGCGGCGCTCTCCGCCAGCGGAATCCCCAAAACCCGGGCCGCCGCCAGCACATCCAGGGCGTTATCCACCATGAAGCGCCCAGGAATATTCACCCGGACAGGAACCCGCTCCCCGCCGCACACGGCAGTAAACGCCACGTGATCCGCCGCCAGGGCAATCTCCTCCGCCCGGAGGTCCGCATCGCCGGCGCTGGAAAAGGTAAATACCTTGCAGGAGGCATTTTTCAGCAAACGGGGAGCCCAAGGGTCGGAGACATTCACCACACCCGTCCTGCAATTACGAAACAAAAGGGCCTTTGCATCGCAGTAGTCCTCCATGGTCCCGTGAAAATCCAGGTGGTCCTGGGTCAGATTCGTAAAAACGCCCACCTCGTAGTCCACGCCATAGACCCGGTCCAGCACCAGGGCGTGGGAGGAGACCTCCATCACCACGTGGCTGCATCCCGCCGCCCGCATTTGGGCAAAGAGCTTTTGCAGCTCAAAGGACTCCGGAGTCGTCCGCTCCGTGGGCAGAACCTCCTGGCCAATCATATTCTGATTTGTGCCAATCAATCCCACCTTTCCGCCCCGGGCCTCCAAAACAGCCTTGAGCAAATAGGTGGTGGTGGTCTTCCCGTTGGTGCCGGTGACGCCGGTCATGGTCATGGACTGCGCCGGATGGCCGAAGAAATTGGCTCCGATCACCGCCAAGGCCCGGCGGGAATCCAACGCCTGCACATAGGGAACCTTCCCCTCCGGCGGATTCTGGCAAAGCACCGCCGCCGCTCCGGCGGCCAGGGCCTGGGGAATAAACCGGTGACCGTCCGCGGCAAACCCCGTCATCGCCACAAAAAGCTCCCCAGGTTTCACCTGCCGGGAATCGTAGCCGACCCCGCCGATCTCCATCTCCAAATCCGCATGCACGGAAACAATCTCCACGCCCTCCAGCAACTCTTTGAGCTTCATCGTTGTAAAACCTCCATCCCGTTATCAACGTTCCGGATTAGTATAGACCAGATAAAACGCAATGTATACAGCATTTCCTGCCTGAAACCAGGCAAAACCTGCGCACCCCACAGGCTCCGTCGCCGCCGCTCCGGCCCGGATTCCCTCCGGACCTCCAGAGCGCGCGAACGTTCTTTTGCTTCCTTTTCTTTCAAGAAAAGGAAGTCAGTCGCGGACCGAGCTGTCGCCGAAGCGAACCGTGACCACGCTGCCGGGAGCCAGCTCCGTTCCCTCCCCCCGGTCCTGGGAGATGGCCCGGACGTTGCCGGAGTCCGTGCTGGTGGCGCCCGCCACCCGCATGATAAGGCCCGCATTCGTCAGAGCCTGGTTGGCCTCTGCGGCGGTCATGCCAATCACATTCGGCACGGTGCGCAGGCCGTCGTTCTTCTCCTCCCCCAAATAGAGGACAATGGAGGCATTATTCGGGACCACCGCGCCGCCCTCCGGCGTCTGAGCAGTGACCTCAAGGCCGCTGCCCACCGTGCGGAAGGCAAAGCCGCTGCTTTCCAGGCGGGCCTTGGCGCTCTCCAGATCCTGGCCCATCACGTTCGGCACGGCGGCGTCGGCTCCCGCCAGCTGGGCGGCGGTGTAGTCCGGCTCCACGCCGAGGACCGGGAGAATCTCGCTCATAATCTGGCTGGCCGTGGGGGCCACCATATTGCCGCCGGAGGGAAAGGTTCCCGTGGTCCGGCTGGGAGTGTCCATCGTAATCAGCATAATGTACTGCGGATCGTCCGCCGGGGCGAAGCACATGAAGGACACCACGATATCGCCCTTGGGATTGCTGGCGGTGCGGGTGCCGGTCTTGTCGGCGGTACCGGTCTTGCCGCCGATGCGGTAGCCCGCCACCTGGCCGTTGCGCCCGGTGCCGGAGGCCACCACGTATTCCAGGCACTCCCGCACCTTGGCGGAGGTCTCCTCGCTGATGACCTGCCGGATGGGCGCGGACTCGTGCTGGCTGAGGACGCTTCCCTCGCTGTCCAGCACCTGCTCGACAATGTAGGGCTGGTAGAGATAACCTCCGTTGATGCACGCCGCCTGGGCCCGAATCAGCTCCAGCGGGGTGACGTTGAAGGTCTGGCCGAAGGAGTAGGACGCCAGGGAGACCAGGTTCGAGTTGAAATTCTTCTCATTGGCGAAAATGCCCTGCACCTCGCCGATCATATCCACACCGGTCTTCTCCATCAGCCCGAAGGACTTGAGATATTCGTAAAACTTGCTGGTGCCCAGCGCCTGGCCAATCCGGATGAAGGCCGGGTTGCAGGAGTTGCCCACCGCCTCTTTCAAAATCTGATGGCCGTGGCCGGGCGCAGCCCGGGAACAGTTGAAGGGTTTATCCCAGCCCTTGACCATCACCGAGCCGCTGCATTCAAAGGTGGAGTTCATGTTGACGACTCCCTCCTCCAGCGCCGCCGCCAGGGTGATGGGCTTGAAGGTGGACCCGGGTTCGTAGGTGGAGTCGATGCACTTGTTTCGCCACTGGCTGTGGATGGTGTCGTTCTTGGCCTTTTGAACGGCCTCTTCGTAGGCCTCCCCGGTCTCATAGCTCTCCCGCTTCTTCTCCAGCTCCTCCAGCTGGCTTTCCAGCTTGCTCTTCAGCTTCCCGTCGTAGAGCACGCCGGACTGGTTGGAGTCGTAGTTCGGATAAGAGGCCATGCCCAAAATCGCGCCGGAGTTCACATTCAACACAATACCGGTGCCGCCGCTGGCGGCGTCGAACTTGCTCAGCATGCTCTCCATGCCCTTTTCCAGGGCAATCTGTACGTTGATGTCCAAGGTCAGCATCAAATCGCTGCCGTTTTCCGCGTCGAAATACTGCTCATAGTCAAACAGCAGCGGCTGATTGCGGTTGTTCTTGGCGGAGATGGTCATGCCGGCGGTGCCGGAGAGGTCGCTGTCGTACTTGGACTCCAAGCCCACGCCGCCCTTGTTCTCCGCGTTGACAAAGCCAACCACATTGGCCGCCAAGGCGTTGTAAGGATAGTAGCGCTTGGAATCCGGCTCCAGGTAGACGCCGTTGAGGGAGCGCCGCTGGCCCTCGGGAATTTCGTTGCCCTCCGCGTCAACCTCGCCGGTGATGAACCGGCGGACCTCGTCGGCCAGATCCTTTTCCACCTTCTTGCGCAAAGCCACGTACTCGTATTCCGTGTTCTCCATCCTCTTTTCGATGGCCGCCTGATCCATCTCCAAAATGCGGGCCAGGCCCTGGGCAATGTAGCTCTGGTCCCGGATGGGCTGGCGGGTATAGGTCTGCCCCTTCTCCAGGGCCTTGGCAGCCGCTTCCTCCTGGGCCTTCTCCTGGGCCTTGACAAAGGCGTCGATCCGCAGAGGGTCGATGACCACGGTCTCCGCCGTGGTAGAGCTGGCCAGGACATTGCGGTTTTTGTCGTAAATCGTTCCTCTGGAGGCGGTGATGGAATGCTCCCGGGTCTGCTGGGTCACCGCCCGGGCCTGCATCTCCTGGTGGCGGTTGATCTGGAGGTCGTAGAGCTTCCAGAACAGCACGACAAAGGTAAGAATACCCAGCACCATCATCAGCAGCAGCGTCCGCCCCCGGATGATCTGGTTTGCCCGGCGGGCGGCTTCGCTTTTTCGGTGCATCGCAGGAGTTTGCGGCGTGCGTTTTACCATGGGTCAGCCTCCTTGAAATAAGAACCTGTATTCACAACCGTTAAACGCCGCCTGCGCAGTCTTTTTCCCGCCATGCTGTGTCGCTTTCCCCTGCCATACGTCCGTGTGGCTGCGGAAAATCTCCTTGTCTGGCGGGAAAAATCCTCGCCCATCCGGCATCCCCTGGTTATGAATAAAGGTTCTAAGAAAACAAGGAGCAAGAAGAGCGGTCTTCCTGCTCCAGCCGCGGCGGCGCCGGCGGGCGCCGCCCGAATCGTGCGTATCATGAAGCTTCAGGCCAGGCTTGGAATCTGCCGAAAGGGATCCGGGCGGGCTGCCCCAGGCAGCGGACACGCCAGGTGAGAAAATCTTTCGACGCTGCCGGCTTCGCCGGATTCCAAACCGGGCCGAAGGATTTTTCAATCCAGTATAGTGCAGCGCTCAGTCAAAATATTCCACCACCGCATAGACGCCGCCGTGAAGGGACGAGAGGATCCGGCGCAGCAGCCCCGGCTCCTTCTGCCGGTAGGCCACGGCGGAATCGCCCTCGCTCAGGTCCAGCCGGTCCATTTGGGTGCTGCTGGGCTTGCTCATGCCGGCGGACTCCGCCGCCTCCTTCACCGAGGCCATGTCAAACATCTGCTGATATTTTGCCGTCAGGTGGACATTCTCGGTCTCTAGCTCCTCCAGCTGGTTTTGCAGCTTTACCGTCTCCGAGGACAGCAGCGTCAGCTGAACGTAGTTCATCAGCACCAGCAGCGCCAAGCCCATGATAGCCGTTACGCTCAGTACCGCCAGCTTTGAGACGTACTGCCGTTCCCGGACCAGGACCTTCGGCGCAGCGTGAACCTGCGCTGGTTCCTTCCGCCGGACGGATTCCCCGGCGTGGCGCAGTTCCCGCTCCCGGACTGCGTAGTCCAAATCATAGGCCAGGCTGCCGTTTACCGCCTGCCTTCTCCGATACCGCGCGTCCCGCGCCGCTGCCGCCATGAATCCACCTCCTTCTTTTTCCTCATGAAAAAAGAAAATCAGCCTATTTTTTCCATTTATTTCCAGTTTCTGCCTTTGCCGGAAGCTTCCACACGACGGCATGAGCCGGGACGGGACCGATGCCCGAATCAGCCTTAAATATCAAAGAGATCCCGCTTTTCCGCCGTCCGAAGACGGGCGCTCCGAGATCGGGGGTTTTCCATCACCTCTTCTGACGTAGGTGTCACGGGCTTGTCCAGACGCAGCAGCGGCTTTTTTCCGCACACGCACACCGGGAAGCCCGGAGGGCAGGTACAGCCCTGAGCCAGCTCCCGCAGGGTCCGCTTCACAATGCGGTCCTCCAGGGAGTGAAAGGTAATCACCGCCAGCCGTCCGCCGGGGCGGAGCTTGTCCGCCGCCGCCCGCAGCATGGGGGGCAGCGCGTCCAGCTCGCCGTTGACGGCGATGCGGATTGCCTGAAAGCTCCGCTTTGCGGGGTGCTGCTTCTCCCGCAGCGCCGCCGGGGGCATGGCCGACTTGATGATGTCCACCAGTTCCAGGGTCGTCTCTATGGGCCTGTCCGCCCGGATGCGGGCAATGGCCCTGGCAATGGCCGGAGCATAACGCTCCTCGCCGTAATCGTATAAAATCCGCCGGAGTTCCTCAAAGCTCCAGGTGTTGACCACTTCCCGAGCCGTCAGCGGCGCGGAGCGGTCCATCCGCATGTCCAGCGGGGCGTCCTGCCGGTAGGAAAAGCCCCGTTCGGCGTCGTCCAGCTGGGGGGAGGACACGCCCAGGTCAAACAGCAGGCCGTCTACAGCCTCCACGTCCGCCAGCACCTCGCCCAGCCGCTCGAAGTTGCTGTGAACCAGGGTCACCCGGTCCAGCCAGGGCCGCAGGCGTTCCCGGGCTGCCTCGATGGCGGCTTCATCCCGGTCGATGCCGATCAGGCGGCCGGTGGTCAGGAGCCTCGCGATCTCCCTGGAGTGCCCCGCCCGGCCCAAGGTGCCGTCCACATAGGTCCCGTCGGGACGGATTCGCAGCGCCGCGATACATTCCTCCAGCAAAACTGGCTTGTGTATGTATTCCATAGCCGGTCACCCGCGGTTTCGCCGGGCACGGGCCAGGGCATCCATCGCCGCGGCCATGTCCGCCTCGTTCAGCATCTTCTGCTCTCTCGCCGTCCAGGTCTCCTCGTCCCAAATCTCGGCGAAGGTGTTCAGTCCCACAATGGTGCACGCCTTTTTCAGCCCCGCATAGCTCCGCAGGCCGGCGGGGATCAGCACCCGCCCCTGCCCGTCCGGCTCACACTGGACCGCGTTGGCATACAGCAGCGTCAAGGCCCTGGCCTCGGTGTAGGGCAGCTCGTCCATTTCATCGGACATCTGCTCCCACTTGGCCTGGGGGTAAATCGTCAGGCAGTGCTCGGCGCCGATGGTGATAAAAAAGGTGTCGCCCAGCGCCTCCCGCATGGCAGAGGGAATGACTAGACGGCCCTTGGCATCAATGCTGTTATTCGACTTTCCCAGCAGCCTTGCCATAGGACCGCCCCCTTCCCCCTCTTTCTGGGACGAAATGGTGCTTTATGCCACTTTGATGTCTTTATCCCCCACTTCTCCCCACCATGCTCTTTAGTATACGGAAAAACAGCCTGAAAAGCAAGGATTTTTTTTCGACTGGAAAGGGGGTGTTTTCTCAAAAATCCTCTCTTTTTCGCCCAAAATCTAAAAAGTAAAACACTAGTTCTACTTTTTTCGCCAGCGCTTTCGTAAAAGAAAACGCCCCCTACCGGCGCAAGATGTTGCGACGGTGGAGGCGTTTTTCCAACTTTCCTTCCACATATTGCGCCCTTCCAAGAGAAAGGCACAAAATATTCGGCAAAATGAACAAATTTTTCCTCGATTTATGTAAACTTAACTATTATTCTCATCGTTTTTCGGATCTAACTTCTGCTTTTGTTCCTGCATTTTGGCGGCAGAGGCGGCGCGGAACCGAATCCGGGACTGCTTCACTTCGTCCAGCGCAGCCTGGACGGCTTCCTCCGTCCGGGACAGGGCATCCTCCGCGTAATCGTTGGCCACCTTGTAAAGCTGGCGGGAGCGCTCCTCCGCCCGGGTGACGATCTGCCGGGCCTTCTCCCGGGCGGCGTACATGACTTCGCTCTCGGAGATTTTGGTCTTGGCCTCCAGCTCCGCCTGGCGCATCAAGCGCTCCACGTCCCGCTTGGCGTCCTCCACGAACTTCTCCCGGGCGCTCAACAGCTCCTGGGCCCGCTTGATCTCCGCCGGAAGCTGGGCCCGCAGCTCGTCCAACAGGTCCAGCAGCTCATCCCGGTCCACGATGCTCATGCTGGGCTTCAGCGCAGGGGCCTTGGCGTCCTCGATCCGCTCATAGATCATGTCGATCAGGCGGTTGATATCATTGGCCATGGTGTGAACCTCCCTCTTTATCTCTCAGTTCCTCCACAAGGGGGATGATGGAAGCGGGCAGATACTTCTCCAGCGGCTGGCGGTAGCGGATCATTTCCCGGGCCATGGAGGAGCTGAAGTGCTGATACGAAGCGCTGGCGGGCAGAAACAGGGTCTCCAGTCCTGGACAGAGTCCCCGGTTGATCAGCGCCATTTGGTATTCCGCGTCAAAGTCCGTCACATTGCGGACGCCCCGGACAATGGCGCAGGCCCCGTGGCCCCTGGCAAAATCCGCCAGCAGGCCGGGCCACAGCTCCGCCTCCACATTGGGCAGATCCCGAATGGCGGCCCGGACCAGCCGGAGCTTTTGCTCCGGGGTAAACATCTGGCTGGGCTTCTCGGCGTTGGGGCTGACGCAGACCCACACGCGCTCAAAACAGGCGGCAGCCCGCCGGATCACATCCAGGTGGCCCAGGGTGATAGGATCGAAGCTGCCGGAGCAGATGGCTGTTCTCATGGGTGCTTTCCTCGTTCTATTCATTTCCCTCCCGGCGGAAGAGGGTGACGGCGATCTTGCCGTACCGGTAGGTCCGCAGGAGGCAGAAGGGCGGCGGGAGCGCGGGGAGGGATTTTTCCGCCGGGTGTTCCGCTACGATTATACCATAAGGATTGAGAATGTCAAATCCTGGCGCGGTGACGCGCTCCAGCATCTCCTCCAGCAGTCCGGAGGCGTAGGGCGGGTCCAGGAACACCAGGTCAAAACGCTCGCCGGTCCGGGCGACAAAGTCCCGGGCATCTCCATGGACGACCCGCGCCCGGTCCTGGAGGTTCGCCAGGGCCAAATTTTTCTTAACCACCTCAAAGGCGTCCTTCCGCTGGTCCACAAAGACGGCGGAGGCCGCCCCCCGGCTCAGGCACTCAATGCCCATCTGCCCGGTACCGGCGAAGAGGTCCAGCACCCGCCGGCCCTCAATGTCGAATTGCAGGGCGCTGAACACACCCTCTTTCACCCGGCCGGTGGTGGGGCGGGTCTCCATCCCCTCCAGCTCCAGCAGGCGGCGGCCCCTAGCAGAGCCTGTGATGACACGCATAGCGGTTCCTCCCATGAAAAGGCGCGGTTTATCCGGCGTCTATTTTGCGGCAAAGCGTCCCGATTTTCAATCGCTTTTCCCGGAAAGCCCCAAGGAGCAGACGGAAACGGCCCAGGACCTTCCCCGCCCTCGGTCAAAACGTCCGGAGAAAGCGCTCAATCCGGTCCAGGCCCTCCTTCAGGTCCTCGTCGGAGTAGCAGTAGGACAGGCGCATATAGCCCTCCGTCCCAAAGTACACGCCGGGGATGACCCCCACCAGGCCCTCCTTCAGCAGCTTTTCGCAGAAGGCCAGGGAGTCCATGCCGTATTTGCGGATCTTGATGAACATGTAGAAGGCCCCCTCCGGCTCCTGTACCTCCAGGCCCATGGCCGTCAGGCGGCGGTAAACATAGTCCCGGCGTTTGCGGAAGAGTTCCACCATGGGGGCGGTGTCAAATTTCAACGCCGCCGCGCATGCCGGCTGCACAAAGGCAGGGGCGGAAACCACGGAGTACTGATGGAAAATCTGCATCCGGTCCCGGATGGGCGCATCCGCCAGGCAGTAGCCCAGCCGCCAGCCGGTCATGGCGTAAGGCTTGGAAAAGCTCTGGATAACAATGATCCGGTCCCGCATATCTGTGTACTCTGCAAAGCTGTGGTAATCGTCCGTATAAATTAGGGTCCGGTACACGTCGTCACAGAGGACGAATATAGGCTTGTCCCGCAAAATTTCGTGGACGGCGTCCAGGGTCTCCCGGGTGTAGATACAGCCCGTGGGGTTGTTGGGCGAGGTGAGGACGATGGCCTTGGTCCGGGGGGTAATGGCGGCCCTCAGCGCCTCGGGGTCAATCTGAAAATGGTGGTCCTCCGTGGGCAGGGCCACGGGTACGCCCCGGCAGAGCTGGGTGATGGACTCATACAAGCTGAAGGCCGGGGTGGGTATGATCACCTCGTCCCCCGGATTCAATACCGTAGACAGGGCGATGAAAAGGCCCTCTGTAGCCCCGATGGTGAGGATGATCTCCTCCGGGGAATAGTGCAGGCCATGGGCCTGTTTTTCGAATTCGGAGATGTCCTCCAGCATGTAGGGGTAGCCGTTGCCGGGGGGATAGTGGGTGTCGTTGGCATCCAGGGCGGCTTTCGCGGCGTCCTTCACCGGGACAGGGGTGTTCTGGTCCGGTTCCCCGATGGTCAGGGCGCAGGCGCCGGGGGTGTCCCGCACCAGGAAGGTAAAGCGGCGGATGCCGGACAGCTGCACATTCAGCACGGCTTGGTTCAAGGTCAGCTCCATGGAAATTCACGCTCCTTAGAAAAATAGGCACTTTGAGGCTATCCGCAGGCAGAATCCGGGCAGGCCGGCGGGGGTGGGCAGGGTTCTTTTGGAAAGGCGGCCCGGTACAAACGCGTGCAGATTCGGTTTTTAGTATATGCCGTTTGGATGGAGCTTGTCAATCTGAATTCGTTTTTTTGTGGCTTTCCCCGATTCTTTTCTTTCGCGAAAGAAAAGAATCAAAAGAAGGCGAACGCGCTCTGACGGCCTGGCGTTTACGGCAGATTCTGCGACGGCAACGGTATTTTTGCAAAATAAGGGGCCGCATCCTTTTGGGGATGCGGCCCGTGTGGTATAGGCATGCCGGGCTTTGCTCACTTTTTTTCTGTGGAAAGATTACGATGGGGAACGTGCCAGATGTTTTCGGCGTATTGGGCAACAGCGCGGTCGGCGGCAAAGATGCCGCTGCGGGCGATGTTGTGCAGGCTCATGCGGTTCCACTGCTCCGGATTGGCGTAGGTCTCCACCATCCGCTTTTCCGCCTGGCAATAGCTGTCAAAGTCCGCCAGGAGCAGATACTCGTCGGCGGGGCTTCCGCCCATACCCAGCAGCAGACGCTGATAGAGGTCGTTGTAGCTGACGCCGTCCCGGAAGCCGCCGCGCAGGGCGTCCATGGCCCGGCGGAGCCGCTCATCCTTGTTGTACCAGCGCTGGGGCACATAGCCCTCCCGCTTGAGCTGCTCCACCTCGTCGGCGTGGAGGCCGAAGAGGAACATATTTTCGTCTCCCAGCACCTGATGCATCTCTACGTTTGCGCCGTCCAGCGTGCCGACGGTCAGCGCGCCGTTCATCATGAATTTCATGTTGCCGGTGCCGCTGGCCTCCTTACCGGCGGTGGAGATCTGCTGACTCACCTCGCTTGCGGGCATCAGCACCTCCGCCAGGGAGACCCGGTAGTTCTCCAGGAAGACCACCTGCAG
>JAAVYM010000071.1 GCA_022791135.1 Oscillibacter sp.
GTACTGGTTGCGGCGGGAGATTGGCGAAACCTTGCGGACAGGGTGGGAGAACTATCAAAAAACAGAACCGCATCCAGCATTGGAAAATAAACATGAGCAGAATTTCCGGTTTTGAATGTAGAATTTTAAGTTAAGTCTCATATTCCCCCTTGACAACAACTTTAGAAGCAGTCATGCATCACAAAGATAAAAATCCGATACGCGGCCAGCAGCTGAAAACCGATCAAATTAGAAAGACTTACCGTTCCAGCTCCCGGAGCAGGTTCACCATCTCAATGGCCCCCTGAGCGCACTCCGCCCCCTTGTTTCCTGCCTTGGTCCCGGCCCGCTCGATGGCTTGTTCGATGGTGTCAGTGGTCAGCACGCCGAACAGGACGGGGACGCCGCTGTCCAGCGCCACAGAGGCAATGCCCTTGGACACCTCGGCGCATACATAGTCATAATGGCTGGTGGAGCCTCGGATGACGGCCCCCAGGGCGATTAGTGCGTCATACTTCCCGCTCTTTGCCATTTTGGAGGCGATCAGCGGAATCTCAAACGCTCCCGGCACCCAGGCGACATGGATGTTTTCCGCCTCTACGCCATGGCGGCGCAGTCCGTCCTCGCAGCCGCTGAGCAGCTTGGCGACGATGAACTCATTGAACCGGGCAGCCACGATGCCGACTTTGACACCTTCCGCGACCAATCTGCCTTCATACGTTTTCATCATGCATTCCTCCTGTTATCATGAAATTCAAATTCAATAGTTGACCAGATGGCCCATGCGCTCCTGCTTGGTCCGCAGATAGAACAGATCCTCAGCAGTAGCGGCGACCTGGATAGGCACCCGCTCCACAATTTCCAGGCCGAAGCCTGAAAGCTGATAGACCTTGTCGGGGTTGTTGGTCAAAAGCCGCATGGTCCGGACACCCAAGTCCCGGAGGATCTGCGCTCCCACCCAATACTCCCGCAGGTCCGGGGCAAAGCCCAGCTCCATGTTGGCGTCCACAGTGTCGAAGCCCCGCTCCTGCAAGGCGTAGGCTTTCAGCTTGTTAATGAGGCCAATGCCCCGGCCCTCCTGGCGCATGTAGAGCAGGATGCCCCGGCCCTCTGTCTCGATCTGGCGGAGGGCGGCGGCCAGCTGTTGGCCGCAGTCACAGCGGCGGGAGCCGAAGACGTCGCCGGTGAGGCACTCCGAGTGGACCCGGCACAGGATGTTTTGCCCGTCTCCCACGTCTCCCTTTACCAGGGCCACGTGGTGCTCGCCGGTGAGGTCATGGATGTAACCGTAAATCCGGAAGTTCCCAAAGCGGGTGGGCATCTGGGCGGCGGCTTCCCGAACCACGTGTTTGTCGTGGCGGCGGCAGTAGTCCTGAAGGGCTTTGATGGTGATAACCTTCAGGCCCCACTCCGCCGCCTTCTCCAGCAGTTCGGCGGTGCGCATCATGGCGCCGTCATCCCGCATAATCTCACAGCAAAGTCCGCAGGGCGTCAGCCCTGCCAAACGGCAGAGGTCCACCGTGGCTTCCGTGTGGCCATTTCGGATCAGCACGCCGCCCCGCCGGGCCACAAGCGGAAAGACATGACCGGGGCGGCGCAGGTCCTCCGGAAGGGTAGAGGGGTCTACGCACTTGCGGCAGGTAAGGCCCCGCTCTTCCGCCGAGATACCGGTGGTGGTTTTTACGTGGTCGATGGAAACTGTGAAAGCGGTGCCGTGGTTATCCGTGTTGACCTTCACCATTTGCTCCAGTCCCAGCCGGGAGGCGACCTCCTCGCTCATAGGGGTGCAGATGAGGCCCTTGGCATGGACAGCCATAAAGTTGACGTTTTCCGTGGTGGCGAACTGGGCGGCACAGATCATGTCGCCCTCGTTCTCCCGGTCCGGGTCGTCGATGGAAATGATGATTCGGCCCGCCTGAAGCTCCTCCAGAGCTTCCTCCACGGTGCAGTAGGGATGTTCCATAGTAAATCCTCCTCGTATCGTCAAAATCCGTTTCGGGTCAGGAAGTCCAGCGTGATGCGGCCTCCGGGACTCGTCTCCTCCCGAAACCGCAGCAGCTTTTCCACATATTTTCCGATGACGTCCGTCTCCAGGTTTACCGCGTCGCCAAGGCGTTTTTGGCCCAGGATAGTGACGGCGGCCGTGTGGGGAATGACAGAGACAGAGAAGCGGTCCGCCTCCACAGAGGCCACCGTCAGGCTGATGCCGTCGATGGCGATGGAACCTTTTTCCACAACATAACACAGCACAGAAGGAGCGGTCTGAACCGTGTACCAGACGGCGTTGCCGTCTTGCCGGAGGGCGGCGATGGTCCCGGTGCCGTCGATGTGACCGGAGACGATGTGCCCGCCGAAGCGTCCGCCCGCCGCCATAGCCCGCTCCAGGTTTACCGGGTTGCCTGGAACCAGCATACCCAGGCTGGAACGGTCCAGGGTCTCGTGCATCACATCGGCGGTGAAGCCCTCCTCGTCCCGGCTTGCCGCAGTGAGGCAAACGCCGTTCACCGCCACGCTGTCCCCGACGCGGAGACCGGACAGGATCGCCGCTGCCCCTATGGACAGCACCGATGAATGGCCCCCCCTCCGAACGGCCCGGATAACGCCGGTCTCTTCAATAATTCCTGTAAACATCGAGTTCTCCCTCCAGCAAAAAGTCCTCCCCGACAGGGGTGACGGTCATATGCTTCAAATGCGCGGCCTGGGTCGGGAACTCCACGCCCAGGCCCTCCACAGGGGACTTGGCGGCGGCTCCGCCGAAGAGCTTGGGGGCAATGTATACCTGGACTCTCTGGACCAGGCCCGCCTCCAGCATGGTCCAGTTCAGGGTCCCGCCGCCCTCCAAAAGCACACTGTCGATCTCCGCCGCTCCCAGCCGGTCCATCAGCGCCGTCAGATCGATGTGCTCTTCCCGCAGGGGCAGACTCCAGACCTGGCATCCGGCAGCTTGATAGGGTGCGGCCTGCTCCGGCTTAACAGGCCCGGCAGCCAGGATTGTGGGGACCTCCGCCGCCGTGTGGACCAGCCGGCTGTCCAGGGGCGTGCGCAGGCGGGTGTCGCAGATGACCCGCAGGGGATTCCTCCCGCCTTCTGCCCGGCAGGTCAGCAGGGGGTTGTCTGCCAATACCGTGCCGGCGCCTGCCATGATCGAGGCGTTGGCGTGGCGGTCCCGATGGACCCACCGCCGGGCCTCCTCGCCGGTGATCCATTGGGAGGCCCCGGTCTGGGTAGCGGTCTTGCCGTCCAGGGTCATGGCGTACTTCATGGTGACGTAGGGCTGCTTCGTACGGATGTAGTGGAAAAAGGCCCGGTTCAGAGCATCGCACTCCGTCCGGAGAACACCTGTCTCAACGGCCACGCCATGAGTCCGCAGAATTTCCAGCCCCTTTCCCGCTGCTAGAGGATTCGGGTCCAAGGAACCCACCGCCACCCGGGCGATTCCCGCCTCTAAGATAGCGTCCGTACAGGGCGGCTGGCGTCCATAGTGGCAACAGGGTTCCAGGGTCACGTACAGTGTGGCCCCTGCCGGAGACTCCTCGCAGTCCTTCAGGGCTTCCCGTTCCGCATGGAGTTCACCGCAGCGCCGGTGCCAGCCCTGGCCGATGATCCGGCCCTCTTTCACGAGGACGGCTCCTACCACGGGATTGGGATTGGTCCAGCCCCGCCCCCGCTCCGCCAGGGAGATCGCCAGCGCCATGTAGTCGTTGTCGTTCATGTTCCGCGCCTCCAGGAAAGAAAAAATGCCTTGAACCAAAGGTCCAAGGCGGCGTGGGACGAGAGAAGCCTCCCACGTCCATGGAACAAAAAGCCCTGGAATGCGTTACGCAATTCCAGAGCATCACCCATGGACGCAGGCATACCGTTCCCCCTGCGTTCACACGATCTTCTTCCATCCAGACTATACTGTCGGCCTCGGAATTTCACCGAATCCTGCCTTGCGGCTCGTGGGCTTTACCACCGGTGGGGAATTACACCCCGCCCTGAAGATCCTGATTCAATTGACGCCAGTATACGCTGCCGCAGCCGCTTTGTCAATCCCCTTTTCGTACATTGCAATGGGGACGCCTCAGGATTATCCGGCATGTGACTTGTGGCAATCTTCTCCCGGATTCTTCACCCGGCGGTCCGGAAAACCGACGGCGGAGTCCCGGATCAATCCGGGACCCCGCCGGTGGTTGGAAACGCGTATAGAAAGCGAGCGGAAGCTCGCAGGGCCTGAGAAGGCCGGTTTTTTAGAAGGGTCCCAGATGAATCAGCTGAGCAATCATGAGAAACGCCGTGGAAGAGCAAAGCCACATCAAAAACAGGGGAAAATAGAACCGAGTCCACTTTTGCCAAGAGACCCCGCCAATGGACAGGCCCGCCATGAAATAACCTACGGTTGGCCACAAATAGTTGGTAAAGCCGTCGCCGAATTGATAGGCCAGCACACAAGTCTGGCGGGTAAGGCCGACAATATCGGCCAGCGGAGCCAGAATCGGGAAGAGAACGACGGCTTTTCCGCTGCCGGAAGGAATCAGGAAGTTCAAAAGGGTAACCGCCAGCAAAATGCCCAAAACGGTGATAACCTTGGGAAGATCGGTGAGAACGGACGCCAGGGCATGGACGACGCTGTGGATAATGTTGGCCTCTGTCATGACAACGGAGATGGCGCGGGAGGCGCCGATCACCAGCGCGCCCAGCATCATGTCGGAGCAGCCCTGGACCAGGGTGTCGCAGAGCTCATCGACATTCATGCGAACAATCAAACCCGCCCCAACGCCCATGACAAGAAAGATTGCGCACATTTCCGGCATATCCCACTTGAAAAGAATCATCCCCACCAGCATCAGCAGGAACATGGCGGCGGAAAATCCGGCGGCGGCTTTCTGCCGTCCGTCCAGTTTCCGTCCGGCCTGGGCGGAGTAACCGGCTCCGCAGTATTTCTCCCGCTTTGCCTCATCTTCTTTCCAGGTGTTGCTGAGGGAGGGATTGGCCTGGATTTTCTTGGCATACCGCATCAGATACAGCGCGCCGATGCCCCAGGTAACCACAAAGGTAATGATGCGGTACCAGGTGGCGGAATACAGCGGCAGGCCGCTGATTTGCTGTCCAATGGCGACCGTGAAGGGATTGGTCAAGGCGGCGGAGAAGCCTGCGGCGGAACCGCAGAGCACCGTCGCCACGGCGGTGACGGAGTCAAAGCCCAGCCGTATCATCAGCGGCATGACGATCGGGATGTAAATGACGACCAGCTCCGGGGTGCCGATAAAGCTGTCGATCATGGCGAAGACGAACATCATGAAGGGAATGACGAGCGTCCCCTTTGTGGAATATTTATGAGCAAGATGCTCAATGGCGGCGGGAATCAGGCCAATCTTCTGAACGACGGCAAAGGCGGCGCCCACAAAGAGCGTCATGGCGATGGGCCAGGCGGCTTCCACGAAGCCGGTGGGAATCGCCGTCAAGAACTGCCGGAATGTGACGGGGGACTGTTCTACCAGGTGATAGGAATCCGGGTCGGCCACCATATAGCCGCCGGCGTTAGGCGTTTGGTTGTAGATGCCCGCCGGAATGACATAGGTCAAAAGGCTGACAGCCGCGATCACCAAAAGCAAGATGACAAAGGCGTTTGGCATCCTGAAGGTCTTTTTTGTGCGCGTCTCATTTGTATTCATTTCTTCCTCCCTAAACCCTCAAAGCTTTGTGATAAGGTTGATATAAAACTCACATGCGGCGGCCAGGCTGGAGACGGAGCAGCATTCGTTGGCTTTGTGGGCAAGCTGAATGTCGCCCGGCCCCAGTCCGATCGTGGGGATGTTCCACTTTCCGGCGGTCGCCATACCGGTGGTAGCAAACTCCCATTTGCACAAAGGAGCTTTTTCAGAGAACAGCTCCTGATACGCCTCTGAGGCGGCGCGGGTAAGCGGGGCCTCCGGCCTGGTTTCCCAGGCGGGAGAGAAGTGGCGGAGGGTGACGGCTTTCCCCTTCCAGCTCGTGCCCTCGGAAATGTAGACTGCCCAAAAGGCATTTGTGCCCGCGACCAGGCCGTCCAGCTCCCGGGAGACGGCCTCCTCGGTATCCTCCAGGGACAGCCGCCGGTCCAGGTAAATTGTGCAGCCATCCGGCACGGCGTTCAAGGAGGCGGAATGCGACTCTATGCGGGTAAGGGCCACCGTGCCGTGCTCGCCGGGGCTGTTTTGCAGCTTATGAGACAGCTCTTGTACCCGGCGGATAATCTCATTCATGACGTAGACGGCGTTGACGCCTTTCTCCGGCATACTGGCGTGTGAGGACACGCCGGGCGCGGTGATTGTAAATACGGCTAAGCCCCGGTGTCCAAGGGCGATTTTCAGATTGCTCGGCTCGGCGATGAGGACATAGTCGGGGCGTAGGTTTTGCTCCTGGAGCAGGGCGTCCATCAAGGCGTCGTCGTAGTCCTCCTCCATAATGGAGGCAGAGACGTAGACCGTCTTGCCATCCAGAAGTCCCAGCCGTTTCATCAGCGCGCCGGCGTAGACCAGACCGGCAAGGGAGGACTTTGTGTCGGACGAACCCCTGCCGTGGATGAAGCCGTCCTCCAGGTCGCCGCTGAAGGGCGGATGCGTCCACCCGGCGGCGTCGTCCGCTCGGACAACGTCCAGATGGGCGTCCATCAGCAGGACCTTGGGTCCGCTGCCTACGCGCCCCAGAACATTGCCATAGCCGTCAATTTGGACCTCGTCATAATCCAGCTCCCGCATTTTTTTCGCCGTAAGGCGAGCGGCATCGCCCTCCTGGCAGGTGATGCTGGGAATGCGGACCAGCTGCCTGGTAAACTCGATTAACCCTTCGCGGATTTCCTCAACCGAGGAACGGATTTGCGCGATACGATCCACGTGATCATCTCCTGTTTCTAAAATCGGTATGGTCATGCCGGAATCCTATCCCAGCGCATACTCCATGATGGCCTCGCAGTGGACGTCCACCGAGCTGATGAGGGGGATATCCGTGTCCTCCTGATGCAGCAGCAGCGGTAGTTCCGTGCAGCCCAGGATGACGCCGTCGGCCTCGTAAGAGGAGATGATTTCTTTGAACCGCTCCCGGGTACTGTCCTGGAAATTGCCGATGCACAGCTCGTCAAAGATGATGCGGTTGATCGCGTCCTTGTCGGCGTCGCTGGGGACGGCGGCCTCGATTCCGCGCTTAGCCAGTCCCTTGGGATAGAAGGCGGAATTCATGGTGTACTTGATGCCGGTCAGCAGGACTTTTTTCATGTTGTGCTTTGCTGCGTACTCGCCAACGGATTCCACAATGCTCACCATAGGCACGCCGGCCTGAGGGGCGATGTCGTCATATACGGAGTGGGGGGAGTTGGCGGACATGGCCACAAAATCCACTCCGGCGGCTTTTAGGGCATGGATGCTCTCCAGAATGTACGCCCGGTAATCATCCATCCGGTTCTCGTTTTCCATGTCGGTAAACTTCTGGAAATCCATGCTGTATATCACCACTTCAGGGTAATAATAGTCGTGAAACCGCTCATAATACAGCCGCATCAGGTTGTCGTAGTATTGAATTGTGGACTCATAGCTGAAACCGCCCAGAATACCAATTTTCTTTTTCATCTGCAACATCCTCTCCGTCTTCCGGCCTCAACAGAATCCCCTCTTCCATTGTAAACAGGATCATAGAGCAGTCCTTATTTTAGAGGGGCGCTCTCATATTGAGGTGTTTTTAACCAAATAATCAGGATGGCCATCCTTATATTTTATAATATACGCTTGAAATTATATGGCGTAAATGCTAATATTGTTTGCATAACAATATTATATTATTTGCCGAACAATTTTGCCGGGAGAAGAGGGGAAGCAGCATGCCGGTCAATTCCTTTGAAAACTATCCGATGACGTGGAAGCCGAACATCCTGAAAAACGGCGCGGTACCTCTGCACATTGAAATCGCCGAAAAGCTGGAGCATGACATTCGGGACGGTGTGATTCAGCCGAATGAGAAGCTGCCCCCCCAAAGGGAGCTGGCCGATTATCTGGATGTCAACCTCAGCACCATTGCAAAGGCGTTCAAGCTCTGCGCCGCCAAAGGTCTAATCAGCGGGGAGACCGGCCGGGGGACCTACGTCTCATCCGACGTGCTGTCCAATTTGCCCATGCTGGATGAGACGGGATTGGAGCATTGCATTAATTTGGGTGCCTCCCATCCGATTTATGGGCAAAACCACTATGTATCGGATATGCTTAAGCTGCTGCTGAAAAGGACCAATACCATCGCCAACATATACGAGTACTCCGGAATCACCAGTCGAAAGTCCCATAAGCAAAGCGGGGTACGGTGGTTGAGGCGGTTTGGGATTGAAACGGAAGAAGACCGGATTCTGCTTACCTGCGGGCTGCAAAACGCGCTGGCCGTCACGCTGGCCTCCCTGTTCCAATACGGGGATAAGATTGCGACAAATTCCGTCATCTACCCGGGAATTAAAAACATTGCGAACAATCTGGGCATTCAGCTGCTCTCCATTCCCTACATTGATCAGAGTATGGATTTGAACAGCCTGGTCCAGATTTGCAAGCATGACACGATAAAGGGAATCTACCTCATACCGGACCATCACAACCCAACTACGGTATACATGGAGCAGCGGGAGCGGGCGGCCGTTGCGGAAATCATACGGGAAAACCGATTGATTTGCATAGAGGATGGAACCTATTCTTTTTTGAATGAAGAACCGCATATACCGGTCACGGCGCTAATTCCGGAGAGGAGCGTCTATATTTCCTCGGTGTCCAATGCGCTGTCTCCGGGTTTTCGGATTGCGTTTGTGTATATGCCGCCGGACTTCACAGAACAGATGATCACCGGCAACAGCAATATCAATGTAATGGCGCCGCCGCTGGAGGCGGAGGTGGTTTCTCAGCTGATTGAAAGCGGCACGGCAGAAAAAATGATGAAGGAGAAGAAAGAGGAACTGCTGGTCCGAAATAAAATTGTCGACGCCCATTTTCATAGATATCATCTTTACGGAAGTGCCTGCGCGCAATTTCGATGGCTTTTACTCCCCAGGAAGTGGACCGGGAAAAAATTCGAACAGGCTGCAAAGGAGCGCGGCGTGCAGGTGTTTGGCAGCGAGCGGTTTGTTGTTGGAAAAGCGGCTGTATCTGCGGCGGTAAGGCTGGCGGTCAGTACGCCGAAGAGCCTGGAGCATTTGGAGCAGGGCGCGTGCATATTAGCCGGTTTATTAAAGTCCGGGGTCTGAGATTTGGAAACCCCAAACAAGTTCCACGTAAAAAGGAGCGCCTCGTTTTTGCGGGAAGCTTCCAAACGTGGCCGGAGCTTGCGCGTTATCGTGAACGGCGGTAAAGCACGGGTCCTGTTGCGGGAAAGTATTCCCGGTCCTGGGAACGGATGCGCCTGCCGGGCGCATTTGTTCCCAAGGCAAAGAAAAAGCCAGCCGGCAGCATGCTGCCGGCTGGCTTATATATTTTGTATTTTGAATCACCAAAGATTTTCTCCACGATCGCGGCGCCGTTTGCCGTTTTGAACCTGCTCCGCTGCCGCAGGACTCAGACCAGCCATTTTCGAACGCCCGGTATCCGGGACAACAGCGCATATAGCCCGCAGCAGCAGACGATTATCAGCGCGGAAATCACCGGCGCCGTCAAGAGCACAGGCCCCTCCGCCGCCCGTATCCCGTGGCGCGCAAACGCCTGGAGGAAGAACACGTGGGTGAGATAAGCGCAGAAGGAGGCTTTGGAAAGGCCGGTTGCCAGCCGCCCCGCCCACTCCGGCAAGGAGACCGTCCGGCAAAGCCCCCACTCCCCCAATGCCACCAGAAACATTCCGACGTTCATTCCCTCCAGAAAATGTCCGTCCGGCTTCCAGGCCGCCAAAGACGCCGCCCACGTCCCGCCAAAGGAGACCAGAAACCCCGCCAGCAGGCAAAGCGCGCAAACACTCCGCCGGGGCCGGGGATGGTAAGCCGTCAGGTAGTATCCCAAAAGCGTATACCCAATCGACGCATAGGTCATATTCATCCGCCACTGCACTGGCACGCCGCCCAGCAGCGTAAAGGGCCAGAGCGTCCGCACCGTCGGATAGGCGATCCCCAGCACAAACCACAGCCCCAGGCCATATTCCAAAAGCCTCCGGTCCGCGTGGCGCGCGATGAGCCGGGTGATAGGAAGGAAGGCGTACACCAGCAGCATGATATGGAGATAATACAAGTGCTCCTCATGCCGGAACAGCAGCATATTTTTAACTGCTGCCTCCAGGTCCCAGGGGGTGAGGCTGTCCCTCAGCGTCAGAAAGACCAGCTTGTAGCACGCCGCCCAGAAAAACAGCGCCGCCAACGCCCGGGGAATATAACGGGTGTAGATACTCCTTACCGTCAGTGCCCGCTCCGGCGGCAGCAGCAGCGCGCCGCTGGCCATCAGGAACAGCGCTACGCTGGAGTGGGTTAGTCCGGCCCAAAACAGGGCGGAAAGCCACTGCCCCGTCCCCACCGTCCCGCCGGAAAAGGGGGCGGCCGCCACATGGCTGAGGATTACGTTCCAGATAGCGGCGGCCTTGATAAGGTCTATGGTCTGGTCCCTTTGGGCTTCATGTTTGAACGGCATACGGTTTCCTCGCTTTTCGTTGGATTCCTTTTTCTTCTATTATACAAGACGAAACTCATCGAAAATCTGTAACACCGGATCTGCCGGAAAAGCGCGCCTCTCCGGCGCTCTTTTTTTCGAAACCGTGTTGCAAAATCCGGGGCGGAAACGTCATTCTAAATAGAGAGATTATGGAAGGAGACCGTCATGCTTACTTTTATCTGCGCCCTGCCGGAGGAACCCGGGGACCGCGGTTTATGCTGGACCTCTATGAACGGTTCGAACGGCTGATGTTTTCCACCGCGCGAAAATACGGCGGGAAGGGCGATTTTCCGGAGGAAGCCGTTCAGGAAAGTCTGGTGAAGCTGATCGGGAAGGTAGAGCTGCTGCGGGAGCTTTCTCCCAAAGCGCTGGCGGCCTATGTTGCCGCCTTCACCCGGAACACAGCCATTGACTATCTCCGCGCCCGGGAGCGGCAAAACGCCGTCAGCCTGGACGGCGGGGCGTTTTCCGAACAGGAGGCGCCCCTGCCCCCGCTGGACGAGCTGATGGGCGACGCGGAGCGGGAAAACGCCTGGCCGCCGCCCTGGGGAAGCTGGCGGAGGCGGACCGGATTCTTCTGGAGGGAAAGTATTTCCTGGAGTACCCAGACGAAATGCTGGCAAAGCGGCTGGGCTGCCGGCCCGCCAGCATCCGCGCAAAGCTGACCCGCGCCTGCCGGCGGGCGTTCAAGCTGCTGGAGGAGGAGGATTGGGCATGAGCAGACGGGACAAAATCCTCGCGCAATATGAGGAATCGCTGTTTACCCTCCTGATGAGCGAGGCGGCGGAATGGGAGGGCGGACGGCTCTTGGAGGAGATGGAGCGCCTCAGCCGCGACCCGGCGGCGGCGTGCGCCGCGTCCCTCCTGTTCACGGCAGCTTTCGGAGGAGGTGCGGACCTATGCCGTGAAGCTGCTCATTGAAATCAAGGACTATTGTACCAGTTTTAGCTTCACGTCGGGATCGGAGGAGGAACTTCCTCTGGAGAGTCCCTTTTTCGCGCTGGCTCTGCCCGCCGCAGCCCTGGAGCCGGTGAACAAGCCCTTGTCCATCTACGGCTATACCTTTTATGCCATCGATTCCACCGGGATCCTCTGGGCCTGGGGCGACAGCTTCCACGGCGGCATCACCGCGGAAAGAGACCCCGTGGACTGGGAGGATGCCGCAGCCGAGATGCAAAACGCCGTGTGGACCCGAGGCGGTTTCGCAGTGGGGCTGGGCATCGGCCAGGAGGGCGTCCTCTTGGGCTGGGGTTCGGACTTCGCCGGGGCCTTGCGGGGGCAGGATGCCTCCCGGGGGGCGGTGCCGCTGCTGGACCGCGTGGTCTCAGCGGAGTCCGACGAGGGCGGCGTCCGCGCCCTCCGAAACGACGGCACGCTGTGGAGCTGGAACGCGGAAAACCCGCCTCACTCGGTGATGGACCACGTGCGGGCATACACCGGCTACTGGGCGGTGCTGGAGGACGGCACGGTGCTGGAGCTGCGGGAGGAACCCCGGACCGTCGCGTCCCACGCCGCCGCCGGCGCTGGTGGGACCGCTGAACGACGCCGCCTGGTGGATGCTGGCATTGTGCGTTTTGCGGTTGCGGCAGCTGTGGCTGTTTACAGCCGGAAGAAATAGCAAACAAGAATCAATCCCTGCTCAGAAATTCCCATCACCTGCTCAGAAATTCCCATCACCGCTCCGTTTCCCGCCCTTTGGGCGGAAAACTGCGCTATGATGGGAATTTCTTCGCTTTCGACTGCGACCCGCTCCGCTGGGCTCGCAGTCGAGGGGGAACGGAGAACGAGGGACGGTGGGGGAGTGTATTTACTCTGCGTTTGTACCGCTTGGAGCGTATGGAGGACGCTGCTTGGTGAGAGGGAGTTTCTTTTGGAGTGGGGAAGATGCAGAGCTTTGCGGGTTTGCCGGGAAGGAACCGCCGCTTTGCGGCGGGGTTTCGGGTAACAAGATTGTCTTTGTGGTTATGGGAGTTCCTCCGCGCGTTTTGTCAGGATGTCAATAAAATACTTGCTGGCGATGGGCAGGCTGTTTCGGTCCCGATACCCTACGGCGATGGTTCGGCTTACCGCCGGGACCGTTGGCCGCAAAGCCAGGCGGTAATTCGTCCGGTGCAGGATTAGCTCCGCCAGAATACTGACTCCCAGCCCCGCCTCTACCATGGTCATAATGGCGTAATCGTCGTGTATGGTGTACTTAATATTCGGCGTCACGCCCAGAGAGCGGAAACCCTCTAAGGGTTCATAGTAATGGCCCTCCTCCAAAAGGATAAACGGCTCCCGTGCCAGCAGCTCCAGAGGCACGGCCTCCAGCTCCGCCAGGGGGTGTCCCTCCGGCAGGACCGCCAGCATGGCTCCCTCTTTCAAAACCAGCGTCTCCAGGCCGGACACGGCTTTGGGATTCACGAAGCCGAAGTCCACCGCCCCGGTTTTGATCCACTCCTGAATGGACGTATAGTCCCCCTGGTGGATTACGAACTCCACCCCCGGATACCGGGCCTGGAAGTCCCGGAGCAGCCCCGGCAGCCAGTGGACGGAGATGCTGGCCAGCGTCCCCATGCGGACCACGCCGGTCTCGAGACCCTTGATCTCGTTGGCCTTTTCCCGCGCCGCCCAATACTGATAGACAAGCCGCTCGACATAGGGATACAGCTCCGCCCCCTCCAGCGTCAGCCTGGCCCCGGTGCGGGAGCGGATCAGCAGCTTGATGGACAGCTCTTCTTCCAGCGACGCGATCATCTGGCTCATGGCGGACTGGGTATAACCCAGCGCCTCCGCCGCCCGGGTAAAGCTGCCCAGCTCCACAATTTTTTGCAGGGCGAGATAACGGTTCACAAAAATCCATCACCTTTCCTAATGTTATGATAAGAATTTTTCGTTTTACTTATCTTTTGAGATAGTGTACACTACACTCATCAAGAACGCAAGAGGAGGACGAAAACATGTCTTATGAATCCGTAAAAGCCTGTTTTGAAAAAGCCGGGCTTTCCGGCCGCATCACGGAGCGAGAGCGGACCGGCGACACGGTGGAGCACGCCGCCCAGGTCATCGGCTGCGCCCCTGCCGAGATTGCAAAGGCGATGTCCTTCCTGGTAGACGGCAGGCCGGTAATGGTGGTCATGGCCGGAGACGGGAAGGTAAACAGCTCCAAATTCAAACGGCGTTTCCATGAAAAGCCGGTGATGATTCCTTGGGACCAGGTGGAAGAGCGGATTGGCCATGCCCCCGGCGGCGTCTGCCCCTTTGCGGTGCGGGAGGGCGTGGAGGTCTATCTGGACGTCTCCCTCAAGCGGTTTTCCGTGATTCACACCGCCGCCGGAACGGATATGGCCACCATCCGGCTGACCGTGGCGGAGCTGGAGAAGCACGCCCATGCTGCCGGATGGGTGGATGTGTGCAAGAACTGGTTTGTCAACGAGGGTATGCCGGCATGAAAACGCTGTACGATCAAATCCGCTCCAGCTTTGTCCGCCAGAATTTTCTGGCGCTTTTGGGGGCGGAACTGGAATCCGTGGAGCCGGGGCAGGTGGTAATTTCCTGCCGGCGCCGGGAGGATCTCACCCAACAGCAGGGCTTTCTTCACGGCGGCTTGGTCACAAGCATCGCGGATGTCACCTGCGGCTACACGGCGCTGACGGTAATTCCCGAGGGGCAGGAGGTCTTGACCGTGGAATTCAAGATCAATCTTCTGCGCCCGGTCACCGGAAGAAAAATTATTGCGGCTGGCTCCGTCATCAAAGCGGGAAAATCCCTGGTCATCACGGAGGCGGAGGTTACGGACGCGGACAGCGGAAAAATCGTTGCGAAAATGCTGGCGACGATGATTCCGGCCGCAAGGAAAGAAGAGGCGGTATGAGCACACCAGACGTAAAAGAGCGGCTGGCCCCCTGCGGCCTGCACTGCGGAAAATGCTTCGCTTTCCATGACGGCGAGATTCATGAGGCGGCAGTCCGTCTGCGGAAATACCTGGGGAATTTTGCTCCCTATGCTCAGCGCTTTGCCGTACAGCTGGACCCCGTTTTTGAGAAGTACCCAGATTTTGCTCTCCTTCTGGACTATCTGGCGGATGCCTCCTGCGGCGGGGGCAGGATAGAGAAATGCAAATTTTACAAAAACTGCAAGGTTCGCTCCTGCTCCCTGGAAAAACAGGTGGATTTCTGCTGCGAGTGCCCGGAGTTTCCCTGCGGCCACACTGGTCTGGATCAAAATCTTGATCAACGTCACGTTGCAATCAACCGGAGAATTGCAGAAATCGGCCCGGAGGCATATTATGACGATATCAAAGACACCCCGAGATACTGACGAAAAAAAGACCTCTATCGTCCTGCTGACTCTGGCCGCCTCCCTGATTTATGGCGTCAGCAGCGGCATCCGGGCCAACTACGGCATCCTTTTGGGCCCCATTTCCCGCGCCAGCGGTGTAAACTACGCCTCTGTCAGCTTTGTATTGGCCGCGGCACAGCTCTCCTTCGGTGTCATGCAGCCGGTGTTCGGTGTATTGGCAATGAAAAAATCCAGCGCCTTTGTCCTGCGTTGGGGTTCTCTGCTCATGTTCGCCGGGCTGCTGTGGCTGCCCTTTTGCAAATCTTTCTGGACACTGCTGATTGCTTTGGGACTGCTTCTTCCCGCCGGAACAGCCGCTCTGGCCTTTGGCATCGTTATGAGCGCCCTGGCCCCGAAGCTGCCCCGAAGTTCCTCCTCCGCAGCCTCGGGAATCGTCACCGCCAGCGCAGGTGTGGGCAGCACGGTATTTGCCCCGGCGATGCAGGCCTTAGCTGCCGCTGCGGGGCTGTTTGGCACCATGATATTTCTGAGTATTCCGGCGCTGCTGCTGTTTCCAGTGTCGCTGTACCTGTGCCATCCTGTGAGCGGGGCTGTGCCAGAGGAAAAACATGATGAACCCTCAAAACTGGCGCCCTTGGTCCGGGAAGCCGTCAGAAGCCGGGATTATATTTTCCTGCTGGCAGGCTTTTTCACCTGCGGCTTCCACATGGCCATTATTGAAACCCATTTTTACACGCAGATTATTGCCTGTGATTTCCCGGAACGGATTGCTGCCTTGGCGCTTTCTGTCTATGGCATCGCCGCTATAGCGGGGGCCGTAATCAGCGGAGGACTCTGCGGGCGGTTTGCTATGAAAACCGTCTTGGCGGGATTATACGCCTCCCGGGTGATTATAGTGCTGGCGTTCTTGCTGCTGCCAAAGACCCTGGTCACGGTATTCGGCTTTGCGGTGCTGCTGGGCCTCACGGGAAGTGCCACCGTTCCGCCCACCTCCGGGCTGACGGAGCGGCTCTTCGGGGCGGTAAAGCTGGGGACATTGTTCGGCGTGGTATTTTTCTCCCATCAGATCGGCAGTTTTCTCAGCGCGTGGCTGGGGGGCGTCTGCCGGATTGCCACCGGCGGCTATACGCTGATTTGGCTTGCAGATGCCCTGCTCAGTGTTTTGGCAGCGGCCGTCAGCTTCAATATCCAAGATGGCCGGGAGGGGACCTCGCCTTCGTGAGCAAGTGTGCGGAGAAATACAGCAGCAGCCCTGCCGGCAGAAAACGCAAGCCATCTCCACACTGCGGCAGATGGCTTGCGTTTTTATGGAATCTCGGTCTATTTCCCGCCGCCGTTGGCAGCCGGAGGGGTTTTCGCCTGTTCCTCCGGGCCTGCGGCTGGTTTGGAGGCGGCCCCGGCAGCGTGCAGCTCAGAGAGATTTGGAACCCGCTTCACGGTGCCGTCCGCATGGGTGACGGTCGCCGTCCAGCCGTCGGCCACCCAGCTCTGGCGGCTGGCGTCGGGGGTGCTAGATGCCGGGGCGTTGGAAGCGGGAGCTTTGTCCGCAGCCGCCGCCTGGCCCGGCTCCACGCTCTCGGCCATGCGGAGCATGGTCTCTTTCGACAGCTTGTTGCCCTGAATACAGAAGCAGATGCCCGTCTCGGGGTCCGTCCAAATGAGCGTGCTCCGGGTTTTCTCCGTGGGAATCTCTACGGTTTTGCCGCTGGCGGAAGACGTAACGACAGTACCCGTCTCTTTCGGATCCCCCAACCATAGCCGGGCCTGTATTCCCCGCACGGTCACGGTTTCCGGCGTTTTCGCAGGGGAGTATAAGGGCTGTTTTGCATAGATGAAACGAATATAAGAACTCCCGCCTATGTCTTCTGAATAACCTGGCATAGTCGTGCTCCGGCGCAGCTCCTGGTCCTGAACCGGCGTCCAGCCCAAGCGGTAATCCGGCAGGGGTTCGCTGAGTTCTGCGACGCTGTTCGCGATCTTCTCCAGCTCCGCCTGGGTCAGGGAGCCGCTGTGAAGCATCAGGAACAAGTTCCCCTGCCGGTCTTCCCAGGCCAGGGCGGACTCCTTGTTCACCTGCCAGAAGTCCGCTTGATATCCCTGAACCTTGGCGGTCTTCTTCGGCGTTTTGTCACCGGCCTCCGGGTCCATCCAGCATTGAAAGGAGAAATCGGAGGGAGCGCAGAGAGAAAAACTCAGGGTTTCCTCTCCGCGGCGATATACCCAGTTTGTCTCCGGCCACACGCCGTCCCTGGTGGCTGCATACTCCAGCGCCCAGCCCTCCGGGAGCCAGGTAGGCTGCCAGAAAGGGGCTTGTGCGTTGGCTTCCGCGGCCTTGGAGCCTTTCCAGTGGATACTGCCGCGTTCCACGTAAACCTGCCAATGGCGTTCCGTCCTGGCGGGAGCTGCCAGGGCGGAGGTACACAGTGCCAGCACCGTCATGGCGGCCAGCAAAACGGATACGATACGTTTTTTCATGATAATCTTCCTTTCTTATCCAGCGGGAAAGGGATGCCCTCCCCGCGCCCTTCTGATTGGTAAACGGAGGGGGAGGGCTTTGTATTACAGAATTTCAAAAAAATCTCATCATGTTCCCTCCGCTATTCCGGACTCTGCTCCGGCTGCTCCAGGGGGATTTCCACATCCCCCCACAGCACGGCCTCCGCCTGAGTGAGGTCCACGGGCTTCTCGAAGTCCACCGCCGCCGTGCAGCCGGACCCCATATCGCCCATTGTAAGCTGTCCGGGGGCTGCTGTGATCTCGCTGCTGTCCTTCATTCGCAGCGCGATCCGGACCCGGGGCCACGGGTCCACGCCCTCCTGGCGGTACTTCCACCAGATTCCCAGAGGCGAGACGCTCATGGACAGCAGCGTCATGGTTTTCCGGCCGTCCGTCATGGACACCCCATCCACGGGAAGTTCCAGCACCTGGTCCCCGTTCAGGCCCTCCGGAATGGGGATGTCCCAGGTCCCGGTTTTCCAGGTTACGTTGTCCGATGCCTCGAACACGGTCTCCCGTTCGCCATCCGGCGTACTCCGGTAGAGAGCCCGGACAATGAAGGGACAGCCGCCGATGTCAAAGGACGCCGTCTCCTCCGCCACGCCCACCAGCACGTTGGGGTCTCTTGTCCCCGCCTCCAGCACGGTGAAGCTGCCGGTGACGGCCGCCATTTCCGTCCGCCGCTCCGCGGGCAGGGAGAGTCCGCCGAACAGGAAATAGTCGTCCTCCGTGGAGAACACCGTCCCCTCCGGCGCGCGGATTTCCAGCACCAGATAGAGCTTATTTTTCGCCCCCAGAAGCCGCAGGGGCGTGACGGTCACGCCGTCGTGTTCTACCGGCGGGGGCAGGAGGCTTTCCGCCGCAGTTTTCTCCGCCTCGCCGCCAACTTCCATGCCGCCCACGATTTCCTGCTGCCGCCGGTCCAGCCCGCCGAAATAGGAAACCCACAAGGAGACGGTGACGGCCGCCGCCGCCGTGACCAGCAGCAAAACCGCAATTGCCGCGGCCATACCTCTGGGAAGTCTCCGGCGCGGTGCAGGCCGGGTCTTCCGCCTCTCCCACCCCTGGGGGTCCGTCAGCAGGCCCATCCGCTCCCGAAGATAGCCGGGGGAGAAATCCGGCCCAGAGGCATCCACGCCCTGAAGGACCCGTTGATATTGGGCCAGGTTGGCGTCCATCAGTCCCTGGCGCAAGAGATCGTCAAACCGCCTCATAAGTATACCCCTCCTTTTCCAGGCGCTCTTTCAGCATGATCCGGCCCCGCATGACCCGGACGGCCACAGTGGACTCCTTGATACCCAGCCGCCGGGCGATCTCCTTATTGGTCTGCTCCTCCACGCACTTGAGTTCCAAAATTCGCCGGTAGTTTTCCGGCAGAGACCGGATGAGGGACACCAGGTAATCGTATTCCTCCTGGTGCTCCTCCTGAGCGGGCGGGTCCCAGTCCTCCGGAAAGGCCGTGGTCCGCCGCTCCGCGCGGAGGATGTCCAGGGCGCAGTTCTTGGCGGCGGTGACTGCATACCCCTCGGTCTCCTTCCAGGGCAGGGCGGAGACCCGCTCCCAGTTCCGCAGAAGCTGGAGCCAGGTCTGCTGGGCGGCGTCCTCCGCCCGGGCCTGGTCCCCCAGAATGTGCAGGGCCACCGCATATATTTTTTTCTCATGAGCCTCGAAAAGCCGGGTAAACCGCCGCTGGTCCTGTTCGGTTTCCAGCATGGCAAGACAGATCGCAAGCATAAAAAGCCTCCTCCTTTGCGCTGAATGGGCCTCTCTTTATTGGGTAAACGGCCGGAGAGGGGAAAGTATTACACACGCCGTGAAAATTTTTTGAATGCGCCGGCTCTATTGGAACGCGCCGCGGGGGAAAGGGCGGCATCGTGCATGCACAAGGTTCCGGCAATCCCAGGCCGCCCGGAAAGACGCCGGGGGCTGGCGCAGCGTCAAGCTGCGCCAGCCCCTGTTAAGTGCCTTTTTTGCGCCGCGGCTCCCGGCTCAGCGAATACCGGCCTGCCAGTCCTGAATGGCCTGGAGGAAGGCCTGCCCATAGCGCTCGGCTTTGACCCGGCCCACGCCGGAGACTTGCAAAAACTCCTCCATGCTCAGGGGCCGGAGGGCGGCCATATCCGCCAGCGTGGTGTTGGAAAAGACGACGTAGGCCGGCACGCCCGCCTCCTGGGCCAGGCGAAAGCGCAATGCCTTCAGCGCCGCCAGCAAACCGCTGTCCTCCTCCGGGGAGGCCCCGCCGGACCTGGGTTCTGGCGGGGGCGTCTCCTCCGGGGCGGTCCGGGTCCGGAAGACCACCTGTTTTCCCCGAAAGAGCACGTCCCCCGCCTGAGGAGTCAGCCGCAGGACGGGGTATTCCTCGCCGTCCGCGCTCAGGTAGCCCGCGTCGAGCAGGCAGTCGATGTACAGCTGAATCTGGGCGGCGTCCACGCCCCGCATAGCGCCGTGGGTGGGGAGGCGGTCCAGGCCCAGCTGGAGGATGCGCTTGTCCCGGCTGCCCCGGAGGAGCTTGATGATGGCCGCCGCCCCAAGGCCGTAGGTATAGCGTTTTTCCACCCTGGCCACCGCCGAGAGGATCTTCTGGGCCTCCACGGTGATGTCCCGGTCCACGAAGGCCCCGGCGCAGTTGCCGCAGCTGCCGCAACTGCCTCCGTGGGCCTCGCCGAAGTAATCCAGGATGTCCGCCCGGAGGCAGCCGGTGGTCTTGCAGTAGCGCACCATCCGATTGAGCCGCGCCAGATCCCGCTCGATTCGTTCCGGATCGCCCTCCTGGCTTTCCTGGGAGGTGGAGATGAGGTACTTGGCGGTCCGGACATCCCCGGGGGCGAAGAGCAGGACGCACCGGGCGGGGCTGCCGTCCCTTCCGGCGCGGCCGGCCTCCTGATAATAGCTCTCCAGGTCCTTAGGCATGTTGTAGTGCACGACAAAGCTGACGTTGGACTTGTCGATGCCCATGCCGAAGGCGTTGGTGGCCACCATCACCCGGGCCTGATCGTAAACGAAGCCCTCCTGGTTCCGGCGGCGGTCCTCGTCCTCCATCCCGGCGTGGTAACGGGCGGCGGGAATGCCCTGGGCCAGCAAAGAGGCGGCGACGGCGTCCACGGTCTTGCGGGTGGAGCAGTAGACGATGCCGCTCTGCCCGGGCCGCTGGGCCAGGAAGCGGCTGAGCCAGAGGTCCTTGTCCCTGGGCCGGGCCACCTCGAAGAAGAGGTTGGGCCGGTCGAAGCCCGTAGTCACCCGGAGGGGGTCTTGCAGCTCCAGCAGCGTCTCGATGTCCCGCCGGACCGCCGCCGTGGCGGTAGCGGTGAAGGCCCCCACCGTAGGCCGGGAGGGCAGGGCCTTTACCAGCCCGGCGATTTCCAGATAGCTGGGCCGGAAGTCCTGTCCCCACTGGGAGACGCAGTGGGACTCGTCCACAGCCACCAGGGCGATGGGCATTTCCTCCACCAGCCGCCGGAAGCCCTCGGCCTGAAGGCGCTCCGGAGCCACGTAGAGAAGCTTGCACTCCCCCCGGCGGATTTGCCGGTAGACCTGGCGGTACTCTCCGGCGTCCAGGGAGGAGTTGAGGAAGGCGGCGGGGATGCCCGCCTGGGCCAGGGCGGCCACCTGGTCCTTCATCAGGGAGATCAGCGGGGAGATCACCAGGGTCATCCCCGGCAGCATCAGGGCCGGGAGCTGGTAGCACACGGACTTTCCCGCCCCGGTGGGCATGACGCCCAGAGCATCCCTTCCCGCCAGCAAGGCGTCCACCAGCGGCTCCTGGCCGGGGCGGAAGCCGCTGTGGCCGAAATACTGTTTAAGAATGGTCAGCTTGTCCATGAAGAGGCCTCCTGTCCGGAGTTTCCGGCGGTTTTTGGGCGGCGATGAGATAGCGGTGGATGGTTCCCCGGATTGCGCCGGCGGTGTCCGCCTCGGCCTGCATGGCGCACAGCCGTTCAAAGCACCGCTCCACCGAAAAGCCCGGGAATTCCCAGGGGATGACCCGGGCGAACCAGACGAAGGCCCCGACGTCATAAAAGAAAATAGGCCGGTAGGCCTCCTCCCCCCGGAGCATTCGGAACCCCGCGCGTTCAAAGGCTTCCCGCTGCTCCGCCAGATTCAGATGAGGAAAGGGCTTTTCACTTCCCGGCAGCACCCGCTCCACCAGGTCCCGGTCGTTGTCCTCTCCGACCTGCTCCGTGAGGAAGCATCCGCCCGGCTTCAGGAGCCGGAACAGCTCCGCCGGGTCGAAGGCCCCGTGGCGGTTGAGGATGATGTCAAAGCTTCCGTCGGGAAAAGGGATGGCCGCCGGGTCGGAGCAGGGCTTAAAGGTAATGCCCAGAGACGGGAGAGTCTCCTGGCAAAGGGCGATGTTGGGCGGGTAGCCCTCGGTGGCGGCGGTCAGGGCCGGCGGATGGCGGAGGGAGAGGAGAAATTCGCCGCCCCCGGTGTCGTAATCCAAAAGCATATGCTCGTCCCGGAGAAATTCCCGGACGATGTCCCGGTAGCTCCAGGGCAGGTCGCGTTCCTCCTCAAACCGCCCGCGGATATGGGAGAAGTCCCAGCCGCGCATGCGGGCCAGGGACTCCTCCTCCTTCCAGGCGGCCTTCCATTCTGCCGGGCGCATCCGATCTCCTCCTTATTTAGTAGCTGTCATGATAGGCCATTGCCGCTTTGATTCTACCACGGGACCCCTGGCAATTCAAGGCAGGAAGTTCCCTTTTCCGTACCGGCCTGCTTTGGTGGAAACGGCTGAAGCCATAGCCGGTCAACACGTTTTTGAAAAGGGACCCCAAAAACCGCCCCTTGACTTTTCCCTTGCCGCGGCTGTAATATTATTTCCTAATGAACATTCGGAAAAAACAGGATAACAATTTGCGAGTACAAGTATGGAGGCAAGCTATGGAGCAAACCGACCTCATTGTCTGCCGGGACCTATCCCTGGGCTACGAGGGGCAAAGCGTCCTGACCCACCTGAACCTCTGCGTCCGGGGCGGGGATTATCTGTGCGTCGTGGGGGACAACGGCTCCGGGAAGTCCACGCTGCTGCGGGGGCTTCTGGGTCTTCTGCCGCCTCTTGCGGGGAGCATCCGGCGCGCTCCGGAGCTGGAGCGGGGGGCCGTGGGCTACCTGCCCCAGCAGACCCGTGCCCAGCAGGACTTCCCCGCCACGGTGCAGGAGGTGGTTCTCTCCGGCTGCCTGAACCGGAAGGGCCTCCGTTTTTTCTACACCGCCGCTCAGAGGTCCCAGGCGCTGATGAACCTGGGCAAGCTGGGGGTGCTGGAGCTGAAGGACCAGAGCTACCGCAGTCTCTCCGGCGGCCAGCAGCAGCGGGTCCTGCTGGCCCGGGCGCTGTGCGCGGCCAGCCGGCTGCTGATTCTGGACGAGCCGGTCACCGGCCTGGACCCCGCGGCGGCCCAGGATCTCTATAAGACCTTAAACTATCTGAACCGCCGGGAGGGCATGGCCATCGTCATGGTGACCCACGACCTGCGTCCCGCCCTCCGGGACGCGGGAACGGTGCTGCACATCGGCCATAGCGGCACGTTCCTGGGGACCCCGGCGGAATATCTGGCCTCCCCTTACGGGAAGCGGTTTCAGGAGGCGGCGGAATGAGCCTGATCGAGATGTTTTCCTTCCCCTTCATCCAGCGGGCGCTGCTTGCCGGCGTACTGGTGAGCCTGTGCGCGGCGCTGTTGGGGGTCCCCCTGGTGCTCAAGCGCTATTCCATGATTGGCGACGGGCTGTCCCACGTGTCCTTCGGGGCGCTGGCGGTGGCGGTGGCCCTGGGGTTCACGCCGCTGTATTTCTCCATTCCCGTGGTGGTGGCGGCGGCGTTCCTCCTGCTGCGGGTGGCGGACAGCCCCCGTTGGAACAGTGACGCGGCCATTGCGGTGGTCAGCGCGTCCTCCCTGGCCCTGGGGGTGCTGGTGATTTCCCGGACCTCCGGCATGACCACGGACGTGGACAATTACATGTTCGGCAGCGTCCTGGCCATGAGCCGGGCGGACGTCGCGCTGTCGGTGGTTCTCTGCGCTGCGGTGCTGGCGCTGTTCATCCTGTTTTACCACCGGATTTTCGCCATCACCTTTGATGAGAGCTTCTCCCGGGCTACGGGGCTGAAGGTGGAGCGCTACAACGCCCTGCTGGCCATTCTGACGGCGCTGACCATCGTCCTGGGGATGCGGATGATGGGGGCAATGCTGATCTCCTCCCTGGTGATTTTCCCGGCGCTGACGGCCATGCGCCTGTTCCGGAGCTTTCTGGCCGTGACGCTGTGCGCGGCGGCGGCTTCGGTGGTGTGCTTTTGCGCGGGGCTGACGGTGTCCTTTGCCTGTTCCACGCCGGTGGGGGCCACGGTGGTGGCGGCGAACCTGACATTGTTTCTGGCGTCCTGCGCGGTCTCGGCAGTCCGCAGGGGCCGGACCTGAACCCTCAAAGCAGCCGGACCCGCCCCGAACGCGCACGTGAAAATAAAACTTCCCCAAATGAAAGAAAACACTTGCAATTTAAGAACCGCCGTGCTATACTGACAGTTGCTGTTGCGGCGAATGCCGCAGTGCAATTCGTTTTAGAAAGGGGTGAACAGAGCAATGAAGGAAGGAATCCATCCCAATTATCAGCAGACTACGATTACATGCGCCTGCGGTAATGTGATTGAGACAGGTTCTACCAAGAAGGATATCAAGGTGGAAGTCTGCTCTAA
>JAAVYM010000072.1 GCA_022791135.1 Oscillibacter sp.
CTCCACGCCGTTGTACTCGGCGGCAAGCGCGGCCGCGCCGATCACCACGTCGCCCACGCCCACCTTGCACCCGCCGTAGCTCTGGCGGTGATAGCCCGCAAAGCGCTCCACGATCATCCCGGCGAACTCATACTCGCCGTTGAGGAAAATGTACTCATTGGGGATGAACACGTGGTCCAGTACCACCAGGGCCTCCTGGCCGCCAAACTTGGCGTTGCCCACGTCGATGGAGGCGTCCTCCTCCAGCTTCCGGGTGTCGCAGGACTGACGGCCGTAAATCATATACATGCCCTCGGCGTCGGTGGGGCAGGCGAAGCTGACAGCCCAATCCTTATCCGCCTCGCCCATGGAGATGGTGGGCATGAAGATGTGCCAGTGAGAGTTGATGGAGCCGGTCTGGTGGCACTTGGCGCCGCAGACCACGATGCCGTCGTCACGGCGCTCCACCACGTGGACGTACATGTCCGGGTCCGCCTGCTGGCTGGGGGCCTTGGAGCGGTCGCCCTTGGGGTCCGTCATGGCCCCGTCCACGGTCAGGTCATTGTCCTGGACCATGGTGATGAACTTCTTAAAGTTCTCGTGATAGTGGGTGCCGTATTTCTCGTCAATCTCATACGTAGAGGAAAACACGGCATTGAAAGCGTCCATACCCACGCAGCGCTGGAAGCAGCTGGCGGTCTTCTGGCCAAGCAAACGCTGCATCTTCACCTTGTTTACGAGGTCCTCCGTGGACTGGTGCAGATGGGTGAAGCGGTTGACGGTATGGCCCGTCAGGCTGGACTTCACGGTCATGAGGTCCGCATACTGGGGGTCCTGGGCCAGGGCATAGGTCATGGCGACGCAGTTGATGCTGGGGCGGATCATGGGGTGGTCCACCCAGTTGTCAATTTTCTCGCCGAACATGTAAACCCGGGTCTTGAGCTTGCGCAGGCTCTCGATGTATTCTTGGGCGGTCATTAAGGCCATTTTGGTTATCCTCCTGATTTTAGTGGGGCAGTCTGATATTTTTATTTGTTCCGGGCGGTTCTTGCCTGCCCGGAACCCCTCTGCCCGCGCCATGGGGCGCGTCACATTCGTGCGGCGAACGTGAGGGGGGTCAGCGGAGCCGCGTCAAGGGCGCGGCGGAGCGTCTAAGGGGGACACCGCCCCCCTTGGACTTAATCGTTGGCGAGGCCCATCAGCTCGTCGCGGAAAATCCGCTCGTCCATGAGCTTCAGGTCCTCCGCAATCTTGGGCATGAACTCCATCTGATCCAGCACCTGGGTCTGGAGGTCGATACCGGGGGCAATCTCAATGAGCGTCACGCCCTCGGGCCGCAGCTCGAACACCGCCCGCTCCGTCACGTACAGCACCGGCTGGTGGACCTTGTTGGCATAGGTGCCGGAGAAAGTGATGTGCTCCACCTGGTTCACAAACTTTTTCTTCGCACCCTCCTGGGTAATGACCAGCTTGCCGTCCCGGCATTCAGCCTTCAATCCCTTGGCAGTGAAGGTGCCGCAATAAACCACCTTCTTGGCGTTCTGGGTGATGTCGATAAAGCCGCCCGCGCCCGCCAGGCGTGTGCCGAACTTGGAGACGTTCAGATCGCCGTTGGGGGCCGTCTCCGCCAGGCCCAGGAACGCCACATCCAGGCCGCCGCCCTGGTAGAAGTCAAACTGGACGTTGTGGTCCAGAATCGCCATAGAGTTGGCCGCGCCACCGAACTGCGTCCCGCCGTAGGGCACACCGGCGATGGAACCGGCCTCCACGGTCAGGGTCATCTTGTCGGAGATGCCCTCCTCCGCCGCTACGTTGGCGATTTTCTCCGGCGCGCCGGTGCCCAGGTTCACAATAGCATCCTGAGGCAGCTCCATGGCCGCCCGGCGGGCCAGAATCTTCTTGGCGTCCAGGGGAATAGAGGGGATGTCGTTCACGGGGATGCGGAACTCGCCGCTGAGTGCCCCGTCATAGGGCATGCCGAGGCACTGGTTGTTGTCCTCCGGGGAACCCACCACGATGGCGTCCACGTAGATGCCGGGAATCTTCACAAGGCGGGGGTCCAGGGTGCCGCCCTGAACGATCTTCTCCACCTGGACGATGACAATGCCGCCGGAGTTCTTGGTGGCCTGGCACTGAGCCGTCACGTCCAGGGGGCCGATTTCTCTATGTACCGTGCAGTTGCCGTACTCATCGGCATAGCTGCCCCGGACCAGGCAGACGTTAATGGGAATCGGCTTGTAGAGCAGCCGCTCCTCCCCCTCAATGTTTACCAGCTTCACCAGGTCCTCCTTGGTGGCCTCGTTCAGCTTGCCGCCGCCGTTCCGGGGGTCCACGAAGGTGTACAGGCCCACGTGGGTAATGGTGCCGATGTTGTGGGCCGCGATGTCCCGATACATGTGAGTAATGACGCCCTGGGGCAGGTTGTACGCCTCCAGCTTGTTGGCAAGAGCCAGCTCGCCCAGCTTGGCGGCCCGGTCCCAGTGTCCGCCGACGACCCGCTTGCACATACCCTCGTGGCCAAAGTGGTCGCCGCCGGTGCCGTCCCGGTGGCCCTGGCCTGCCGCGAAGAACAGCGTCAGATCCCGGGGATGGCCGGTCTCCACGAAGCGCTGCTCCAGCGCCTTGGTCAGCGCCTCGGGGCAGGCGCAGCTGACAAATCCGCCGGTGGAGACGGTGTCGCCGTCCTTGACCATCAGCGCCGCTTCTTCAGCCGTGATTACGCGCACTTTTTTCATGCTTTCCGAACTCCTTTTTCTGTGATAAAATAATCTTACATTAGAACCTGGCTCTCGATTTTGGATTTCTCCGTTGCCGTCGCTCCGGCCCGTTTTATCACCAGGCTACAGAGCGCGCGAAAGTTCTTTTGCATACTTTTCTTCCAAGAAAAGTATGTTATTTGTTCTGGAAATGCTTCTCCTTGCGCTTTTCCAGGAAGGCGCTCATGCCCTCCTTCTGATCCTCGGTGGCAAAGCACATGGCAAACAGCTCGTTCTCCAGGGCGATGCCGTCGTCAATGTCCATCTGCATGCCGCGGTCGATGCACGCCTTGGAGTACTTCACGGCGATGGGCGCGTTGACGGTAAAGGATTTCGCCATAGCGATGGCCGCATCCATCAGCTGCTCCAGGGGATAGACCTCGTTGGCCAATCCGATGGCCTTGGCCTCGTCCGCGCCGATGACCTTACCGGAGAAAATCAGCTCCTTGGCCTTGGCGATGCCCACCCGGCGGGGAAGGCGCTGGGTGCCGGAGAAGCCGGGAGTGATGCCCAGGCCGACTTCCGGCTGGCCGAACTTGGCGCCGCCCTTACCCTCGGCGTTGGGACCGGCCGCCAGGATGATGTCGCAGCTCATGGCAATCTCGCAGCCGCCGCCCAGGGCGAAGCCGTTCACCGCCGCGATGGTGGGGATCTCCAGCTTCTCAATGCGGCGGAACAACGCGCTGCCCCGCTGGCCCCACTTGCGGCCCTGGGCCACGTCCATGGGCTTTTGTTCGCCGATGTCGGCCCCTGCCACGAAGGAGCGGCCCTCGCCGGTGAGGATGAAGGCCCGCAGCTCCGCGTCCCTCTCCACCTCGGAAATCAGCGCCTCCAGGTCGGAAACGACCTGGGAATTCAGCGCGTTCAGCGCTTCGGGACGGTTGATGGTTGCAATACCGATGTTGTCTTTCTTCTCATAGCGCACGGTCTGATACATATTGGGTTCCTCCTTCATTTTTCGGGTTATGGCCCCGTATTTCCCGATAGGTATTGTAGCAAAAAATATGCCAGCTTTTCAAGCCGCAGTTTCTGCCTCACGAGACAGTTTCCTGTAGAAACTGCCAAAAAGCCGAAGGGTTTTTGGCAGTTTTGTTCAAGTCCATACCCAAAAATCAGCAGGGCTATTCAAAAATGAATAGCCCCCTACCAAGCCGCACGCAGAGAATGCCAAGCCACCTTTGTGAAAAGCGTTAATTTGAGGCCGGGCTTTCTGTGAAAACCGCGCATGAAATTTTTCATTGCGCCAGATTATTCAATCTTGCATAATTTCTATTCAAATTCGAATAAATGCTGTCGCCTGTCCCCGCCGGCCGCCCGGCACGGATAAAAAATATTTGCGAACTTTTTTGAAGAATTCCGCGCCGCTGATTCGTATCATATTTGTCGGACGACAAAGCACGGCATTTCGCGGAGGGGGTGGTGAGACGGCGTGGCTTCCATGACAAAAGAACAATTCTCGGCCCTGGTGCCCCAGTTCGAGCGGCTGGTCTATACCGTCTGCTTCCAGCTGGTCCGGGACGCCGCTGCCGCGGAGGATTTGACCCAGGATACGTTCCTCTCCGCCTACATCCACCGCGACAGCATGCCCCAGGGCTACGAGCGGCAGTGGCTGGCGCGCATCGCCGCCAACAAGGCCAAGGACCACCTGCAAAGCGCCTGGAACCGCCGCACCGTCCTCCCGGGGGACCAGGAGCTGCCCCAGGGCCTGGCCCCGCCCGCCGAGGAGGTGGCCCTGCGCCGCAGCGGCGCTGCAGAGGCCCGGACCGCGATTGAACATATGAAGGAGCCTTACCGGCAGGTGTGCCGCATGTGCCTGCTGGACGAACGCTCCCCGGAGGAGGCCGCCCTGGCCCTGGGCCGGCCGGTCAAGACCGTATACACACAGCTCTCCCGGGCCAAACGGCTGCTGCGGGAGGAATTGGAAAGGGGTGGAAACCATGGTATTTCGTGACGACGGGCACCTGAGCGCGGAGGCCCTGACCGCCCTGGCGCGGAACGAGGACAATTTTGACGGGCTGGAGCGGCTGGAGATCGCGGAGCACCTGGCCTTTTGCGACGAGTGCCTTCAGCGTTACGCCATGGCCCTGGAGGGGGGCACTCTGCTGATTCCGGAGCGCTCCTGCCGGCAAACTCTTCCCGCCCGTATCCGGAGCCGGGCCTTCCATCTGGCCGTCAGCCGTTACGCCACCGCCGCGGCCGCCGTGGCCCTGGCCCTGACCATTTTGTGGGGCGCGGAGCCGGCGAACTTCCCCCGCCCCATCCTGCCGGAGGACCGCCCCAGCGTCTCCCAGCAGCTCAGCGGCCTGACGGGGGAAATCAGCGATTCCCTGCGGGAGACCGTATCCGGCCTGTCCAACTTTTTTAACGACTTCCGGCCCAGCCGGTTCATGTAAGGAGGAAACAGCTTATGAGGTTCATCCGGAAATCCCTTCGGGGACTGTGGCATCTGACCTGCGCCTGCGTTCCGGGCTGCGGGCAGATGTGCCAAGGGTATATGAAACGGGGCATTTCCCAGACCATTATTTTCTGCGTCATCATTTTTATCGCCGTGTTCCTGGAGATGGGGGCCTTGGCCGTGCTCATCGCGCCTTTGTGGGCCTACTCGTTTTTTGACAGCTTCAATCTCCGCCGCCAAATCCGGGAGGGCATGGCCCCGGAGGACGAGTTCATGTTCGGTCTGTCCGAAATGGACTCCCGGAAGCTGAGCCGCATTCTCAGACGCCGGGGAAGCCTGATCGGCTGGCTGCTGGTAGCGGTGGGACTGTACAACGTGTATATGATCGCCGCCCGGAATATCCTCGGCGCCCTGCAGGACCTGTTCCCCTGGCTGACCTGGCTCTATCACCTGCTGGTTTGGGATATGCCCCGGATTTTGGGCACAGTGCTGATCATCGCCTTGGGCATCTGGTTCATCAAGGGACCCAAGGCTCCTGCGGAGGACGCCCCCTCCTACGCGCCCCCCAAGGCCCCGCCCACCCCGCCGAAAATGCCCGCCACGCCCTGGACCAAAGCGGAGGAGCAATTTCACCAGGCTCCGGACCCCCAGGCCCCGCCGGTGCCGGAGGAACCCGAGCCGGTGACGCTGACGTGGAAATCCGAATTCAACGTGGAGAAGTTCGAACGGGAGGCCCAGGAGAAGGAAGCGCGGGAGGCGGACCATGAGTGACGCTGCCGCTTGCCCCCGCCGCCGGGTCGGGACTCTCACTCTGGGTGCCGTCCTGGTGGCAGCAGGAAGTGGGATGCTGGCCTCGTTGCTGTGGCCCGGGCTGGAACTAAGCTGGCTGCTGAAGCTGTCGCCTTTAATTCTTGTCGCCCTGGGCACGGAGGTCCTGCTGTCCGCCCGGAAGGGCGGGAAGATTCGCTACGACTGGGCGGGAATGCTCCTCTGCCTCCTCCTGGTGGGGGCGGGGCTGACGATGTACGCCGCCGCCTGGTACGTGCAAAACGGGGAGTATTTCAATGCCTACAACTGCTCCCGCTACGCCAATGAGGCCAGCTACCGCATGGAATACAGCTATTTTGACGGCTTTGACTCCCACACCCTCCCGCTGGAGGCCGGAGACCGGCTGGAGGGCCGGATTGATACCTACAGCGGCTGGCTGGAGGTGGAGGTCGCCGGCGAGGATGGGAACACCCTCCTGGAGGGGGTTCCGCTGAATGGGGAGCAGTCCGTGGAGGTTCCAAGGAGCGGCCTTTACACCGTTTTAGTCCACGGGCGGAGGGCCAGCGGCTGCTTTTTCTTCGAGGCGGTTAAGGCCCCGGAGGCCGGAGCGGAGCCGTCCGCTCCGGAGGAAGCCATCGCCCCAGAAGAAGCGGATGTCTCGCCAGACCAGGCAGAAAACACGTAAAAATGAAGAACCAGCCGGAGGGTACCCCCGCTCCCCGGCTGGTTCTTCTCTATTTTTTTAAGTACGAGAAACCTTTCGCATATCGCCTGATTTTATCCACACTTCCTTTCCTGCCGCAGAGCATGATAAAGCCCTTGCCCACCGTCTGCCTGGAGCATATTGCGGCCGGCCCCTTTTCGCGCGGGGTTCGAGGGCCACCGGCGCACTTCGGACGGACGTCTAGTCAAAATCGGATACTCCGGCAGACATATTCCCTTCCATATTATTTTTCCAGCAAGACTTGCTTCCCTTTGGACAGGCGTATGCATGCCAGGCAGTAGCTCACCATCATTGTCCCCCATACCAGCAGCAGAACAAACACCGGCAACAGACTCATCTCCATCACCATCCCCAGCAGCGTCAGAATCAGCCAAAGCCCCAGGCATAGCCGGTTTGTTACCATGTAGGCCCGGTGGCTGGCCTCGCCGATTTGCTGCCGCTCCGATTCGTCGCAACTGTCCAGCCACTTCTTCTGAAATTTTGTGTCGTAGACGCTGCCGTGCTTCTCCGGGTTCATCCTCCGCTCCAGGTCCACTGTCTTCTGCTGGGCGAAAACCACTGCGCCGCAGGAGAGGATGAAAAGGCTCACAACCCACATCGCCCCGTCCCCGTCCAGACAGTAGGTCCCCAGGGCGCTCATGAAAAACAGGTTCACCAGGAGCTGCACGGCGCTGAGAAGCAGCACCCAGCTGAGAAGCAGCTCGATGGATTCAGAATCCTCATTTTCATCCCCGCCGTCCCAGGCTGCAAACTTCTTCGCCGCGGCGCGGTATAGAAAGAAGCAGGGCAGCAGGGTCAGCAGAGAGCTTACCGGAATGCCCCAGGGGATGGAAAACTCCAGGGCCGCGCGGACCTGGCCGGCCAAGGCGTTCAAACCCAGCCCGAATATCCGGCTGAACCCAATGACAAAACCAATCACGCCGCCCAGCAGCAGCGCCCCCAGCATGGTCAGGAAAAATTTTGGCAGGGCCTTCCGGTTTTCGCTTCTCTCTTTCGATTTTTTATTCATGAGTTTCGTCCTCCTGATAGGTAAAAATTTCCTCAACCTGTACGCCGCAGATCTTCGCAAGCTTCAGCGCCAGCGTCACGGAGGGGGAATAATCCCCCCGTTCAATTTGGCTGATCGTCTGCCGGGAAACACCCGCCAGCCGCCCCAGCTCCTGCTGGTTGACCCCCAGCCTGGCCCTGTACTCCTTTAGCCGGTTATATAACGGCATGTCATTACCTCCTCCCTTTTGACAAGCCAGACTGTCATATTGACAACTATTCTTGTCAAAATGCAGTATAGCACTGACAAGTATTCTTGTCAAGCAGGATGCGAAATTTTTTTCTGGGGATTGCCGTCTTGCTCTGCCCTCCGCCTCACCGCCGCGCAGAGTCGGGCAGGACGGGCGGATGGAAATCTCTCCAAGTCGCCATTCATGAACGTTTTTTGAATCCGCGCCGCTTTTCCTTTACTTCCCCTTTAAAATGTTCTATAATCGCACATAATATCACTTTCGAACCAAAAGGCCGAAAGCAACACTCCCATGCTGTCAAATTCCAGCCAGCAGAAAGGATGGATCCATTATATGGAAGAAAAACTGCGGGAATATGCCCGCCTCCTGGTCCGGGTCGGTCTCAACGTGGAGCAGGGGCAGCGTATGATCCTCTCCTCCCCGGTTGAGTGCGCCCACTTCGCCCGCCTCTGTGCCCAGGAGGCCTATGACGCCGGATGCAAGGAGGTCGTCATGAACTGGACTGACGACGCCATGACCCGGATGAAGTACCTCTGCGCGGATGAGGAGGTCTTTGACTCCGTGCCCCTTTGGCGGAGACACTTTTTCAACGATCAGGCTCTGGAAGGCGCGGCTTATCTCGCCATCTCCGCCACGGACCCCGAAAACCTGAAGGGCGTGGACTCCCAGAGAATTATCCGCGCCCAGCGCGCCAGCGGCAAGGCCCTGAAGGACTTCGACCGGCTCCAGATGTGCGGCGGTTTCCCTTGGTGCATCGCCTCCATTCCCATCCCCTCCTGGGCTGCGCGGGTCTTCCCCGATCTGGACGGCGAGAAGGCCACCGGCGCTTTGTGGGACGCCATTTTCCGCGCCGTTCGCATCACCGGCGACGGCCACGCCGTCCAGCGCTGGCAGGAACACCTGGCTACCTTGGATAAACGGCTGGAGAAGCTCAACGCTTTGAAGTTTAAGTCCCTCCACTACCGAAACGCCCTGGGTACGGATCTTACTGTGGAGCTGCCTGAGGGCTGCATCTGGGAGAGCGGCGGAGACCGGACCCTGGCCGGCCGGAGCTATATCGCCAACATTCCAACGGAGGAGATTTTTACCGCCCCCCTGAAAACCGGCGCCAACGGCGTGGTCATGGGTTCCATGCCCTTGGTCCATGACGGCAACGTGATTGAAGGACTTCGCTTTGTGGTGAAGGACGGAAAAATCGTGGAGGCTACGGCTCAGGCGGGGGAGGAAACCCTGCGGGCCGCCATCTCGGTTGACGAGGGCGCCGCTTACTTTGGCGAGGTGGCCCTGGTGCCCTACGACAGCCCTATCGCAAACCAGGGACTGCTATTCTATAACACCCTCTTCGACGAAAACGCCGCCTGCCATATTGCATTTGGAGAGGCGTATCCCTGCCTGGAGGGCGGGCAAAACCTGTCGAAGGACGAACTCAAGGCCCGGGGGCTGAACGACTCCATTACTCATGTGGATTTCATGATCGGAACTTCGGACCTCTCCATCATGGGAACCGCCCAGGACGGGCGGGAGGTCCCGATTTTCATCGACGGAAATTTCGCCCCCGCATTTTCCTGACTCGCAGCGGCCGGGGCGGCCCCTTCTAGGACCTGTTCAAATTAAGACAAATGTACAGATTTCCCGGCAAATTTCACCGGATGCGGGGTAAAAATTTGCAGGCGCATGGACGTACGTCAATATTTTTAAACGAGGTAAACGGAAAAATCTGCCGGAAAGGCGCACGTTTGAACTGATGGAAACGGGTCCTGGAGCAACGCCCAAAAACGGAGAAAATTCGGGTCCGGAATCGCATGGCTGCGTTGCCGCCGCAGGTGGGACGCAGCATCCGCAAGGCGGCGGAGCCGTCCTTGACGGGCGCCAGCCCGCCTACGCTCTCCGCCTTGCCCTGCAATTCCCGTCCTTGCTTCCCTCTTTCTCATGATCTCCGGAAATTGTTCCAAGGGCCGCTTTCCCGGCGGTTTACGTCAGAAAACGCCGCCTTCGCGCGGTAAAGCGGGGGAGACGGACTCCGGAGCGCTTCGCTCCGGGCGGTTTATCCCTACATCACAATACTAAACAGAAATGAGGAGATTTTATGGACTACAAACTGCGGCAGACCGACGCGGAGGTCCTCATCTGCGACGGCGCAAAGGTCTGCGGAGACGTCTCCCTCGCCCCGGGCGTCAGCGTCTGGTATAACGCCGTTCTCCGGGGAGACGAGGGAGCTATTTCCGTCGGCGAGGGCACCAATATCCAGGACTGCGCCGTGCTCCATGAGGAAACGCGGGTGGGCGCGGGCTGCACCATCGGCCACGGAGCCGTCGTTCACGGCTGCGCCATCGGCGACAACGTGCTTATCGGCATGGGGGCCATCGTGCTCAACGGAGCCAGGATCGGAAACGACTCCGTCGTCGGCGCCGGGTCCCTCGTCACCGGCAAGCTGGATGCCCCAGCCGGGTCCATGATCCTCGGCAGCCCCGCCAAGGTGGTCCGGCCTCTCACGGAGGCTGAAATCGAGGCCAACCGGCAGTCTGCTCAGGGTTACCAGGAGCTGGCAAAGCGCTGCCGTCAGGGTTGATCCATGGACTGGAACCGAAAGCAAATCAAGCAGCGGCTGGCGGTCGTCTGCGGCGGCGTAGCCTTTTACTGCGCCCTCCAAAACATTCCCGCCGTTTTTGCCGCTTTGCGGTGGGCGCTGGAGACCCTGTCCCCCTTTTTGCTGGGCGGGGCCATCGCCTTTGTCCTCAACGTGCCGATGCGGGCCATCGAGGGCCTGCTCCCCACCGGAAGGCGGTGGAAGGGCCTCCGGAGGCCCCTAGCGCTGGTACTGACCCTGGCCGCCATGGCCGGGGTGGTGACCCTGGCCGCCTGTGTCATCAGCCCCGGCATCGGGGAGGCCGTCCACTCCATCACCAGGCAGATGCCCGCCGCCTTCCAGCGGCTCCAGGAACAGCTGGCCAGGCTGGAGGCCTGGCTCCCGCAGCTGGAAACCTTGGCCGGAGGGCTGGAATTCGACTGGAAGGCCCTGACCGAAAAGGCCGTCTCCTTGGCCAGGGACTGGGGCGGCGGCCTGGTGTCCTCCGGCGGGGTGCTGATCGGCGGCGTCGTCAGCGGGGTGAGCACCTTCGTCATCGGGCTGATTTTTTCCTTTTATGTCCTGCTGCAAAAGGAACGGCTGGGACGGCAGGGACGCCAGGTCCTCTACGCCCTGCTTCCGGAGAGCTGGGCGGACCGGGCGCTGTCCGTGCTCCGGCTGGCAAGCCGCACCTTCTCCAGCTTCCTCTCCGGCCAGTGCGTGGAGGCCGTGATTCTGGGAACCCTTTTCGTCGCCGCCATGAGTATCTTCCGGATGCCCTACGCCTTGCTGGTGGGCGTGCTGATCGCCCTGACGGCCCTGATTCCCGTGGTGGGGGCCTTCATCGGCTGCGTCGTGGGGGCGCTGCTCATCGCGGTCACAAACCCTTGGCAGGCTGTGGGCTTCGTGGTGATGTTCCTGGTCATTCAGCAGATTGAGGGGAACCTGATCTACCCCCATGTGGTGGGGTCCTCCGTGGGGCTGCCCTCTATCTGGGTGCTGGCCGCCGTGACCTTGGGCGGAAAACTTATGGGCGTGGTGGGAATGCTGTTCTTTATCCCGCTTTGCTCCGTGCTCTACGCCCTGTTCCGGGACTTTGTGCGCGCGCGGCTCCGGCAGCAGAAAATTCCGGCGGGAAAATGGCGGGACCCGTGAGGGCCGCTCTCATATGGAACGGGTTCGAAAAGGCCCGGAGGGATTTCCCTCCGGGCCTTTTGGCTTGCTGAAATTGCATCACGCCGCGCCGGGTGCCGTCTCCCGATCCAGGCGGAACAGCAGCGTCAGGCACCACAGCCCCGCCAGGCCCACCAGGGTGTAGATCACCCGGGAAAACACCGACAGCTGCCCGCCAAACAAAAACGCCACCGTATCAAAGCCAAACAGGCCGATGCCGCCCCAGTTCAGCGCGCCGATTACCGCCAGCAAAACCGCAATCTTATCAACCATTATCCAATTTACCTCCTAACCGTCAAAATTTGAGGGGAACTCGGAATTCCTCTCAGGGGAGATATCTCGTAGATTGTCCTTTTGGGGCGAATTTACTCCCGAAGCGGTGAATCAATTCTTTCCAGCCCTTTGTGCGCGGCTTTGAATGTGCGGAGGAAATTCTTGCATTGTTCCTGATTTTTTCGGTATTTTTTTACGAAATTTTGGGGACAAGCCGAAGGGCCTCCCGGCAAAGCCTGCCAGGAGGCCCTGTATTTTCCGCTTGAAAACAGGTCCTACAGCTCTACGGTCTTCCCTGCCGCCAGGAAGTAGAGAACCCGCCGGGCTACCGGCTTTTCCAGCACCCGGCTCAGCGCCAAGCTGTACGCCTCCAGCTGGGGACGGTAGTGCTCCGCCCGGGCGCGGACCTCCTGCGCAGTATAAACGCGGTCGGTCTTGAAGTCAATCACCGTCAGGCCCGCCTCCGTCTCAAAGCAGCAGTCCGCTACGCCCTGGAGAAGGATGAAATCCTTCTCCGACGCCCGGGGGTCGTACTCCCGGGCGGAAACCAGAAGGGTAAACCGATACTCCCGCAGGGGTTTTCGTCCCGCGTCCTCCGCCGCCCGCAGCTCCGCCGCCAGGGGCGAATCCAGCAGGCGGCGCAGGGCCGGGACATCTACCGCCCGGGCCTGTTCCGGCGTCAGCAGGTCCCGCTCCACCAGGGCCGCAATCTGCGAGGCAATGTCGGGGTTCTGGAAATCCAGGTACTGAAGGACCAAGTGCGTGGCCGAGCCGCGTTCCGCCGGGGTGAGGCCCTTTTGCTCCCGGCGGAATTTCGGCTGAGTCAGGGGACGAAGATAGGGGGTATGGGCGGCGTTTTCCGCAATCTCCTGGTCCAGGGGGCGGCCCTTGAGCTGGGTCGCCGTCAGCTTGGCCGGAAGGGCGCTCTCCCGTTGGTAGGGATAGACAAAGGAAAGCAGCGCCGGGTCAAACGGAACCTCCTCCGGACGCTCCTCCTCCGTTGCAGCCAGGCGGGAAGGGCGGTCGCGGAACTCCTCCGCGTCGTGGAGGAAAACCTCCCAGGGGCAATCGGAGGAGGAAGCCACCTCTACCTCGGCTCCCGCCAGATCCCGCAGGGCCTCCGCCTCCGGGCGGCAGAGAAGGGCCAGCAGAATCCATTCGCCAAAGGTCCGGCAGGATGAGACCGTCTCCGGCGGCACCGGAAGCGCCGCCGACGCCGCCAGGCGCTGAAGGCGGGTCTCGGCAAAGTACAGGGAGTCCACCAGGATGAGCTTCTCCTTGGGACGGGTCATGGCTACGTACAGCACCCGCTGCTCCTCCGCCAGATTCTCCCGGCGGAGCGTCTCCTCCACTGCCGTGCGGGCCAGGGTGGAATAACGGATCTTCCGCGCCAGGTCTACCCGGCGCGGCCCCAGGCCCATGCTGGGATGCACCAGGACGGGCGTATCGAAGTCCTGGCGGGAAAAGGCGTGGTCCAGGTCCGCCAGAATGACAATGGGAAACTCCAGACCCTTCGATTTATGGATGCTCATCAGGCGGACTCCGCCCGACGCCGCAGCTCCGGACACGGCGGGGGCCTTCCCGGAATCCAGAAGGCGGCGCAGCTGGGTCACAAAGGCAAACAGGCCCCGGTAGCCCCCGGATTCAAATTTTTCCGCCTGACGGGCCAGGGCAATCAAATTCTCCCGACGCTCCAGACCGGAGTCCATCGCGCCAAAGAGGCCCAGGAGGTTCAGGCTGTTATAGATGTGCCAGAGGAGGCGGTGGACACTCATGTCCCGGGCAGCCAGGCGAAGGGCCTCCAGCGTCTCCAGAAAGGCCGCGCAGTCCGGACCCTCCGCGGCGCAGACCGCGTCGTAAAAATCCCCATCCGGAGCCGCTCCCCGCAGCTCCGCCAGACGGTCCGGCGTGAAGCCGAAAATCGGGGAGCGGAGCACCGAAATCAAAGGCACGTCCTGCCGGGGGTTATCGATCAGCTCCAGAAGGGCCACTGCGGTGGAGACCTCAATGGTTTCGAAAAAGCCGCTGTCTTCCTGGAACGAACAGGGTATATCCCGCTCCGCCAGGGCCGCCGCAAACACCGCCGTCCGGCTCCCCGGGGAGCGCATGAGAATCACAATGTCCTCCGGCTTGCAGGGGCGGAGCGTCCCGTCCGGGTCCGTCACCGGATAGCCCTCGTCCAAAAGGCGCCGGATGCGGCGGGCCACAAAACGGGCCTCCGCCGTCAGCTTTTTCACCGGGTGGGCATTCTTTGCCGACTTCTGCCGGGCAGAGAGAAGATGAAACTCCGTCCGGCAGTCCTCCCGGGGCGGGTAGTAGGCCGCGCCGAAGTGCAGGGCCGCATCCGCGTCGTAGGTCAGCTCCCCCATCTCCGGGGAGAGAATGTTTTCAAAGACAAAATTGGCCGCGTCCAATATCTCCCGGCGGGAACGGAAATTCTGCGAGAGGACGATTTTCCGGTCCTCCCCCGCCTCCGCTTCGTCCCGGGGCTTGAAGGCCGCGTACTTCGCCAGGAAAATCGTGGGGTCCGCCAGGCGGAAGCGGTAAATGCTCTGCTTGACGTCGCCAACGGTGAAGAGGTTCTTCCCCTCCTTGGAAACGGCCCGGAAGATGGCGTTTTGAACTTCGTTGGTGTCCTGATACTCGTCCACCAGGATCTCCACATACCGGGCGGAAACCTGCTCGCCCAACTCCGTGGGGGAGCCATCGGGCCGCGCCAGCAGCGCAAGAGCCAGGTGCTCCTGGTCCGAAAAGTCGGCGGCGTTCAGGCGGAGCTTCTCCGCCCGGAAAGCCCGGGAAAACTCTGCCGTCAGGTCCAGAAGAGCCAGCATCGCCGGGGCTATGGCCCGGAGATCTTCCACCGCCTCCTCCCCGGAGACGTTCAGCCAGGCAAGAAGCGGCTTCAGGGCGGACTTCCCGCCTTCCCACGTCCGCTTCATGGACACCACCAGAGGGTCTTCTTTCCGGCCCTTGGGCGTGGTCAGGCGGGGAAAGGAGACCGCTCCCGCCAGGCGGCGGGCCGCCTCCCAATCCGGGGCCTGGCTCAGCTCCCAAAAGCCCTGGGCGGCTTCCAGAAATTTTGCGCCGTAGCCCGCCGTCAGGGCGGAATCGCCCTGTGTCCATCCGGCGGCCCGGCGGAGCTGCCCCGCCCAGTGCCCGGCCCGGCGGCGGACGGCGGACAGCAGCGCCTGGGCATAAGGGGTCGCGTCAAAGCTGGAAGCCGGAAACTCCCAGGCCGCCCGGCTCTGCCGCAGCCAGCCCTCTGGGGAGGCGTGGCTTTGAAGCTTGTCATACAGCTCCAGGACCAGCTCCGCCAGGGCGCGGTCGTCCCGGCCCGCCCCCAGGGTGTCCGCCAGCTGCTCGCCGCCAGGCGTCAGGTCCTCATAAAATTCCGCCAGGGTCCGGTCCAGACAGCGGCGGCGAAGCAGCAGGGATTCGCTGTCATCCAAAACCCGGAAGTCCGGCGTGAGGGCGTGCTTGTCCCCGTCCTGGGCCAGAAGGTGGGTGTTTTCCCGGAGAAGGGCCGTGCAGAAGGCGTCCACCGTCTTGATGTCCGCTTGGTAAACCCGGAGGAGCTGGCGGCGAAGATGGCTGTCAGCGGGCGATTCTCCCAGGAGGCGGCTCAGCTCCGAGGCGATTTTGCCCCGCAGCTCTGCCGCCGCAGCCCGGGTGTAGGTGATGATGAGGAAGTCGTCTACGTTGCAGCGATCCTTCGTCACATAGCGGAACAGGCGGTCTACCAGAACCCGGGTCTTGCCCGAGCCGGCAGCGGCGGAGACCAGCAGGCTTCCGCCCCGGTCCTCTACGGCGGCTTGCTGCTGGGGGGTGAGCGTCACGGGCATGGGGGATCGCCTCCTTCCGTTTCAAGCAGGTTCCAAAATTCCTCCGATTTAATCGGGAGAATGTAGTTCAGGTGATCGCCGTCCCGGCCGTCCTGAAAATGACAGGCCGCGGACCAATCGCAGGTTTGGCACGGGCTGTCCTCCTCCGAATGGCAGCAGGGGTCCGCGTCTATGTTGCCCTGGCGAATCTCCCGGGAGATGTCCCGGAGCAGGCCCTCTACGTACCGGCCCAGGCGGCCCAGCTGGGCCGCGGAGGCCAGGCTCCCGGAGAGATTCCCGTCCCGGCTTACCCGCACGGGGAGATAGCGGGGCTGGGTAAGGGATTCGTGCTCCATGGCCCGGAGCACCTCCGGCTCCGAGAGGAGCAGGCCGCTGCGGCGCAGCTCCTTTTCCCGCTCCGCCTGGAGCTTCTCCGGGGGAATGTTCCGCTGGGCGGAGAGAATGCCGTCCCGGGCCGGGAGATAGAGCACGCCGGCAGGTTCGATTTCCCCGCCGAAATGGGATGCGCCGGTCTTTTGAAGGGTGAAGAGATACAGGAGCATCTGGATGTCCAAACCCATGCGGACCGCCGCCAGGTCAAAGGCCTTTTTGCCGGATTTGTAGTCCACCACCCGGAGGTAAAGCTTGCCGCCGCTCAGCCAGCCGTCTACCCGGTCTACCTTGCCCCCTACCCGCAGCTCGCCGTCCGGCTCCGTCACCACTACGGCGGGGAGATCCTTGTCCCCGTCGCCAAAGGAGAGTTCAAAGGCCAGGGGAACAAAATCCGAATGGCGGAGCTCCTCCGCCGCCTGGTCTACCACGGCGTAGGCCGTGTTCCTGAGGCGGGCGAAGAGATAGCGGAAGCGGGCGCTGCGGTTTTGGAAATTGCGAAGCTCCCGTTGGACATATTCATCGATGTACTTGCGGACCAGGGCGTGAAGAGTCTCCTCCTCCACCTGGGCAAAGCCCCCCAGGGCCAGCACGTCCTTTGTGACGCGCTCCAGCAGGAAGTGCAAAAAGGTGCCGATTTGTGGCGCGTCAAAGGCGGCGGGGGTCCGGGGCTTCGCCCGGAGGCCGTATTCCATGAAATAGGAGAAGTGACACGAACGGATGCGCTCCAGACGGGAGGCCGTCATGCTGATGCGGCGGCCATACAGGGCGCGGACCGCCTTGGGAGAGAGGGAACCACGGGTCTGGGACGCCGCCCGCTCCATAGACGACAGGCGGGGGCGAAGGGCCGGGTCCTGTGCAAAATGGCGCCAGAGGCCGCTTCCGGGAACGGCGGCCTCCAGAGCCGGCAGGGGGGCCGTCAGCCGGTAAGGGCGGCTGGCCGGTTCCCGCTCCACCCGGAGGGACGGGAACAGCGCCAGCAGCCGCTCCACCACAAAGGCCGGGCGCAGCTCCCCCCCGGAGACGTCGGAGACGGGGTAGCTGACTGTCAGGCCCTGGGTGGGCTGGGCCAGGGCGGCGTACAGGTTTTGCAGCTCGACCGCCATCTGCTCCATGCCTGTGGGGGCCAGCTCCAGGCCGCGGAGGGCCAGCTCATAGCGGTCGTCCTCATTCAGGATGCCGCCGCTCTCGCCGGGGGTGGGGAGGACGTGGTCGTTCGCCCCCAGAAGGAAGAGATATTTCGCCGTGTGGCGGTCGTTCCGGGCTATGCCGGTGACGCTGACCTGATCCAGGGAGACGGGGATGGTGCCCACGCTGTATTGGGTCAGCACCTGGCGGAACAGGCGGGTGAACTCCTCCAGCTCCATGGGTTCGTCTCCCAGAATCTCCACGAATTGGTCGAACACGCCGCAGAGGATCTCCCAGAGCTGGGCCGTCTCCTCCGCGTCCTGGAGGCGGCCCGCCTCCGCCTGGGCGCGGAGCTGACGCTCCAGGGCGTCTTGAAGCGCCAAGTCCTCCATGAAACTATAGAGCGCGTCCACCTTCGCCGCGGCAGTCTCGCCGTCCTTCAGGCTCTGGGCCAGGCGGCTGAGGGGAATCTGCACCCGGCGGCGGAGGGCGTTCACCCGCTCCAGGCGGGTCTCCCGCTCCGGCGTCCAGGGTACGCCGTACCCATCCGGGTTCTCCGCCCAGTCCACTTCCCGAAGCCACATGCCCCCGTGAACCTCCCACTTGAGAACGTAATTCTCCAGCTCGTCGCACTCCGCCGGGGTCAGGCCCGCCAGGCCGGTTTTCAGCCAGCGGAACATATCATCATATTCATACCCGCCGCCAATCGACGCCAGGACGCCGGTCAGCAGGCTGAGGACCGGCTTCTCCAATATGTCGCTGCGGCGGCTGAGATAGGCCGGGATTTGATAGCGCTCGAACACCGTCTCGATGAGCGGCTCGTAATCCTCCATATTCCGCGCCGCGACCGTGATCTCCCGGCAGCGGCATTTCCCCTCCGCCAAGAGGCGGCGAATGGACGCGGCAGTCTGCTCTACCTCGGAAAAGAGCGTGTCGGCCTGGAGAATCCGGATGCAGGGGACTTCGCCGCCGTAGGGGGCGGCTTCGCCGAAAAAGCAGCGCTCCAGATGGCCCAGGGGCGACGGGTCTTCGCTTTTGAGAACCTCCTCCTCCACCGGGCAGCCCTCCCGCGCCGCCAGGCGCCGGAGGCGCTCCAGCGTGCGCAGCGACGCCTCGAAAATCTCCTCCTTGCTGTCCGGCTCCCCCAGAAGCGTGACGGTGAGGGAGTGGGCCTGGCGGAGAAGAATTGAGAGGACCCGGCGCTCCTGGGCGGTGAAATACGTGAAGCCGTCAATGTATATGTCTTTGTCCCGGGCGTAATTCGACCGCTCCAGGCTGTCGCAGAGTTTCGTCATGCGGTCCCGGGCGTCCAGGCCCGGGCGGAGCAGGCGGGATTCGTAGGCCGCGTAGATCAGGCTCAGGTCCCGGAGCTTGTCCCGGGTGGCTCCGGCAATGTCCTGGGACTGCTGAAAGAGGGCCTCGGGCGTGACCTCGTAGCAGCGCAGCTCGTCAAACAGGTCCAGAAGCTGACGGAGAAAGGCCGACTTCCGGGACGGGCGGCGGTATACCGTCAGCTCCGGGGAAACCTCCAGCAGCGCCTTTTCCAGGGTGAGCAGCTTCCCGCCGGAATCCAGCGTCACCTGGGCCGCGCCGCCGGTGACACTCAAAACCCGATCCGAAAGGCGGCGGAAGCTCAGCACCTCTGCCCGGCGGCTGGCAGCATCGCCGCAGGCCCGGCAGAGGTCTATCTCCGCTTGATGCGAGGCGTGCTCCGGAACCAGGAGTATCTGCCCCCGCTGTACAGGGGCGGAGGCGATGCGGTCCAGCACCGCCTGGGATTTGCCGGTCTTCGCCCGGCCGGTCAGCAGTTTCAGCATGGGTTCCTCCTTGCGGTGCGTTTTTGTGCTGGGGCAGGCCTTGTTTGAAATTGGCAGGGGACGGACCCGGCGGGTTTTTCCCCTTTTTCCGGCAAGGTGATTTGCTCCAAGGGTCCCGGTCCAGCTTCAGCCATGTCTGCACCGCCCCGGCGCTTTTTGCCGGGGCTTCGTTTTGGCATCGTTCCGGCATGGTCCCGTCTCCGGGAAGACCAGGGGGAGCGCCTGGGCGGGGATGCAGGGTGAGGCGGGTCATCAACGGCCGGATCGCCGTCATGCGCCGCCACGCCGCGGAACTCTTCTCCTTATTTCTTGAGCATGGGTTTGCTTTAGTATAGCACGGTTCTCCCCGGCTTGGAAAAAAATTTTTTCCGGCGTGCACGGCGGCGTGCAACTTTTCCAGGGCTGACAGGATGTGTGAAAGGAGATGAGCGGATGCAATGGACCAGGCAGGAGCGGGAATTCTGCGCGGCCTATTTGAAAACTATGGACGCAGAGCGGGCGGCCAGGCTCTGCGGCTGCGAGGATGGCTATGCAATGCTGGCCAGGAAGCCGGTCCGGCGGCGTCTGGAGATGATGCGCGGCGCCGAGGAGGGCGCCAGAAGAGAGGACGCCCTCCGGCGGCTGGCCCAGCTGGCCTTCGGCCAGGCCAACGACGCAGTCAAACTGGCCCTGGCCCCCAGAGAGGCCAGGCCGGAGGAGCTGGATTTGTCCGCCGTGGCGGAGCTGAAAATCACCGACAAGGGCGGCGTGGAGGTGAAGCTGGTGGACCGGGTGCGGGCACTGGGAACGCTGTGCGAGCTGCTGGGGGAGGGAGGCACAGACGCCGAGTCCCTTTACCGGGCGCTGGAGGACGCCGCCGGTCAGCTGGGGGAGGCGGCTTATGGCGAGTAAGGATCTGTCCTTCTCCCCCAAACAGCTGCGGGTTCTGACCTGGTGGCAGAACCCGCGCTGGGAGGCCGTCATCTGTGACGGGGCCGTGCGGAGCGGAAAAACCTTCGCCATGGGGCTGTCCTTTTTCCTGTGGGCACAGGCGCGGTTTGACAAAAAACAGTTCGGGCTTTGCGGAAAGACCATCGTGTCGCTGCGGCGCAACCTGCTGGCGGAGCTGGCCCCCTATCTCCGGCGGCTGGGCATGTCCCTGCGGGAGCGGAGAGGGGAAAACCTGCTGGAGGTCCGCTTCCGGGGACACACAAACCGCTTTTTGCTCTTCGGCGGGCGGGATGAGTCCAGCGCGGCCTTGATTCAAGGAAGCACCCTGGCGGGGGTGCTCCTGGACGAGGCCGCGCTGATGCCCCGGTCCTTCGTCGAGCAGGCTGTGGCCCGGTGCAGCGTGGAGGGAAGCAAGCTCTGGTTTAACTGTAATCCGGATGGGCCGGGTCACTGGTTCTATCAGGAATGGATTCTACAGGCCTGGAAGCGGCGGGCGCTGCGGCTTCACTTCATCATGGAGGACAATCCCGTTCTCACCGGCAAAATCCGGGAGCGTTACCGGCGGAACTACTCCGGCGTGTTCTACCGGCGGTTCGTATTGGGGGAATGGGTGGGAGCCGAGGGGCTGATCTACGACTTCTTCGACGCCGGGAGGGACGCCGCCGGGGTCCCCGAGGGGCCTTGGGAGGCCTGGAGAATCTCGGCGGACTATGGAACGGTGAATCCCGCGTCTTTCGGGCTGTGGGGAATGCAGGGCGGGGTCTGGTACCGGGTGGAGGAATTCTACTACGACTCGAAAAGGGCCGGGCGGCAAAGAACCGACGCGGAGTACGCTGGGGACCTGGAACAGCTGGCCGGAGGGAGGGACATCCAGCGGGTAATCGTCGACCCGTCGGCCGCCAGCTTCATCGAAACGCTGCGGCGCAGAGGCTTCCCGGTGGTCAAGGCCAACAACCATGTAAACGACGGCATCCGCGTGACCGCCGACCTGCTCCGGGAGGGCAGCATCATAATCTGCAAAACCTGCCAGGACTGTTTGCGGGAAATTTCCCAATACCGCTGGGAGCCGGGGCGGGACACCCCCCGGAAACGGGATGACCACGCTATGGACGACATGCGGTATTTCGCCATGGACTTGGCCGGGGACCGGGGCGACGGGTTCAGCGTTTTGTCTGTGGAACGGGCAATTTGATTTATGAGGGGGAAATGACGTTTTGAAATGGCTGAAAAAACGGGAGGCAGAGACGGCGGAACCGGCGGCTGTGCAGCTGCGCAGCTGGGAAAGGCACCCGTTCGGGCCGCTGGGGGAATACGTGCCGCTGCGCGGCGGCGAGGCGCGGCTCTACCGGGCCGTTCGGGAAGCCGTGCCTGTGGTGGACGCGGCGGTTTACAAGCTGATCCGTATGTGCGGCGGCCTGTCTGTCCGCTGCGACGACCCCGGGGCGGAACGGGCGCTGTCTGAATTTTTGCGGACAGTGCCGGCGGGGCGGGGACAGGTGGGGCTGAACGCCTTTTTGGACTGCTATCTCGACTCCCTGCTGACCTGCGGAAGGGCCGTGGGCGAAATCGTGCCGGGTATCCGGTTCCGGGAGATCGCCGCTTTGCTCTGCGGCAGGGTGGAGGACATCGAAATCCGGGAGGGCGCCAGCCCCCTGGACTTCACCATCTGGGGTCCCGGCGAGGGCGGGCAGATGGAGGCTCTGCCTTATCAGGATCTGCTCCTCTTCACGCCCCTGAACCCCGAGGCGGAAAACCCCTACGGCGTGTCCTTGCTGCGCTCCCTACCCTTTATGGCGGATATTCTGATGAAAATTTACCACACTGTGGGGGTTAACTGGGAGCGCTGCGGCAATGTGCGCTTCGCCGTCACCTGCCAGGGCGGCGAGGGTGCCGCTCAAAGAGGTCAGGCCCTGGCCGGGGAATGGTCCCGGGCTATGCGGGAAACCCGGGGCGGCTCTGTCCGGGACTTCGTCGCCGCGGGGGACGTGAACATCCGGGTCATCGGCGCGGACGCGCCCATTATGGACAGCCAGGTCCCGGTACGGCAGATCCTGGAGCAGATCGTCTCCAAGACCGGCATCCCACCCTTTATGCTGGGGCTGAGCTGGAGTTCTACGGAGAGGATGAGTTCCCAGCAGGCGGATATGCTCACCACCGAAATTACCGCCCTGCGGCGGACCCTTACGCCGGTGGTGGAACGGATTTGCCGGCTGTGGCTGCGGATGCAGGGGGCCGCCTGCGGATTCGAGGTGGTCTGGGACGACATCAACCTCCAAGACGAGGTGGAGGAGGCCAAGGCCGGCCTCTATCGGGAACAGACCAGAAAGCTGCGGATTGAAAACGACGCCGAAGAGGCAAAAAGCGCCCTCCCTGCGGGGGACAAAAAACATTAGGGGGTTTATATGGAGGATTGGAAGGGTCTGGAGATCACGGAGGCCGACCTGGCGCTGATCAACCGGTTTTCAAAAACCGAACTGCAGGCTGAACAGGTTTACGTGTTTGCCCTGCGGCTGTGTGACAACGAGGTGGACCGGGACTTCGAGCGCTTCGACGCTCAGGCGCTGGAACGGCTGGGGGAGCTGTTGGTGGGCAAGAGCGGCATCTTTGACCACCAGTGGAGCGCCCTGGGCCAGACGGCCAGAATCTATCGGACCGAAATCGTGGAGGAACCCGCCGTGCGCACCGAGGCCGGCGACAGCTACCGGTGGCTCAAGGGCTGGGCTTACTTGCTGCGGACCGAGAAGAACGGCGATTTGATCGCCGAAATCGAGGGCGGCATCAAAAAAGAGGTCAGCGTCGGTTGCAGCGCGGCGCGGAGCGTATGCTCCATCTGCGGCGCGGAAAACGGCGGCTGCGCCCATGTGCGGGGACAGGTCTATGACGGGAGGCTGTGCTTCGCGGAGCTGAAGGATGTGACGGACGCTTATGAGTGGTCCTTCGTGGCCGTGCCGGCCCAGAGGCGGGCGGGTATTCTTAAGCACTTCGCCCAGGAACGGAACGGTGATGACGGCCTGCGCAAGGAGGCCGCCCTGGGGCGGAAGTACCTTCGGGAACTGCGACAGGAGGTGGCCCGGCTGGCAATGCTGGCCGATGACGCCCTGGACGGGGCTATCTTCGCCCAGGCCGCGCAGCGGCTGGAGGAGCCGGAGCTGCTGGAGCTGAAAAAGGCTTACGAAATCAGGGCGGCCAGGCGGTTCCCTGCGGCGGTGCAGCTGAGGCGGCAGAACACGGGGCCGGCGGAGGATGCGTCTGCATTTTTGGTTTGAGCGGAATTATAAGGAGGAAAGACTTATGAGCTATCATTTTGAGAACGTGCGGCTGGAAAAGGGCATGTACGGCCAGAGCGGGAAGAGCTTCACCCGGACGCTGGAGGAGCTGGACCCCAGCGAGCGCTATCGCGGGACTCCCTTGGAGGGACTGGATGCTTTTCAGCGGCAGCTGAAGCGCTTCGACATCCACGTCAAGGGCGCGGACAGCGACCAGGTGGAGAAGTTCTTCCACACCACCGAGTCCTCGGTGCTGTTTCCCGAGTTTGTGTCCCGGGTGGTGCGCCAGGGTCTGGAGGAGGAGGGCATCCTGCCCCATATCACCGCCACTGTCACCAAGTTCGATGGGATGGATTACCGCTCCATCGCCGCCAATCCCACCGAGGACGACAAGAAGCTTTTGCCGGTGGAGGAGGGCAAGGCCATCCCGGAAACCGTGCTGAAAACCCAAGAGAACCTGGTCAAGCTCCACAAGCGGGGCAGAATGCTGGTGGCCTCCTATGAGGCCGTCCGCTTCCAGCGGCTGGACCTCTTTTCCGTCACGCTGCGCCAGATCGGCGCGTACATCGGCAAAATGCACTTGCAGGACGCGGTCAAGGTGCTGCTGGAAGGCGACGGCAACCAGAATCCCGCCGAAGCCGCCAGCGTCAGCGGCGAGCTGACCTATGACGCGCTGCTGGAGTTCTGGAGCGGGTTTGACCCCTATACCATGAACACACTTCTCGTGGGCGGCGACACCATGCTGAAGCTGCTGCGGCTCAAGGAACTTCAAAACCCCCTGACCGGGCTGAACTTCCAGGGCACCGGCACGCTGTCCACGCCTCTGGGCGCCAAGCTGCTGCGCACCAGCGCCATGCCTGCGGGCACCCTCATCGGCCTCGACCGGAACTACGCCCTGGAACAGGTCCTCAGCGGCGACGTGCTGGTGGAATACGACAAGCTCATCGACCGGCAGCTGGAACGGGCGGCTATCACGTCCATTTCCGGCTTTGCCAAGCTCTTCACCGGCGCGTCCCGGGCTTTGAAGCTCACCTCTGCCAGCGGCGGGACGGACGAGACCTGAGAGGAGCGGCGGCGTGAGGGAGCGGATTTTGGAGCTGGCCCTGGCTGCGGCAGGGGGCGGGGAGGCGGAGCGGGTTTTGCTGGAACCCCTCTGCGCCGCCGCAGAGCTGGCCTGGCAGGGCCGTCTGCGCAGGGGCGTTTCCCTGGGGGATTGCGGCGAGGCACTGGCCTGCGCCGCCGCCTTCACGGCGGCAGCAGATCTGGCGGCAGGCGAGGGCGGAAGCGTCTCCTTCTCCGCCGGGGATATCTCCGTCAAGGCCCCCGGCGGCCAGGAGCGGGCCGCTGCTGCGGCGGAACTCCGCCGGGCCGCAGAGCGGCTGATGGAACCCTATGTGCGCGCCACGGACCTCTGGGCAAAGGGGGTCCGGGGATGACGCGCTGGGTGGAGGAAATCCTGCGCCGCTATGGCCAGGAGGCCGAGGTGGTGCGCCGGGAGGGGGAGACGGAGCGCGTCCGGGCCTTTTTGCAGCCTATCCGGGAGCGGGACGAGGCCGTGCCCGAAACCGCCGCCATCGGCTGGCTGGACGGACGGCTGTGGCTCTATCTGGGGCGGGCCGCCGTGAAGAGCGGGGATACGGTACTTTGGAATGGGCGGCGCTTCCGGGTGCGGAGCGGGCGGCCCCACTACATCGGGCAGGCGCTCTGCCACTGGCGGGCCGTGCTGGAACGGGCAAGGGAGACGGAATGAAGGAACTGAGGCAGATTCGCGACGCGGTCATCGGCGCGCTCCGGGACGGGGGATTGGAGGCCGAGGCCGCCTTCCCCGCCAAGTGGGCCGACGAGCGGAAAATCCCGCTGGCCACGGTGGCCGTGGGCGCTATGGAGGGAAAGCATATCGGCTTTTGCGGCTATCTGGGCCAGCGGCAGGAGGAATCCGGACAGGTCCGGGAGGTCTACGGCAAGCGCCTGGAGGGCGTGATCACGGTGGATATCCGGGCCGGGCGGGCCGCTGTCTGCGAGGGCGGCGGCGAAACCGCCTCGGCAGTGCTGCTGGGCGGACTGCCGGAGGGCATCCGGCCTGGAGAACTGAGCTGGGAGGCCCTGACCTGGGAGAAGGAGACCGGGCTGTTCCTTCGGAGGGGAAAGCTGCGGTGTGAGGCACTGTTCCTGGCGGAGGCCGGGGAGGAAGGCGAAACCTTCCTGGATTTTATTTTGAAAGGGGTCATGCAACATGAGCGAAATCCATGAGCGGCCGGGGGTATACTCGGTCTATGACACGTCCTCGGTGGTGTCCGGCGGACGGGCGGCCCGGGCAATCGGGGTGGCTGCCAAGGCGGCAAAGGGCAGCGTTGGCACTCCGGTGACGGTGACCGGCTACGCCGCCGGGGCAGCGGCCTTTGGCGAGGACGCCGCCTCCGGCATGGCCGCAATCCTGCGGCTGTTGTTCGCCAACGGCGCATCCAAGGTGACGGCGGTGCGCGTGGCGGACACGGGCGGCGTGGAGGACTATCAAAACGCCTTCGCCGCCCTGGGAAAGGAGGATGTGCAGGTGCTGGTCTGCGACAGCGGCGAGGCCGATGTGCAAAAGGCCCTGCGGACTGCCGTGGAGGACGCCTCCGCCCTCCGGCATGAGCGGATCGCCGTTGTGGGATGCAGCGGCGCGGACGTGGAGGATCTGGTGGCCCGGGCGGCGGAACTGAACAGCGAACGCATAGTGCTGGTGGGCCCCGACGCCCTGGACAGCGGCGGGAAGACCCTCTCCGGCGTCTTTGCCGCCGCAGCGGTGGCGGCCCTGGCCGCAGGCGGGGACCCGGCGATCCCCCTGAACGGCGGCGAGGTGAGGGGCCTGGGCGGCTTGGCTCAGAACTATGACGACGGCGACATCGACCGGCTCGTCCGGGGCGGCGTCACCCCCTTGGAGTGCGTGGGCGGCGTGGTGTCCCCCGTGCGGGGCATCACAACCCGGACCACCACCGGCGGCACCGCCGACGCTACCTGGCGGGAACTGACCACCATTTTAATCGTGGACGACGTGATCCCAGCTGTGCGCAACGCAATCCGGAGCAAATTCGCCCGGAGCAAAAACAATGCCAGAAGCCGCGCCGCAATCCGCTCTCAGGTTATCGTGGAGCTGGAGAAGAAGCGGGCGGCAGAGGTCATCGACGGCTATGACGGCGTGAGCGTGGCTCCCTCTGAGGAGGACCCCACCGTGTGCCTGGTGGAGTTCGGCTTCTCCGTGGCCCATGGGCTGAACCAGGTGCGGCTGACCGTACACATTGAAATTTGAGAAAGGGACGGTGAGATGCAATGAACGGTTTTCCCACCAGCTCGGACATCTATCTGGAGATGGACGGCAAAAAGGTGGCGGTGGTGCAGAGCTACACCGCCAAAGCCTCTAAGACCTCCCAGAGCGTGGAAGCCTTCGGCGAGAGCGAGCCGGTGGCCACGATCGAGGGGCAAAAACGCTATACCCTGGAACTGACCAGGCTCTATGCCACGGACAGCGCCGTATCCGATGGGATCAACTTTTACGACCTGGCCGACTTTTCCCTGGTCATCTGCAAGCCGGACCGGCGAATCATCTACAGCGGCTGCCAGTGGAGCGGCATCCAGGAGGATGGACAGCTCAACGCTATGGTGGCGGAAAAGGTCACTGTGGTGGCGGCTAAGCGAATCGAAACCTCCGTATGAGAACCATGGATGAGCTGCGGCCCCTGAGCGCAGGGCGGCTGCTGGAGCTGTGGCGGGCCTGCCGGGAAATCGAGGACCCGCTGGAGCGGGTCTTGCAGTGCAACGGCGAAATTTTGGCGGAGTGCTGCCACTTCCAGGGAGAGCCGGTCTACGCCGGCAGCAGCGAAGCCTTGAGCGATCTCACTGGGCGCGAGATGGAGGAGCTTCTGCGGCGGCTGGCGGAGGGCCAGCCGCCCCGGGGCGGCGAGCCGGAGGAAAATCCGGTATTTGATTTGGCGCGCTTCGCGGCGCTGCGGGGGGAGTGACAGGCATGGACTATCCGGGATGGGAGCTGAAGCGGCAGCGGGCCGCGCTGGCGGCGCTGCTGCTGGGCGGCGGGGCGGCAGAGGGGGACACGGGTCCCCAGGGTCCGGTACAGCGGAGTCCGGCAGAGGACTCTGCCCAGGCGGTGCGGAAAACCGGCATGGGACAGGCTGCCGTTTGGGACCAAGAGAGGGTCCCAGAGGAGGGGACGGGTCCCCGGATGGTGGCCCACCGCGCCGGGGGGGATTCTAGCCACCGTAGAGATACAAGGCTGCCGCCGAGCGCCTGGGAGGAAATTCTGGGCGCGGAGGCTGCGGCGGAGGTCCTGGAGCGCAAGAGCTGGGGCGCGGAGTTCCCTGAACCAGCAGGAGGCGGCAGGGACGGGCAAGGTGCGGCAGGTAAATTCCCCGGCAGAGGGAGCCGTGCGCCGGAGGCGGGCCGGAGCGGCTCCGGCAGGGGCGGCGGACAGGCCGCAGGCGACGCTGCGGCGGGACGGCGGGCGGAAAGAGAACTGGATGACGTTCTTCTTGCGCGAGCGGCCGGAGAGGCAATGGCCGGGGAAACCATTGCCGGAGCATCTGTGGGCGGGGAGGCGGCCTTCGCCCGGGCTTTCCACGGCGGGGAGGCCGCCGGGAAAAACAATAACGCCGCCGCCAGGGACCCGCTGCGGGCGGCGCAGTTTCGCAGCAGCAGCGGGAAAGCGGTACAAGCGCCGGGGCAGGACGGGCTGCCGGTCTTCCAGAGTCTGGAACTGACCGGAGGGACTGGACCCTGGAGTGCAGGCCGCTACGCCGGGGAAGCAAAGACCGAGGACGGCGCAAGAGCGCTGTCCAGAGCGGTCCAGCGGGATGCCAGGCGTTATGACGGCGGCTTTACGATATATTGATGGATTCGCCCGCCGGAGCGGCGCTCCGGCGGGCGGGTCAAGAAGGGGGGATCGGGCGTGCGGCTGACGCCTATGCGGTTTAAGGATTTTACGTGGCCTCACAACCCGGAGGTTTATACGGTGGAGCACCGGCGGCGGATCGCCGTTCACCAGGTGCCCTTTGGGCGGTGCGTTATGCAGGAGCTGGGCGGCTCCTACCGGGTGCTGAAGGGGGAGGGCACTTTCGTGGGGGCGGACGCCTATACGCAGTTCCGGCGGCTGGCCGGGGTCTTTCAGGAGGATGGGGCGGGATTACTGGTTCACCCGGTCTGGCCGGCTGAACGGGCCTATTTCGCCTCGCTGGAGATGGTGGAGGAGCCGCTGCCGGATTTCGTGCGCTACCGCTTTGAGTTCTGGGAGGACTGGAGCGGCTATAACGACGGATGGGCGGAGATTCCGGCGGAGAACGGCGACGGCTCCGGCGGGACTGCCGCCGGAGCCGGGCAGACGGAACGGGCGCACACCGTCCGGAAAGGGGACACCCTCTGGGGAATTGCCAAGCAGTACGGCGTGGAGCTGGCCGAGCTGCTCCGGGCGAACCCCGGAATCAAAAATCCAAATCTCATTTATCCCGGAGAGGCGGTGCGGATTCCATGACGGGCCGGATTTACACAGCGGACCATCAGGTCTATGAGCTGCCGGCGCTGCTGAGCTGGCAGATTACGCACACGGGCACCGTGCCCTGCGACAGCTTCTCCGTCTCCTTCCTCTACCGGAGGGAAATGGCCCCGGCGCTGCGCATGGCTGCGGGCTTCACCGCGGCGGAAAACGGGGCGGTGATGCTCCGGGGCATCGTGGACGAATACACCGTGGAGCTGGACGGCGGCGGTCTGACCGCCTCCATCACCGGGCGGGGCTACGCCGCCCGGCTGCTGGACAACGAGTCCCGGCCCGTCACCTATCAGGCCGCCACGCTGACGGAAATCTTAAGCAACCACGCCGAACCTTATGGCCTAACCTGCCGGGCGGCGTCCGAAATCCGGGCCAGCTCCGCCTACACCGTGGCGGCGGGCGCCAGCCAGTGGAAGGCCGTGGAGGGTTTTTGCCGGACCTATGGGGGCTTCTCTCCCCGGTTCAGCCGGGAGGGGGAGCTGCTGGCCAGGCCGGAAACCCCCGGGCGAACCCTCTCCCTGGGCGAGAAGGACCCGGTGCTGCGCTGCGTCCTGCGGGAGGACTACTATGGCGTGGTGACGGAGGCCCTGGTCATCGACAAGACCCGCAACCGCTCCTTCTCCGTGAAAAACCAGGACAGGATCCGCCGGGGCGGTCAGTGCCGCCGGGTGGTCTACACGCCGGGCCAGAGCACCTGGGCCGCTATGCGTTACACGGGGGAATACCAAATTCAGCGCTCCCAGGAGGACGCCTGGACTGTGGAAATCACACTGCCCGGGAGCTTTCTGGCCTTTCCGGGGGACCGCGCGGCCCTCCGGCTGGATCGGATGGGACTGGACGGTACCTTTCGGGTGGCGGAGGCTGAGAACCGATTTGACGGACAAAACGGAGCCACGGCGGCTCTGACGCTGAAGCCCCTTTGAATGCGGGGAAATGGAGGAAATATCAATGTGGCTTTCAAAACAGATGAAGCCCGCCGGTGCAACGGCGGACGCGGATTTGGGCGTAACCACCATTGCCGGGGAACGGGTGGGCGTGATTACCCGGGGGGAGGTCCGGGACCTGCCGGTATACGGACCCGGGGGATATTTATGGACGCCGGACAGCGGAACGGCGGTACTGGTCATCAAGGGCGGACCCGGCGGCGAGGAGCAGTGCGTGGCCGGGGCGCGGCCCGCCAAGGCGCCGGTGAGCCTCCGGCCCGGAGAAGTCTATCTCTATGGCCCCGGCGGAAATTCCATCTACCTCCGGCAGGACGGCAGCGTGGAAATCCAGGGCGGGAAGGTGTCCATCTCCGGCGAGCTGGCTGTGAATGGGAAGCCCTACCAGCCCTGTGAATGCTGACAAAGGAGGATGCTCAGTGGAACTGGAGCTGAGAGAGGGAGACTATGTGGCCGACAGCGCAGGCGGGCTGAAGCGCGTCCGCGGACGGGAGGCTCTGCTGCAGCGGGTTCTCTTCCGCCTGACCGCCCGGCGGGGGGCCTTCCCCTTCTGGGAGAGCCTGGGGAGCCGGCTGTGGGAGCTGGGCAGCGTCCCCGCGGCGGGGCGCAGGGCCGCCGCCCGGCAATACGTGGCCGAGGCCCTGGCGGAGGAGCCGGTGACGGTGGAGGACGTGACGCTGGAACCGGGCCGGGATAACACGGCGGCGGTAAGTGCTTTCCTCCGCTATGAGGGGGAGCCACTGCCGGTGACGGTAGAGGTTTTGCTATAGGGGGAGAGAAGATTGCGGAGTATTGAAACCATTTACGAGGAAATGCTGGCCCGCTTCGCGGAGCGGGCCGGTTTTGCGCCGGAGGCGGGCTGCGATCTGGCCGTCCGGCTGTGGGCGGCCGCAGCGGAGCTTCAGGCCCTGGAGGCCCAGGCCGAGTGGGTGCTGGACCAGAGCTTCCCTCAGACAGCCCAGGGAATTTACCTGGACCGCCACGGGACTATGCGGGGCCTGAAGCGCCTGCCCGCCACCCGGGCTGCAGGGACGCTGCGCTTTTCTATCGAATCCGCGGCGGCAATGGACCTCGTCATCCAGGCCGGAACCGTGTGCATGACGGCGGGGGAGGTCCGGGTTCGGACCACCGGGGAGACCGTGATTGCCGCCGGGGAGCTGTACGCCGACGCCCCCGCCGAGGCGGTGGAGCCTGGGGCGGCGGGAAACCTGCCACCGGGGGCCGTAGCGTTTTTGACAGCCTGCCCTGTGGCCGTGACGGCGGTGACAAACCCGGGGGCCTTCACCGGCGGCAGCGACAGCGAGGACGACTCGTCCTTCCGCGCCCGCATCCTGGAGAGCTACCAGCGCCTGCCCAACGGTGCCAACACGGCTTGGTATGAGACCACCGCCATGAGCTATCCCGGCGTAACCGCCGCCAAGGCCGTGGGCCGGGCCGAGGGGCCAGGCACGGTGCACGTATACGTCACCGGCGAGAAGGGCCTGCCGGACACGGCGCTGCTGGAGGGGCTGGAGGCCGAGTTCCAGGAAAAGCGAGAAATCGCCGTGACGGTGACAGTGCTGGCTCCCACCACCAAAACAGTGAATGTGGCCGTGGCCGTGGCTCCCAAGGAGGGGGCTGACAAGGACGCCGTGCTGGAATCCGCCAGGCAGGCTATCGCCGGGTTCTTCGGCGGGCGATTGCTGGGCCGGGCCGTGCTTCTGGCGGAGCTGGGAAACCGGCTCTACGATCTGGAGGGCGTGGCAAATTACCGCTTCGCCTCCCCAGCGGCGGATCTCCCCGCCGACAGCACCGTGCTGCCGGTGTTGGGCACGCTGGAGGTCACGGAGCTGGCGGAGGTGTAGCGTGTACGAGGAATATTTAAAGGCGCTGCTGGCCCCGCTGGGGGTCTACCGCCTGGACAAAGACTCCCTCAGCGGCGCGGAGCTTTACGCCCTGGGCGGGGAGATGGACCTCGCCGCAGAGCGCCTGGAGGACGTGGAACGGGAGTCTGTCACCGCCACGGCGGAGGGCGAGGGCCTGCGCCGCCGGGAGGCGCTGTTCCTCCGCCGTCCCGCCTCCACCACGCTGCAAGAGCGCAGGGACGCCATTGCGGCCCTCCTGCAAATCGACGGCGACAGCCTGACACCCGAGGCCATCAACCGCACCATCAGCGGCTGCGGCATTCGGGCCAGGGCCATTGAGACGGGAACAAACCAGGTCCGGGTCGAATTCCCCGGAACGGCGGGCGTGCCCCGGGACTTTGACCAGATTCAGCGCATCATCCTGGACATCCTCCCCTGCCACCTGGGCGTGGAGTTCCACCTGCGCTACCTCACCTGGGAGGCGTGCCACCGGGCGGAATACACCTGGGCCTTTGTGGAGGAACAATCCTACACCTGGGAGACGCTTCCCCTGGCAATCCCGCCGGAAGAGGAGTCTTTATAATAATCAAGGAGGCTGGCCAATATGGCCAGCCTCCTAATGCTTTTCCTCCACCGAGCCACGCTCCAGCTCGGCTTCGATAAGATGGTTCGCGATTTCAAGGGCCTTTATCCGCCGGACGGCCAGGGTAATCTGGGATCGATATTTTTCCGGGTCCGGCTTCGCCCGAAGCGTCTCAACAGCCCTTTGCAGCTTATGCAAGGTGGAGCCGATCTGCCGCCTCGCCTCCGTCAGTTCCTCCGCCGAATATTCCATCATGCCTCCTGTCTTCCCGGGCCGCCGCGTCGCATCCCCCGTCCTCTCGGCCCCGAGTTCAGCGAAGCGAGTCGGGGCCGAAAGCGAAGAAATTCCCACTGGAGTGCAGTTTTCGGCAAAGCCGGAAACGGAACGGTAGTGGAAATTTCTGAGCTGGTGCGCGAGGCGGGACTTGAACCCGCACGTCCGTAAAGGACACTAGAACCTGAATCTAGCGAGTCTGCCAATTCCACCACTCGCGCGCATCCATATGAACTTTTGCCTTCCAGACGGATGAATCCGGGTCCCGCCCCGTGGGAGACGGGACCCTCATCCTGGTGCGCGAGGCGGGACTTGAACCCGCACGTCCGTAAAGGACACTAGAACCTGAATCTAGCGAGTCTGCCAATTCCACCACTCGCGCATGGTGTTGAACATCCTCTCTGGAAGGACGGTGGTGCGGCTGACGGGACTTGAACCCACACGTCGATTTGACACCAGCACCTCAAGCTGGCCTGTCTACCAGTTCCAGCACAGCCGCGTAAAAACATCCCCCAGAAAAGACTGCGTGCTTATTATAGCCAGAACCGCCCCCGTTGTCAACACCCATTTTCGCTTTTTCCCGAAATTTTTCCTCCCGGGCGCCTGTGTCCCCCTCTCCGCCTGGCGGAGAGGGGGACGTCTCATTACAACTGTGCCATCACCTCGCCGATGGGTTCCGTGATTACCAGCCCGGCGTCCAGATCCCGGGCCACCGCGGATCGATTGATGAGGACCAGCCGCTCTCCCCGGTAGTAGTTGATCAGCCCAGCGGCAGGGTAGACGTTCAGAGAGGTTCCGCCAATGACGAGCAAGTCCGCCTGACCAATGGCACGCACAGCGTCGGACATGGTGCCCTGGTCCAGCCCCTCTTCATAGAGCACCACGTCCGGCTTGATAATCCCGCCGCAGCTGCACCGGGGAATCCCGGAGGAGTGGAGAATGGCGTCCAGCCCGTAGAACTTTCTGCACCTCTCGCAATAGTTGCGGTGGACGCTACCGTGGAGTTCGCAGACGTGCTTGCTGCCGGCGGCCTGGTGGAGGCCGTCGATATTCTGGGTGACGACGGCGGTCAGCTTCCCCGCCGCCTCCCACTGCGCCAGCTTTCTGTGGGCGGCGTTGGGCTTGGCCTCCGGAGCCAGCATCTTTGCCCGGTAAAAGCGGAAAAACTCTTCGGGGTTGCTTTTGTAAAAAGTATGGCTTAAAATGACCTCGGGCGGATACTGCCACTCCTGGTGGTAAAGCCCACCGGTGGATCGGAAATCCGGGATGCCGGACTCCGTGCTGACCCCCGCTCCGCCGAAGAACACGATGCGGCTGGACGCCTCTACCCACTCCTTCAGCGTTCCGACTGCTTCCGTCATAAAAAATCCCTCCCTGCGGTTTATAATAAAATGAAAGGAGAATGCGGCGTGAATATTCAGATTTTCGGCTCCTCCAAGTGCTTTGACACCAAGAAGGCCCAGCGCTGGTTTAAAGAGCGCCGGATTAAGTTTCAGTACATCGATCTCCCCTCAAAAGGATTATCCCCCAAAGAGTACCAATCCGTCAAGCAGAAAGTTGGCTTCGAGGCCCTGGTAAACGCAAAATGCCGGGCCTATGAGGAGCTGTTCATGGCCTATGTCACCCCCGCCGCCCAGGAGGAGAAGCTGCTGGAAAATCCCGTCCTCTTCCAGACCCCCATCGTCCGCAACGGCCGGGAGGCCACCGTGGGCTACCACCCCGAGGTGTGGGAAACCTGGGAATGAGCTTTCCCGGAAGGAGCGGGAAGAGGGGACCGGGTCCTTCCGCTTCCGCGCCAAAAATCTCCGCTCTTTACTCTCTTGGAAAGGTGGTGCGGGCATGACCCGACGGCTCTCACGGGGCATATACCTGCTGGCTCAGCGCTATTTCCGCCACGGGGTGGGGGTCCAAAGCGCTGCTCTGGCCTTCTACCTGCTGTTTATGATCTTCCCCTTCCTCATTTTCATCAGCGCCCTGTTGGGATTGCTGGACCTGAACGTCACGGCCATCCTTCTGGCCCTGGGGGAGTTCCTGCCCCGGGACGTGGTGGACATCATCCGGGCCTATCTCCTTCACGTAGGGGCGAATCCCAGCCCCCAGCTGCTGTTTTTCGGGCTGTTCTTCTCCATCTGGTTCCCCATGCGGGCCACAAACGCCCTGATGGTCTCCGTTCGGACGGCCTATCACCTGGGTCCTCCCAAGCGGGCGGTGGTCCACCGGCTGAAGACGCTGCTCTACACCGTGGTCCTGATCTCCGCCATCGCCCTGACGCTGACGCTGATGACCGTGGGGGACCGGCTGCTGAGCTACGCCGTGGGAAACTTCCGTTTGCCGTTGTTCCTGGCAGAGCTGTGGGCCAGGATGCGCTTTCCGGCGGCGGCGGTGGTGGGCTATTTCGCCCTGTTCTTCCTCTACGCCCTGGCACAGGACACCCGCCAGCCCTGGCGGAACCTGTGGCCCGGAACCCTGGCGGCCCTGGCGGTCTGGATGGCCCTGAGCTGGCTGTACGCCATGTACGTAGACAATTTCGCCAACTACTCCCTGCTTTACGGCTCCATCGGCACCGTCGTGGTGCTGATGATCTGGCTGTATATGTCCGCGACTGTCCTGATTTTGGGGGCAGAACTGAACGGGACCCTGGTGGCCCTTTGGAAGGAGCGGGAGGGCTGAACGCCCTGGAAGGGACTTGCATTGCCGGGAAAATCCTGCTATAATCGACTTGAAAAACAAAAATGCGGCAGCCTGCGGGCGCGTCCAACACCCGCAGGCCTGCACAGGTGCTGAGACCACCTACACAATGGCCAAAAGGCCGCACCGCATAGGATATTATACGGCAACCCGGCCATTCACGCAAGGGGCGGGTTTTGTTGTTGTATTCTTTATGTTTGTGTTTGCATGAAAGGCGTTTGCGTCTTGCGCTGTGTAGGGTTCAAAATCCTGCGCGGCGTTTTTGTTTTTCACCCGGCGGAGCAAAGGGGGCCGCCCGCCCCCCGCGCCCGCTGTGGTGAAAACAAACAGGAAGGAGCGGAAGTTCAGCAGCGTATTTCCCACCAATACAAACAAGGAGTGAATCGGATGTTTAACGCAATCATGTTCGTCTTGATCATCGTCTTCCTCATCTGGATGGTCACCGCCATCGTGCGGGTCTGGAACAAAGGCCAATCCCAACGTCTCTCCGGGGCCGAGGCCCAGGCGGCGCGCCACGGCGGGCAATACGTCCTGGAGTGGGACGGCCCAGGGGCCTCCGGCTCCCCGGACGGGGAGTTCGGCCCGCTGCTGGTGGAAATCCCCAAGAAGATCGGAGGGGACGCCGCGCGCTTTTACGAGCGGGGAGCGGTCATTGGCAGCAAGCGGGTATCCTACAGCAACCTGAAGGACGTCATTTTCATCCCCGGAAGCGGTCAGGGCTTTACCGCCAAGCAGCGGGTCCGAAATTCTGCCGTGCTGTGGCTGTACCGGAAAAAGGGTTCCACCATCGGTATTCGGGATTTGACCTACCGCTTCGACGGCGAAACCATGGAGCGCATCCAAAAGGGCCTGGGCTTTGTGCCGGGAGAGCTGTAAGCGGAACACATTCCCTCCCGCACAGCGTGCAAGCCATCCGGAAGCCGCCGCCTGACAAAGCGGCGGCTTCCGCTTTTCGCGGCGCCCGCCGCGGATAATCCCCGCCTTTCCGGCACATACTACCCCCATTCTTGGAGGTGGCGCATGGAAAAGCTATCAGACAATTACATGGAAAATGTCCGCCTGCTCGACCAGGCCCTGGGGGTTGGCCGCAGCGTGGACATGGTGAGCCGGGACTACGTCATCGGCGGCCGCCGGGCGCGGATCTGGGTGGTGGACGGCTACGGCAAGGACGAAACCCTGGAGCGCATGGGGGCCTTCTGGCTCTCCCAGCCCCCGGACGCCCTGGAGGGTCTCCGGGAAATGCAGGACTTTGCCGACCGCTTTATCACCTTTTCCGAGGTGGACGTGGGCTTTGACGTAAGCGAGATACTCACCTCCGTTTTCATGGGCAAGACCCTCCTCCTGGTGGAGGGTCTTGCCGGCGGGGCGCAGATCGACGCCAAAGACTACCCCAGCCGGGGGGTGGACGAGCCGCCGGACGGCAAGGTCCTCCGGGGTTCCCACGACGGTTTCGTGGAGGCGGTGGTGCCGAACATGGCCCTGCTCCGCCGCCGCATCCGGGACCCCCACCTGACCATGGAGGGCGTGAAGGTGGGCCGGCGCTCCCATACCGACGCGGTGTTGTGCTATCTGGACGACAAGGCGGACCCCGAGCTGCTGGAGCAGATCCGATCCAAGCTCCATGCCATTGACGTGAACTCCCTCTCCATGGCCCAGGAGAGCGTGGCGGAGGCCATCCGCCCCAAGCAATGGTACAACCCCTTCCCCAAGGTCCGCTATACGGAGCGGCCCGACAGCGCCGCCGCCAGCGTCATGGAGGGCAGCGTGGTGCTGATGGTGGACAACTCCCCATCCGTGATGATCCTGCCCACGACGTTCTTTGACTTCACCCAGGAGGCCAACGAATTCTATTTCCCGCCCTTGGTGGGGACCTACCTGCGGCTTCTGCGCATTATCGTGTTCCTGATCTCCCTGCTCATTACGCCCACCTGGTATCTGATTGTGAAGGAATCCGGGCGGCTTCCCCAGTGGCTGGAGTTTTTGTCCTCGCCGGAGCCGGCATCCCTGGACCTTTTGTGGCAGCTGTTGGTAGTGGAGTTTTTGATCGACGTTTTGAAGCTGGCGTCCCTGAACACGCCGGATTCCCTGTCCAACTCCTTCTCCATGCTGGGCGCGCTGATCCTGGGCGATTTCGCCGTCCAGGCGGGCTGGCTGGGGCCGGAGGTGCTGGTGTATATGGCCTTTGTATCCGTGGCCAGCTTCGCCCAGCCCAGCTACGAAATGGGCTATGCGTTCAAGCTGCTGCGGGTGGTGCTGCTGCTGCTGACGGCCCTTTTCGACGTCTGGGGCTACAGCCTGGGCATCCTGGGCATCCTGGTCCTGCTGTCCACTACGAAGCCCCTGGTGGGCAGGGGCTATCTCTATCCCCTGATCCCCTTCCACGGCCAGGCCCTGCGGCGGCTCATCCTGCGCGAACCCATCCGACGGGACAACACCTGATTCCCTGAAGCAAGGCCCGCGCCCGGATTTCCGGGACGCGGGCCTTGCCGTTTATCCGATGCTGATTGCGCTGACCGGGCACTCGTCCCTGGCGGACTGGGCCGCGTCCATGGCGCTGTCGGGGATCTCTCCGCCGTGGGCGAACCCGTCGTCCCCCATGTTGAAGACCTCCGGGCAGTTCCCGGCGCACAGGCCGCAGCCGATGCAGCTTTCATTGACCGTCGCGTTCATAAAGCATTCTCCTATTCAATCCAAAAATTTGCCCCGCTCCCGGGGGAACGGGGCGGCACTGCCTAGTGTGCCTCATTTTTCGATTTTCAGTCCTTTAAAACGTCCACAGCCTCCACGCCGTAATATTGAAACAGCCTCACGGCCTCCGCGCCGATCCGCTCCCCGGACACCGCAACGGGCACCGCCGGGGGACAGCTCACCGTGGGCGCACCGCAGATTCGCCCCAGGCTTTTCTCCGCCGGAACCGTCTCCTGCGGGGCGAACAGGGCCTGCCGCACAGTTAGGACCCGCTCTCCCTTCGCCGGGGGCAGGGCGGGACGGGGAACCGGCCGCCCCGGGACGGCGCTTTGAAGGACGTCCGCCACGCGAAGAAACGCCTTCTCGTCCGTAGAGCCGGAGGCCATCAGCACCGCGAAGTCCCGGTCCGCGTATTCCAGCTCAACGCCCCCCGCCCGAAGACGCTCCGCCGTGAAAAACCCCGTCCACCCAAAGGCGGCCGCGTCCAAGGCGAGCTTCAGCGGCTCCGTCCCCGCGAAAGTCCAGCCCCCTCCGGCCAGATCCCGCTTCAGCGCGGCCATTCTCCCGGCGGCAGCGCGGATGCCATCCGCCCCCTCTCCGGCGAGATAGGCGTTGCACAAATCCAGGGACGATAGCGTCAAGTAAGACGGGCTGGTGGAGCCAAAGAGGGCCAGGGCCGCCCTGGCCCGGTCCCGCAGCACCGCCGGCGCAGTTTTGGCGACGTGCAGGTACGCCCCGCCGGTGAGAACCGGAAGGGTTTTGTGGGCAGAGTCGCAGACCAGGTCCGCCCCCAGGTCCAGAGGATGGAGGGAGGGGCTGAGAAAGCGAAGATACGCCCCATGGGCGTTGTCCGCCAGAAGCAGGGTTCCATAGCGGCGGCAGACCTCCGCCAGGGCGGGCAGGTCCGCCATATTCCCCAGATAGTCGGGGCTGGTTACGTAAACGGCGGCAGGCGGGGCGCTCAGGGCGGCTAAGGCCCGCTCCAGCCCCACCGCCGTGACAGGGCAGGCACAGAGGGGGGCGTCCCCCTCCGGCCACAGCCATGCAATCTCGAAATCCAGCAGGGCCGCGGCGTAGACAAAGGCCTTGTGCGCATTCCGGGCGGCCAGCACCACCGGCGGCGTCCCGGCAGGGCGGGCTTGCAGGGCCAGGCACAGCATGGCCCGGATGCACTGGCTGGAGCCTTCCGTGGAGTAGAAGGTAGCCCCCGAGCCGAAGAGGGCGGCGGCATTGCGCTCACTCTGCGCAAGAATGCCGGACGCTTCATAGAGGGAGTCCGCCCCGGGGATCTCCGTGATGTCCCACGCCTCGCAGCCGAGCGCCCCGGCCCCCTTGTGCCCCGGCATGTGGAAGCGGCATTTATCCGCCTTCTGATAGCGCCGGAGAAAGTCCGCGACCGGAGTGGTCATGCCTCCGCCTCTTCCGCCAGGGCGGCCTGGAGCATGATGGCGCACTCCATCCGCTTGCGGAACAACTCGCAGCCCGCTGCGTACACGCCTCGGATGGAACCGGAGGCATGATAGGCGTTGGCGGCACAGCCGCCGGAACAATAGAGCTTGGCCCAGCAACCGGCGCACTCCGGCCGGGCATAGGCATTGCAGGAGCGGAACTCCTCCCGCAGGGCCGTGTTTACGACGCCCTGCCACACGTCTCCCAGCTTGTATGCCTCCTCCCCCACGAACTGGTGGCAGGGATAGAGGTCCCCCTGGGGGGTGACGGCCATATACTCCGTTCCGGAGCCGCAGCCGGAGATGCGCTTATAGACGCAGGGACCCCCGGTCAAATCCAGCATGTAATGGTAGAAGGTAATGGGCCGGCCCTCCCGGCGGCGCTTCAGCATCTCCTTCGCCAGAAGCTCGTACTGTCCTTTCACAATCTCCAAATCCTCCGCCGTCAGCGCCGCCGGGTCCCCCGGCGCGCAGACCACCGGCTCCATGCTCAGCTCTGTGAAGCCCAGGTCCGCCATATGGAAGAGGTCCTTCGTAAAGTCTGGATTGGCGTGGGTAAAGGTGCCCCGCATGTAATACCTTGTCCCCCCCCGGGCCTTGACCAGCTTTTGAAACTTGGGGACAATGCGGTCATAGCTGCCGTTCCCGGCGCAATCCACCCGGAGGGCGTCGTGGATCTCCTTCCGCCCGTCCAGGGAGAGGACCACGTTGTCCATCTCCCGGTTGGCAAAGTCGGTCACCTCGTCGTCAAGGAGCATGCCGTTGGTGGTCAGGGTGAAGCGGAATTTTTTATGGCAGGACTCCTCCCGGGTACGGGCGTAGGCCACCAGATCCTTCACCACCTGCCAGTTCATCAGCGGCTCGCCGCCAAAGAAATCCACCTCCAGGTTCGTGCGGCTCCCGGAATGCGCGATGAGGAAGTCCAGGGCCTGCCGGCCCACCTCGAAGCTCATCAAGGCCCTCTCGCCGTGGTACTTCCCCTGGCTGGCGAAGCAGTAGGCGCAGTTGAGGTTGCAGGTATGGGCCACATGGAGGCACAGGGCCTTCACCACGTCGCCGGAGCGCTGCTTAAACGTCCCGGCCATGCCGGCGAAGCGGTCGGGGGTGTAGAGCTGCCCGGACCGCTCCAGGGCCTTCACGTCGGAAAAGCACTCCCGGATCTCCTCCTCCGTAACGTCGGGGCGCCCTGCATATTTGTCCAGCAGCACCTTCACGATCTCCTCCACGCTGTGGTCCGGGCAGAGGGCAATGACGTCATAGGCCACCTCGTCCACCACATGGATCCCGCCGGAGCAGGTGTCCAGCACGATGTGATAGCCGTTTAATTCATATTGATGTACCATAGAACCTCCTGGGATTCAATAAAATCGTTCCGGCGCGGCTTCCCGCCGGGCGTCCGCTCCCACTTGCGGCTGGAGCCTCCGCCCGCAAGTGGGAAATCCGGCATGCCGGGCAGGAAAGAAACGCGCCGCCCGGACCGGGCGGCGCATTGGAAACGGCTCACTTCTGCTCGCACTTCTGATTGGCGACGCCGCAGCTGGTCTTGCAGGCGGACTGGCAGGAGGTCTGGCACTCGCCGCAGCCGCCCTTCTTGGCGCTCTCGCAGAGGCTGCGGGTCTCCAGGGTTTTGATTCTCTTCATAATATCTTCTCCGTTCTAAATGGATTTTAAAGCCGCCGGCAGACACACCGGCCCATGATTGTGGAAAGTGTAACATAGAACCGCCGGAAAGTCAAGAGGCCCCGGTACGGCATTCCACGCCGCGTCCGCCTCACTGACCCGGCAGGGGAGGAGACCGAAGAATTACCCGGCCAAAGCAAACCAACGTCCGTCCGCCGGCGGCAGTGAGCACCACGTCCGCATCTGCCCTGGCCCGGTTCAGGGAAAACAGATACACGATCCCTGCCGGATCCCGGTAATACTGCTTGCAAAAGATGTCCCCATCCACGCAGAAAATCCCCACATCCCCCGCCTTCAGCGGGTCCCGGTTTACATACACAACAGCGCCATCGGCAATGTAGGGAACCATCGAGTCCCCCTGAATCCGCACGGCAAACTCCGCCGCCGGGGGCACGTCGCCGGTAACGGCAATGTAGTCAAAATCCTCCCCAAAAGCCGGAGCAGCGTACCCGGCAGCGGCCGGACTGCGGTAAAGGGGAATCATCCGCGGCTCCTCCATCCCCTGGGCAGTCTGCGTCTCATCCCGATAGGCGCAAAGCGCCTCCACCATCGTCTGCACCGTCTCCCGTCCCAGTGGCGACAACCCCCGGTAGTTCTCCAGCAGCAGTTGTTCTTTCCGGCTCAAAGGCTGCTTTTGAAAGCGGAAGCTGTCCTGAAAAAGCGTATTCGGATCTATTTCCAGGCAGTCAAACAGCCGGAGCATGATCTCTTCTTTTGGAAAGCTGACCCCAGTCTCATAATTTCCCACAGCAGAGGGAGAAATCCCCAACAGCGCCGCCAATTCCGCCCGCGTCATATCCAATTCTCCCCGGCGGGCGCGAAGCCGGTCCCCAAAGGTCATAAACGTCCCTCCTTTTTCCTTTTTCTATCTTACCAGCTATTCAAAGCCCTGTCAATTAATTTATACAAGTTTCTTGTAAAACCCTCTTGACTTACCAGAACGTTTGTGCTATTATCGAACATGCAGACAAGATTCTTGTTCTATATTCCATTCCAAAACAAATTTTCAGGTTCGAGTTTTTCACACCAGTGACCACCGAAAAGCACACAGCCGCCAACAAAACGGCGCGTCCCGCCCCATCCCTCGTCCTTCGTTCCCGGCAAAAAAATCAACTGCGAACCCAACACAGTGGTTCGCAGTTGAAAGCGAAGAAATTCCCCGCCCGGCGGAGCTTTCCGTCCCAAAAGGGCGGGAAGCACAGCGGTAAGGGGAATTTCCAAGCTGGTGGGGGAAGGTGGATTCGAACCACCGAAGTCAGTGACAACAGATTTACAGTCTGCCCCATTTGACCGCTCTGGAATTCCCCCATATACAGATATGAACTTGTGGAGCTGGTGGACGGACTCGAACCCCCGGCCTGCTGATTACAAATCAGCTGCTCTACCAACTGAGCTACACCAGCAGTTCCAACAGCAGTGTTTATTTTAACAGACGGTTTCTTGTTTGTCAACAAAAATTTTTCTGAATTTCAACTTTTTTCAAAGGAGCGCATCCAAATGATTTCCATTAGACTCCAAAATCGCCGCAGGCTGCTGCGCTGCACGCTGTGCGGGCGGGAAATTCTTTCCGGAGAGGAATACTGGGCCTGCAGCGGCTGCCTAGCCTGCGGCGAATGCCTGCCGGTGCTGGCCAGGCGGGAGCTGGCCCCCTGCCGGGAGGTCTGCGGAGAGGAGCGAAGCATATGACCCTCTCGGAAATGTCCCGAAACTACCAGGAAAGCGCCGCGGCCATCCATGGGCGGATCGTGGAGCTGCGAATCCAGGAACAGGCACAGGCGGACCCAGAAGAGTCGTTCCGCCTCCGCCGGCGGATCGACGAGCTAATGCCCCTATGGCGGGAGGCCAGGGAACTGGCGGTGCTGACCGCCCATTACTATGACAGGAGCTATCATAAAAATGAACACTACACGCTTTGACACCCGGGCCAGCGAGTGGATCGGAGATCTGGCCGTCTGGACCCGGCAGAACGCCCCAGACAACGGCGAGCAGCTGGACCGGCTTCGCCGCGGTCTCCGCCGGGCGCGGGAACAGGAGCTGACCCCCCGCCAGCGGCAGATGCTGGAACTCTACTTTGACCGTGGAATGAACATCCCCCAAATCGCCGGAGAGCTGGGGGTCAACCCCTCCACCGTCTCCCGGACCCTTCGCCGGGCCAAGGACCGGCTTTACCGCTGCCTTCGGTATGCTTTGTAGCTTTTGGGCGGAACCGGTCAAAAACCAAGTAAGAATTGGGTGATTTTGCCACAGAATTCTTCTTGCGGTTTCCTCTGGAAGCGGATATAATCGTAAACAGTATACAAAATTCCGGCGCCGCGGAAAAACCTGAGCACTGCCGGCGGACTTTTCGGATCGGGAGGAGCATTATGAAGGACGTGGTTTACAATTCCCTGCACAACCGCTGGCTGCGGCTGCTGGCCGCCGTGGTGGGAGAATTTGTCGCCGCCCTGGCGCTCAACCTCTTCATTGTTCCGCTGAACCTGTATTCCGGCGGCTTAATGGGCCTGTGCCAGCTGATCCGGACACTGCTGCAAACTAAGCTGGGCCTGAATTTCGGCAGCACCGACGTCGCCGGTATTCTGTATTTCCTCAGCAACGTCCCTATCCTCCTTCTGGCCTATAAGACCCTGGGAAAGGCCATGACCTTTAAAACGGTTATCTGCACCATCTCCTTCTCCTTTTTCTACAGCATTATTCCCATCCCCCAGACGCCCATCGTAGACGACTATCTCACCGCCTGCCTGCTGGGCGGCATCCTGGTGGGAGTGTCCAGCGGCATCGTGCTGACTTGCGGGGGCAGCGGCGGCGGGCTGGACATCGTGGGCCTGTGCCTGAGCAAACGGGGAAGCCAGTTCACGGTGGGAAAATTCTCTCTAACCTTCAACTTCTTCCTCTATGCCGCCTGCCTGATCCTGTTTGTGCCGGAGGTGGCCATCTACTCCGTGATCTACAACTTCTTTACCTCCATGGTCCTGGACCGGATGCATCAGCAAAATGTCAGCGTCCAGGCCCTGATTTTCACCAAGGAGGACGAGAAGGCCCTGGGCCGCTTCATCATCGAAAAGCTGGGGCGGGGCGTCACGTATTGGGAGGGCACCGGCGCTTACAGCGGAAAGGGCATCCATGTGCTGATGGTCTGCCTGTCCAAGTTTGAAATCGAAGAGCTGCTGCACGCCGTCCACGAAATCGACCCCCACGCCTTTACCTCCGTTCAGGAGCGGGTCCGGGTTTACGGCAACTTCCAGCGCAAGCTGGAGTGAGCGCTCGTACCTTCCTTATCAAAAAAACCAAGGGGACCCGCCAGACGCGGGTCCCCTCTTTTACAAAACCTCCCGGACCCGAAGTGTTTTTCCCTCCACGGTGAAGCGGACCTCCAGTCCGGCAAAAACAAAGCCATAGACCCGCTGGGGGTCCTCCTGATAGCGGGGGCGGGGGTCCAGGGCTAGCACGGCCCGGAGCGCCTCCCTCCGGTCGGGGGGCACCCTCTCCAGCAGCTCCGGCGGAATCTCCACGGCCAGCTCCTCTCCAGCCGCAGCGGCAGCAAAGCCTCCTTCGGCTTTCGGGAGGCAGTCTGCATAGGGGAGGTAGGGCTTGATATCCAAAACCGGCGTACCGTCCGCCAAATCCGCCCCCCGGACCCGAAGGGCCATCCCCCACTCCCGAGTCTCCTCCACCCCCGCCAGGGCCACAGCCGACAGGGCCAGGGGATTGGGACGGAAGGGGGAGCGGGTGGCAAACACCCCTAGCCGGACGTTTCCCCCCAGGCGGGGCGGGCGGACCGTCGGCGACCAGCCGTCCCGGACCGCCCGGTCAAAGACCCAGAGCAGCCACACATGAGAAAAGCCCTCCAGCCCTCTAAGGGCATCGGCGCTGCGATACTCCGGCTCAAAGACCACCAGGGCCTCCAGGGAGTCCACCAGGCCGCTCTGCCGGGGAACGCCGAATTTACCGGCAAAATCGCTGTGGATGCGGGCAATGGTTTTCATGGTAAATTCCTGGGACATGGGTGCGCCTCCTTTTCACGCCTTCATTATACACCCTCAGGGCGGAAAAGAAAATACCGGATGTAAGCCAGACCGCCGGGCAAATGCGGCAGTCTGACGGGGCGGCGTTTTTAGAAGCCGTCCATTGCCCGGCCGGCGGCGTTGCCGGCGTCATCCAGGGCGTCCCTGGCGTCGTCCACCAGAGAATCCTCCGGCATAACGCCGGCGGGGTTGTTGTTCCCGGCGGCGTCATTGTAGCCGTTTCCGGTAGAGCCGCTGTTGCCGTTGACGGAGCCGTTGGTGGAACCGCTGCCGTTGACGCCGTTTTGCATCCCTGCGGAATCGCCGGCCATGATGCCGTCATTCCCGGTGGAACTGTTCCGGCTGTCGCCGCCGCAGGCCGTCAGGCCCAGAGCCAGCAGCAGGGAAACCAGCAGGAGCATCTGCATGTGTTTCATGGGATTTCTCCTTTCACCTTGTTCCGATGGGGTCCGCCTTCCAAAACCGGCGGGAGGACCCCGTCTTTCCCGTCAAAAGAGTGCAAGCTCTTGCGCTTCTTTGACGGTGCGCGGAGCCAAATGCGCCCCGCGGCTGCACGATACCCGAGTCCTATTCTCCCCGGTCTTTCGCCGGTGAACCCTGGGACTTTTCGGAGAATCAGGTTTTTTTTGAAAACCAGGCATGAAGGCATCCCCGGGGCCATATGCATAAACCATGGGAGGCGCATCGGGCCGCGGCGGCGGGCAGCTTTCCGGCCCTTACGGAAAAAATCGCCCTTTCTGCCGCCCCCAAAAAAACAAATAGATGCGCCGTTTTGGCGAAGAACTTAAAAAAATCAGCAAAATGACGTATATTTAAAGGCAGAACTGGTATAAACTAACAAAAAGAGTCGGACAGTCACGGAAAAATTTTAAAAATGTTTGTGCAATTGTCCATTGACGGGAAACAAAAAAGCGGTTATGATAGGTGTGTATAGTAAAGTACTGACTCGTGGGCACTACATTTCCATGATTTGATACAAAAAGGAGAGCTGCAACATGTATACGCAGGAGATCACGGTCAACAATGAAGTTGGTTTGCACGCCCGCCCCGCCACGTTCTTTATCCAGAAAGCCAACGAGTTCAAAAGCGGTATCTGGGTCGAGAAGGAGGACCGCCGCGTCAACGCCAAGAGCTTGCTGGGTGTGCTGTCCCTGGGCATTGTGAAGGGGACGCCCATTACCCTGATTGCCGACGGCAGCGATGAGAAAGAGGCGGTCACCGCGCTGGTGGACCTTGTGAAAGACAACTTCGGAGAGTAACAAACCGTCCCCGTGCTGCCTGTCAGCGCGGGGTGGTTTTTTCATTTTATAAGAAAGGCGGCCCGGCATGACCAAGGATGAACTGAAGGAGAAGGCCAACGACCTGCCCCTCGCCCCCGGCGTCTATCTGATGATGGACAAGAGCGGCAAGGTCATCTACGTCGGCAAGGCCAAAAAGCTGAAAAACCGGGTCAGCCAATATTTTCAAGACAGCGCTTCCCACACCGCCAAGACCCGGCAGATGGTCTCCCAGATCGACCACTTCGACACCATCTTCGTCACCAGCGAGTTCGAGGCTCTGGTGCTGGAAAACTCCCTGATCAAGCGCCATATGCCCCGCTACAACATCCTGCTCAAAGACGACAAGGGCTATCCCTTCGTGCGCCTGTCTAGGGAGACCTACCCCCGGTTCTCCATGGTTCACAAATGGGCGAACGACGGGGCGCGGTACTTCGGCCCCTTTGGCGGGCGCTTTGAGACCCGGCAGGCCCTGGACGCGGTCTGCGCCGCCCTCCGCCTGCCCACGTGCAGCCGGAAGTTCCCCCGGGACATCGGGGCGGAGCGGCCCTGCCTGAACTTCCACATGGGCCGGTGCGACGGCTTCTGCCGCCCGGATATGACGGCGGAGGAGTACAACCGCCGCATTCGCCAGGCCTGCCAGATGCTGGAGGGTAAGGCGAAGGAACTGCTGCGGAACATGAGCGGCGAGATGGAGGCGGAGGCGGAGGCCCTGCGCTTTGAACAGGCGGCGGCCCTCCGGGACCGCATCAACGCCATCAGCGCCCTGAGCAAAAAGCAAACCGTCATCGCCGGACTCTGCGCCGACACGGACATCTGGGGGCTGTACCGGGGAGCGGGAAAGTGCTGTTACGCCATTTTGCACATGGAGGAGGGGAACCTCGCCGGGCGGGAGACGGAGCTGTTCACCGCCCCCATGGAGGAGGGGCAGGAGGAGATGCTCTCCGCCCTGACGGCCCAGTACTACCTGCCCCGGGCCATCCTGCCCCATGAAATCCTTCTCCCCTTCGAGACGGAGGGCTACTGTGAAAACCTCTCGGCAGTCCTGACAAAGCGGGCGGGGCACAAGGTCTGGGTCCACGTCCCTCAGCGGGGGGAGAAGGAGGAGCTGCGCCGCCTGGCCCAGCGCAACGCCGCCGAGGAGGCCGAGCGGGCCACCACGGCGGAGGAGCGGGTCGCCCACACCCTGGAACTGCTGGCAAAGATGCTGGACCTGTCCGCCCCGCCCAAGCGGCTGGAGTCCTTCGACATCTCCAACACCGGCGCCAGCGACATTGTGGCCTCAATGGTGGTCTACAGCGGAACCCGCCCCCTGAAAAGCGCCTACCGCCGCTTCCGCATCAAGGAGCTTCAGGGCCACCCCGACGACTATGCCTCCATGCGGGAGGTCATCCGCCGGCGGCTCCAGCGAGCGGCGGACGGCGACGAAAAATTTCTCCCCCTGCCGGACGTATTCCTGATCGACGGCGGCGTCACCCACGCCCAGACCGCCCTGTCCGCCGCCCAGGAGTTCGGGGTAGGCGTGCCCATTTTCGGCATGGTAAAGGATGACCGCCACCGGACCCGCGCCCTGGTGACGCCGGAGGGACGGGAAATCGGCATCGTGGGAAACCAGGCGGTGTTCTCCCTCATCGGACAGATTCAGGAGGAGACCCATCGCTTCGCCATCACCTATCACCACGAGAGCCACACCAAAACCGCCACACGCTCCGCCCTGGATGGCATCCCCGGCGTGGGGCCGAAGCGGCGGGAGGAGCTGCGCAAGCGCTTCGGGACCATCAAGGCCATCCGGGAGGCGGAGGTGGAGACCCTGGCGGAGGTCCTACCTCTCCCTGCAGCCCAGGCGGTCTGGCGGCATTTTCACCCGCCGGAGACGCCTCCTTCGGACCATTCTTGAACAAACGCACCCGGAAGCCATGCTTCCGAGTGCGTTGTCCTGTTTGCCGGGGCGGCGGCTCAGGCCCTGCGGCCCTTGTTCTCCAGCATGGCGGCATAGGCCTCGGAAATTCCCGGCCAGTCCACCTTCCGCCACCAAGCGTCAAAATAGTCCCCCCGTCGGTTCTGGTAATCCAGGTAATAGGCATGCTCCCACACGTCGCACAGCAGCAGCGGCGTCAGGGGCAGGGGCGTATCCTGGTTGGGGGTTTTCACCACGGACAGCCGCCCGTCGCCATCGCTGACCAGCCAGGACCAGCCGGAGCCAAACTGCCCCAGCGCCGCGTTTTTCATGGCGGCCTTCAGGCCGTCCAGGTCTCCAAAGCCCCGGTTTATGGCGGACTCCAGCGCCCCGGAGGGGGAGGCCGCCGGCCCGGGAGCCATGGTTTTGAAATAGAGGTCGTGGTTATAGACGCCCCCGGCATTGTTTCGCACGCCCTGGCGGATGTCCTCCGGAAGGGAGGGCCACTCCTGAATCAGCCGCTCCAGAGGCCAGTCCTGGGCGGCGGGGTGCTTTTCGAGAAGCTTGTTCAAATTGTCGATATACGTGGAAAAATGCTTGTCGTGGTGAAAGTGCAGCGTCCGCTCCCCGATCTCCGGCAGGAGGGCGTCATAACCGTAGGGCAAGGGCGGCAGCGTAAAGGGGTACTGACTTTCCATAAAGGACTCCTTTCTTGTTCATGGCTACCTATAGTATATGTTGACAGCGGGAATCCCATACAGGAAGAAAATTTTGTCGAAATTTTTCGTAATTTGGAAACAATTGCACCCCTCCGAGCGTCTATAATGGAAAGAGACTGATACTAGGAGAAAAAAGAACGCCATGAAGCAATTTGTCTGGATGCTCTGCGGCATTTTTCTCTCCGGGCTGCTGCTGGGAACCCTCAGCGCTTGCGGGACGAATCAAGTCAGCACGTGCATCATCACCACGACAAACCCTTTCGCCGCCAGAGCGGCCCCCGGGCCAGAGGAAGCGGAAACTCCGGCGGAGGCCCTTTCGGAGGATACGGCCCGGCGGCTGGCCTACGGCAAGGCGCTGTGGGACCTGTACCAGCTGTGCCTTCTCCCCAGCGGGGAAGAGCTGGAGCGCGCCACGGACCTAGGCCCCGCCGGGGGAAATCAATTCGCCATTGCCGACGTGAACGGAGACGGGGAGGAGGAGCTTATCGTCCTTTGGACCAGGGCTTGCATGGCCGGGATGCAGGGGTTGGTTTATGGCTATGACAGTGGAGAACTGCGGCTGGAACTCTCCGAATTTCCCGACCTGACTTTCTATGCCAGCGGGGCCGTTCAAGCGGGCTGGTCCCACAACCAGGGGTGGGCCGGGCGCTTCTGGCCCTATGCCCTCTATCAATACAGCCCGGAGCGCGGCGTCTATGAGCAGATTGGCGACGTAGATGCCTGGGACCTCTCCTGCACCGAGGGGGATGAGGTTTTGACCGCCGCCTTCCCCAGGGAGGCGGACGCCGACGGGGATGGGCTGGTCTACTACCTCCTCTCCGGCGAGTGGTACAACAACCCCCACTTCTCCGAGGATGGAAGCTTCTCCCAAATTTGGGGGGCCGATCCCGTCGACGGGGCAGCCCTGGAGGACTGGCTGAACCGCTACACCGGCGGGGCGGAGCCGCTGGACATCCCCTTCCAGGATCTGACGGAAGAAACCATTGCCGTTCTGGGCTGCCCCAAGCCGGAGGTGGAATACCCGGAGCCACTGGGATAGGGGCTGTCTGCTTTGGAAAACAGTGGCTATAGGTTTTATCACAAAACAATGAATCATGAATAATAAATATGGAGGAACATTTATGAAGCGGCTCTTTATTGCACTTTTGACCCTGGCGGTCCTGTCCGCCGCTTTGTGCCTTAACGCCTCTGCGGTCCAGACAAATCAGCCCGCTCCCACCCGGGTTTGGGGAAAAGTCACCCCCTGGGACGGGGAGGGCCTGTTCCTGAAAAACAGCAACCCGGACGACCCCATGAACGAAGTGGTGGTCCATGTGGGGGATGCGCCGGTGGTGGACGCTGCCACGGGGCTGCCCCTGGACCTGGCAAAGGTAAAGGAGGGGGACACCCTCTACGCCTGGATCGGCCCTGCCGCCACTATGAGCCTGCCGCCCCATGTCTTTGCCGAGGTCGTGGTGGGGAATCTTCCCGCGGACATGGCCGCGCCGGAGTACTACGTGCTGCACAGCGCCGGATGGACCGACCCGGCGGGCGGCGATGAGATCGTCTTCAGCGTGCAAAACGAGACTGCCCTGGACCTGGCCATCTCCCTGGACGCGGAGGTCACGCCCTGGCTGACCCGGCAGATTATTCGGCTCCAGGACATCCAGCCCGGCTCTCAAATCCTGGTCTGGCAGAACGGGGAGGGCGTGGTGACCAAAGTCCTGGTGTTTCCCTACGCCTACCAGGGCTTTGCCTCCTGGAGCACCACTGCCATGGGTGTGGTGAACGGCGAGACGGTCCAGACCCCCGGTAAAGTCCTTCCGGGCGAGGGAGATGAGAAGACCAACCTTCTCCCCCTTCGGGCCATGGCGGAGGCCGCCGGGTATGACGTCCGCTGGGACAAGGACCTGGGGGCTGTGGTCAGCCTGAGCGGCCAGACGGTCTTCTCCGTAAAGCCCGGGAGCGAGATCCTTCAAACGCCGGAGGGCGAGATGAGCATTGCCGCGCCCTGCCTGCTGGAGGGCGGCGTAACCTACCTTCGGGCGCAGGATCTCTGCCGCGCCCTGAATCTCTTCTTTGTCAGCGATTTTGCGTAATTTGTCGAAGCTTGGGGAATCCTATCCCTGAGGTGAGGAAAAATGTTGCGAATGCCCCTGGGTATGGACCTGCCCCTGGGATTGGGCCTAGCCATGGCCCGTAGGCCCGAGGCCATGGCACGCTTCGCCGCCTTGCCGGAGGCGGAGCGGAAGGCCATGGCGGACCGGGCCAGGAATGCCCGCACAAAGCAGGAAATACAAGAATGCGTGGATTCCCTTTTTTGAAAAGCCATGGAAAGGCCCCCTTGTTTCCACCCTGGCGGACAGCCGGGAAAAGCGCCGGCAGCGGAAAGCACATCCGCTGCCGGCGCTTCTTATGGACCCTGTCAGAACTGTCCAGGCGATAGCGTTCAGGAGAATAGAAGATGGAATTTCGCCCCTGGATTCCCGGCAAAGGCAATCAGGTCCCCCGCCTCCAGCTTGACGGAGGTATCTTTCCCCAGCACGGAGGAAGCCGAGACCACGCCGGTGCTGCGGAAAACCCAGAAGCCCGCCTCCTCCGGAAGCCGGACTGTCATAATTTTCCCCGCGTCTTGCTCTCCCACGCGGTACCAGCGGGCATAGCCGTCGGGCTGGATGGTACACAATGCAGCGTTCTCTTTCCCCGTGGAGAGGGTGGGCACGCCCCGGACATCCATACTCACACTGCCGTTGGACTGGTACATCCACAAAACGCCCCTCTCATCCCGCTTAAACTCCAGGTCGTAGCCGTCCCGGCCCATGCTGCCGGGAACCTGGATGATGTAGCGGGCGTGGTTTTCATCCACAATCTCCAAAGAGGCGGTGTAGCCCGGGGCGCTCTCCAGGCCGGTGGCCTGTAGCAGCACTTCAGCGGCGAAGGACGCCGCCAGGGTGGGGTAAACCTGGGAACTGTAGCGCTCGTTCATGGGCACGAGCACCGTTTCGCTCATCCGTTTATACCAAAGCTCCGCAAGCTCCTGGGAGATTTCCCGCTCCGGCAGCCTCTGGGCAACATAGCTGCATCCGGGGAGTCCCCCCAGTCCAGGAACGTCCGTAAAGGTCCGCTGCTTGAGGTACACCCGCCCGTTGTCCTCCTCCACCAGGTACAGCGCTATGGTGTTCTGCTCATCCCGGAACGACCCGTCGCTGTAGTACGTGAAGGTCTGATCCGCCGCGCCGGGCATGTTCAGGTAGTGCATGGTCAGCTTGCCGTCTTCCGTCACGCGGATCTGGTAGGTGTAGAGGGAGCCGTAGTAGCCCGAGAGGGCGGTCAGCTCCCCGGGCATGGCGGCAGGTTGGGCCTCCGGGAGCTGCAGGGGGCTTTGATCCACCGTCACCCCCTTGGCCTCCAGCGCCGCAATAAGCAACTGAGACGCGGCCATCTCGTTGTAGGTGGACACGCCGCCGGAGCTGACCACCGCCGCCGCCATCTGATGCTCCGGCAGGACCACCAGTCCGGCGTGGTAAAACAGAGTGTCGCCGCCCTTGACCAGGGCAGTGATGCCGCTTTGGGAGAAGGGATACCACTCCACGCTGTCCCAGCCCAGGCCGTAGGCCAATGCGTCCGGCCCGCCCTCCGGCCAGAGGCCCTTGGCGTATTCCGGCGCGGCCATGGCATCCAGAGATGCCTTTTTGAGCAGGGTCTCACCGGTCAGCGTCCCACCGAAACGGGCCAAATCCTCCGCCGTGGCGAACATGCCTCCCGTACCCACGATTCCCAGACACTCCACCGGCGTGGGCGTTGAGTCCTCCCCCTGGTAGGTCGGGACAACTCCCTCTGCCGCCGCGGCTCCGCTGACGATTTCCTCCGGGAAGTAGGTCTTCTCCAGCCCGGCGGGCTTCAGGACACGGGCGCGGAGGTAATCCGGAAAGTCCATGCCGGACACCGCCTCCACCACCAGCTGGGCCAGGGTGAAGCCGTCGTTGCAGTAGACGCTGTACGCGCCGGGGTCCGCCTTGAGCCGCTGCGGGGCCAGGCGCTCCAGCAGGCTGTCCACAGCAACCGTGCTGGCGTCGTCAAAAAGCAGGGCGCTGCCCATGCTGGACCCCATCAGGCCCGAGGAGTGGTTCAGCAGCATGCGGACGGTGATGTCCCGATACCGGGGATCCGCCATTTTGAACGCCGGAAGGTACGCGGTAACCGGCTTGTCAAGCTCCAGCTTTCCCTGCTCCGCCAGCTGCATCACCGCTACGGTGGTGTAAATCTTGCTGACGGAGCCAATGCCGTAGATGGTATGGTCTCCGGCGGCGCTCCTCTCCAACCCGGCCAAATGCCCGGCATCCGGGTCCTCCCGGGGGCCGCCCCGCCGGCCGCTCTCCACGATCGTTCCATCCTGCCACACCGCCCAGGCCAGCTGGCTTGCCTGGCCGTAGCTAAGGGCCGCGTCCGCCGGAGGCAGAGCCGCCTCCGCCGCCAGGGCCGGGACCGTCAAGGTCAGGCTCAGTGCCAGCGCCAGCAACAACGCACTCAATTTTTTCAACGGATACATCATTTTTCCATTCCTTTCCTGCCTCAATGCAGCTCCCGCCGGGACGCCTTTACATAGTCAAGGTATTTGAAAATCGGGCGTCGGTTTTCAAGGCGGGCAAGCCCGCCAGCCCACAAAATGAGCTGTGCTGTGCCTATGAAGTCCGCCGCGGGCCGCTTTGTAGCCCCTGCGGCAATCGCCGGGGCTTCCTCCCCAACAGGCGTCCGGACTCCGCTCCATCCAACTGGTTTTCTGCCGCCGGCAGCCTTCCCCTTTGCCGCGCTGACTCCCGAAGGCAATGATAGAGTATACCTTCCACCTGATGGAAGGTCAAGAGAAAATATGTAAATTTTTCAACTCTTCGCCTATGAATTCAATTCAACGAAACATGCAGCTTTTGCCGCTCCACGCATCTTGAAGGGCAACTTTGCAAAATTCCCCTTGTAAAAAGGCAAGAGATGGTGTATGATAATGACAATTTCGGAAAATTAGGAGGAAGCCGTTATGAGCAAAACCGCAAGCATGGTCATGAAGATCATCGGCGCCAGTTTGGCCTTCGCCGCATTTGTCTGTTTGCTGATCGGCGGGTGGCACGATCTCAGCGTCGGCTGCTGCGGCATAAAAAACCGTCTGAAGCAGAGATTCAGCTCCGAATATGACGACTACGCCGACGAAGAACTCTACGAATAAACCGCTTAGAAATTCCCCTGGCCGTCGCGCTTTCCGTCCCTCTCCCGGGTGGAAAGCTCCGCCGGACGGGGAATTTTCTTTCCCTCTGTGCCCCGCAGATAGGATGGCGCTCCAGAAACTTTTCCCGAAAGCGCAAAATTTGGTTGACAACGGGCAGGTTTTCCGGTAAGATAGCTCTTTGAGAAAATCGGAGAGGAGAACGTCTATGCGTCTGCTGCTGACCGGCGGGTCCGTCTTTCGCGACGGGGGCTTCCAGCCTCTGGATATCGCCATTTCCCAGGGTCGTATTGTTTCCGTTTCCCCCAGCCTTCCCCGCGACGGCGCCCGCGTCCTTGAATTGAATCATTTGACCATTGTTCCAGGCTTCGTAGATGTGCACGTCCATCTTCGCCAGCCTGGTTTTTCTTATAAGGAGACCGTTGCCTCCGGCAGCGCCGCCGCCGCCGCGGGGGGATATACCGCAGTCTGCGCCATGCCCAACCTGGACCCCGTGCCGGACAGCCCGGAGCACCTGCAAATCGAGCTGGACGCCATCCGCCGGGACGCCGCCGTCCATGTCTACCCCTACGGGGCCATTACCCGGGGCGAGCGGGGCGTCGAGCTGGCAGACCTGGAGGGGCTGGCCCCCCATGTTCCCGGCTTTTCCGATGACGGCAGGGGCGTACAGTCCCGGGAGCAGATGCGCCGGGCCATGGAACGGGCCAGGGCGCTGGACAAGCCCATTGTGGCCCACTGCGAGGACGAACTCCTGCTGGCCAAGGGCTGGTGCGTCCACGGCGGGACCTACGCTCAGGCTCACGGCCTGACGGGCAACGACCCCGCCAGCGAGTGGCGGCAGGTGGAGCGGGACATCGCGCTGGTGCGGGAAACCGGATGCCGCTATCACGTCTGCCACGTCTCCACCAAGGAGAGCGTGTCCCTTATCCGCGCCGCCAAGGCGGAGGGTCTTCCCGTCACCTGCGAGACCGCCCCCCATTACCTGGTCCTGTGCGACACGGACCTCCAGGATGACGGGCGCTTTAAAATGAATCCCCCTATCCGCTCCGCCGGGGACCGGGACGCGCTGGTGGAGGGGCTGCTGGACGGAACGGTAGAGTGTATCGCCACCGACCACGCCCCCCATTCGGCGGAGGAAAAGGCCCAGGGCCTTCGGGGAAGCCTCAACGGCGTGGTGGGCCTGGAGTGCGCCTTTCCGGTGCTGTACACGGAGCTGGTGAAAATGGGGATGGTCCCGCTGAACACGCTGCTGCGCGCCTTGTGCGTAAATCCTCGCCGGATATTCGGCCTGCCAGGAGGGACCATCGCCCCGGGCCAGCCCGCCGATTTGACGGTGCTGGACCTGAACCGCCCCGGCGTGGTGGATCCGGAGCGCTTCCGCTCCCTGGGCCGGGCCACGCCATTCGCCGGATGGAAGGTGGACGCCGCCGTCGCCATGACTCTGTGCGAAGGCAATCTTGTGTATCGGGAGGACCAGGCATGAACAAAGGCATCATGACGCTGGCGAAGGCCCGGCAATTGACCGGGGACGTATGGGAGCTGCTCCTCACCGGGGACACTTCCGCCATCACCGCTCCGGGCCAGTTCGTGAATCTCCAGCTGCCGGAAAAATTTCTCCGCCGCCCCATCTCCGTGTGCGACTGGACGGAGGGCAGCCTGACCCTGCTGGTGAAGGAGGCGGGGCCGGGCACAAGGGAGCTGGTCCGCCTCCCCGCCGGGACGGAGCTGGACGTGCTCTCAGGCCTTGGAAACGGCTTTGACCCCGCCCAGGCAGGGGGGGGCGCGGTGCTGGTGGGCGGCGGCATCGGCGCCGCCCCCCTCTACGGCCTGGCCAAGCGCATGGCCGAGCAGGGCCGCTGCCCCACGGCGGTCCTGGGCTTTCGCACAAGGGCGGACGCCTTTTACCTGGAGGAGTTTGCCGCCCTGGGCGCAAAGGTCCTCCCCGCCACCGAGGACGGAAGCCTGGGCGTCCGGGGCTTTGTCACCGATGTACTGAAGGAACTCTCCGAATGCCGCTGCGTCCTGGCCTGCGGCCCCACGCCCATGCTGCGGGCCGTCCACGCCCTGCCCCAGCTTTGCGGCGGGCAGTTCAGCTTCGAGGCCCGGATGGCCTGCGGCTTCGGGGCCTGCGTGGGCTGCACCATCCAGACAAAGAACGGCCCACGCCGGGTCTGCAAGGACGGCCCCGTGTTCCAAAAGGAGGAGATCGTATGGTAGACCTGTCAGTCAATCTGGCCGGAGTCACCCTGAAAAACCCCGTCATCCCCGCCTCCGGGACCTTTGGCTACGGCCGGGAATTCGCGGAGCTTTACGACCTCAATCTGCTGGGTTCCTTCTCCTGGAAGGGCACCACCGCCCAGCCCCGCCCCGGCAACCCGCAGCCCCGCATCGCGGAGTCCGCCGCCGGGATGCTGAACGCCGTGGGCCTGCAAAATCCCGGCATGGACGCGGTCCTCCGGGCCGAGGTCCCCAACATTGCCAGGCTGTTCCATGGCCCCGTCATTGCCAACGTCTGCGGTTTCTCCCTGGAGGAGTACACCGAGAACTGCCGGAGGCTGGACGGCGTGGACCAGGTCCAAATTCTGGAGATCAACATCTCCTGCCCCAACGTCCACGCCGGGGGAAAGAACTTCGGCTCGGACCCCCGAAGCGCCGCCGCCGTGACCCGAGCCGTCCGGGAGGCGACGAAAAAGCCCGTCTTTTTGAAGCTCAGCCCCAATGTGACAGACATCGCCGAAATCGCGCGGGCCTGCGCCGATGAGGGGGCCGACGGCCTGTGCCTGATCAACACCTTGCTTGGCATGCGCATCGACCTAAACACCAAACGCCCCCTCCTGGCCAACCGCACCGGGGGCCTTTCCGGCCCGGCGGTGTTCCCAGTGGCGCTGCGGATGGTGTGGGACGTGTACGAGGCGGTCCGGCTGCCCATCATCGGCTGCGGCGGCGTGGACAGCGCCGAGGCGGTTGCGGAAATGCTGCTGGCCGGGGCCAGCGCCGTGGAGGTAGGGGCCGCAAACCTCCGGGACCCCTATGCCTGCAAGACCATTGTCGAGAACCTGCCCGGCGTGTGCCAGCGCCTGGGCGTAAACAAACTTTCCGATTTGACAGGAGGAGCGCACCATGGCTAAAGACGTGATCATCGCACTGGATTTCCCCACCCGGGAGGAAACCCTGCGCTTTTTGGACCGCTTTCCCGCCGGGGAGAAGCCCTTTATCAAAATCGGCATGGAGCTTTTCTATGCGGAGGGTCCCTCCATCGTCCGGGAGATCAAGGCCCTGGGCCACCGGATCTTCCTGGACCTGAAGCTCCATGACATCCCCAACACCGTCAAGCGGGCCATGTCTGTCCTCTCCGGCCTGGACGTGGACATGGTGAATCTCCACGCCGCTGGCGGTTCCGCCATGATGAAGGCGGCGCTGGAGGGCCTGACCCGCCCGGATGGCACGCGCCCCCTGCTTATCGCCGTCACCCAGCTCACCAGCACCGACGCCGAAACGCTGAGGCGGGAGCTGCTCATCGAAACCCCCATGGCGGACACCGTCCTCACCTACGCCCGGAACGCCGCCGCCAGCGGCCTGGACGGCGTGGTCTGCTCCCCCCTGGAGGCGGCGCTGGTCAAGGGGCGCTGCGGGGAGTCCTTCTGCACCGTCACCCCGGGCGTGCGCTTTGCCGGCGGGGACGCAGGCGACCAAAAACGAGTGATGACCCCCCGGCAGGCAGGGGTCAGCGGCTGCGATTACATTGTCATGGGCCGTCCCATCACCCAGGCGGAAGACCCGGTGGCCGCCTATCGCCGGGCGGTCCGGGAGTTTGTGGGCGAGGCCGGAACAAACATCGGCATTTAAAAAGCTGCGCCGGCGGATTTCCCGGCGGTCTGGGAGTTTTACGGCCGGCTGACCGACGGCATGGAGGGCGCCGAATTTCACCCCGGGTGGAAGAAGTCCGTTTACCCCTCGGAAGAATTTATCCGCACTTCTCTGGAAAACGGCGAGCTGTACGCCGCCCGGCTGGAGGGAACTATGGCGGCGGCCATGGTTTTGAACCACACCTGCACGCCGGGGTATGAAACGATTGCCTGGACCGTTCAGGCGGAGCCGGAGGACGTCTCCGCCATCCATGCCCTGGGAGTCCTTCCGGCTTGTCAGGGCAAGGGCGTGGCCGGAGCCATGTTCCGGGAAGCTGTCCGGCTGGCCCGGGAGGCAGGGCAAAAAGCCCTCCGTCTGGATGTGCTGAGCGGAAACCTCCCGGCTCAAAAGCTCTATACCGCCGCCGGGTTCCAGTACCGGGGGACCATCCAGCTTTTTTACGAGGACACCGGCCCTGCCGATTTTCTGCTTTACGAACTGCCCCTCTAAGAATTTGTTTCCACAGCCGCTGAACGCTGCTTGCGCGGGCCTTTTCCCGTCCATGCGGCTTCCCCGGCTTTGATACCGATTCAAAATCCCATCTTGGAAAGGAGTTTGCACATGACCCGTGAACAAACCATCGCCCACGACCTTTTATCCATCGGCGCGGTCTTCCTTCGCCCGGACGAACCCTTCACCTGGGCCAGCGGCATCAAAAGCCCCATCTACTGCGACAACCGCCTGACCCTCACCGCTCCGGAGGTCCGCACCCACGTGGAAGAGGGCCTGGTGGACCTGATCTGCAAGCACTATCCCAGCGTGGAGGTCCTCATGGGCACCTCCACCGCCGGTATCGCCCACGCCGCCATCGTGGGCCACCTCATGGGACTGCCCATGGGCTACGTCCGCTCCAGCGGCAAAGACCACGGCCGCCAAAACCGCATCGAGGGGAAACTGAACCCCGGTGCGCGGGTTGTAGTGGTGGAGGACCTGATCTCTACAGCGGGAAGCTGCATCGACGTGGTGGAGGCCCTGCGGGAAGCCGGGGCGGAGGTGCTGGGCATCGCGTCCATCTTCACCTACGGCCTGCAAAAAGGCCTGGAGCGCCTGGCTGCAGCCAAGGTGCCCAACCACAGCCTGTCCAATTTCGACGCCGTGTGCGAAATAGCCGCAGCAGAGGGGACCATCCGGCCTGAGGACATCGAGCGGCTGAAAAAGTTCCGGGCAAATCCCTCCGACGAGAGCTGGATACAGGGGGCATCCTGACGGATTGCCGGTCAAAACAGGCTCCAACGCAGCTGTTTATCTCAGAAAGGAGTTTTTCATGCCCAGAAATATCATCGACGTCACGGATCTCACCGTAGAGGAAATCAACGAACTCATCGCCACAGCCGAAGACATCCTTGCCAACCCCGCCAAGTATCAAAATGCCTGCTCCCACAAGCAGTTGGCCACCTTGTTCTTTGAACCCTCCACCCGCACCCGCCTTTCCTTTGAGTCTGCGATGCTGGCCCTGGGCGGAAGCGTCCTGGGATTTTCCGAGGCGGCCTCCAGCTCCACCGCCAAGGGCGAGACCGTGGGAGATACCGTCCACACCGTCAGCTGCTATGCCGACATCATCGCTATGCGTCATCCCAAGGAGGGCGCGCCCTATGCCGCTGCTCAGTTCAGCGAGGTCCCCATCATCAATGCCGGGGACGGCGGCCACAACCACCCTACCCAGACCCTGACGGACCTTTTGACTATCCACCGGGAAAAGGGGCGGCTGGACCACTTCACCATCGGTTTTTGCGGGGACCTGAAATTCGGCCGGACGGTCCACTCCCTGGTCAACGCCCTCAGCCGCTATGCGGGCATCCGCTTCGTGCTCATCTCCCCCCAGGAGCTGAAGCTTCCCCGCTACGTGAAGGAGGAGGCCCTGAAAAAACACGGCATCCCCTATGAGCAGACGGACAGTCTGGATGCAGTAATTCCGGAACTGGATATTCTCTATATGACCCGGGTGCAGAAGGAGCGCTTTTTCAACGAGGAGGACTACCTCCGCCTGAAAGACAGCTATATCCTCACCCCGGAAAAGCTGGAACCGGCCAAGGCGGACCTGTCCATCCTCCACCCCCTGCCCCGGGTGAACGAAATCGCCGTGGCCGTGGACAAGGACCCTCGGGCCGCCTACTGGAAGCAGGTGAAAAACGGCAAATTCATCCGCATGGCGCTGATTTTAAAGCTGCTGGACATCCGCGTCTGAGAAAGGGGAGCATTCATGAACATTGACAGCATTCAAAACGGCGTCGTCCTGGACCACATCCAGGCGGGCAAGAGCATGGACATCTATAAATACCTCCACTTAGATCAGCTTGACTGCTCCGTGGCCATCATCAAAAACGTCCGCAGCGGGCGCCTGGGGAAAAAGGACATCATCAAAATCGACTCTCCCCTGGACGTGGACGTGGATGTGCTGGGCTATATCGACGACAAAATCACCGTCAACATCATCCGGAACGGGGTACGGGTGGAAAAGCGCCGTCTGGAACCACCCAAGAAGCTGGTGAACATCATCCGCTGCAAAAACCCCCGGTGCATCACAGTGGCGGAGTCCCAGCTGGACGCCATCTTTCTCCTCAGCGACTCGGAGCGCCACATTTACCGCTGCGCCTACTGCGACACCGCCAAAGGGAAGAAGAAAAACCTGTGAGGGGCCTTTCTTGCACCCGGCCGGATTTTGTGCTATTATTCAGACATGGAACGTTATGAATTGATACACTCCCGCCGGAAAACCCTGGCGCTGGAGATCACCGGGGAGGGCCGCCTGCTGGTTCGCGCGCCCCTGCGCTGCTCCCAGGCGCGGATTGACGCCTTCGTCGCCGCGCATGCCGCCTGGATCGAAACCCACCTGGCCCGCCAGCGCCAGCGGGCCGCCCAGCGCCCTCCCGCCCCCACGGCGGCGGAGATCGCCGCCCTGAAGGCCCGCGCCCAGGTGGAACTGCCGCCTAAAATTGCCGGCTGGAGCAAAAAAATGGGCGTAACTCCCACTGGCTTCAAAGTCACCACAGCCCGGAAGCGGTACGGAAGTTGCAGCGGGAAAAACAGCCTGTGCTTTTCCTGCTTCCTGATGAATTGCCCGGAGGAGGCTGTGGAGCTGGTGGTGGTCCATGAGCTGTGCCATATTCTGGAGAAAAATCATGGACCCGGGTTCTACGCGCTGCTGGAGCGATACCTGCCGGACTGGCGGGAGCGGAAGCGAAAGCTTGCCATGATTTAGGAGGACTCCCTGCAAGCCAATGTCTGCCACAAAAAAGCCTATGGGCTAAACATGTTTTAATAATGGAGGTCGCGCATGAAAACACGCAATCTTGCGGAGCTGCTGAAAGGCAATCCCTACCCCGGGCGGGGCATCGTTTTGGGGCGGAGCGCCGGCGGGTCCTCCGCCGTCGTGGTTTACTTCATCATGGGCCGGAGCGAAAACTCCCGAAACCGGGTCTTCGTCCCCACGGAGGACGGCATCCGTACCCAGGCCCACGACCCCGCCAAAATGACGGACCCCAGCCTCATCATCTACCATCCCGTCCGTCAGGCAGGCCGGGAGCTGATTGTCACCAACGGTGACCAGACCGACACCATTCGGGACTATATCCTGCAGGGCCGGACCTTTGCCGAGGCCCTGAAAACCCGGACCTTTGAGCCGGATGAACCCAACTACACCCCCCGCATCTCCGGCCTGCTCAGCCCCGACGGCAGCTTCCATCTCTCCATCCTCAAAAGCGCCGAGGGGAACCCGGCCTGCTGCTGCCGGCACTTCTACCACTACGACGCTCCTATCCCCGGCGAGGGCCGGTTTATCCACACCTACATGGGCGACGGGAATCCCCTGCCCTCCTTCGAGGGAGACCCGGAACGGGTGGCCCTGGACGCCGAAACCCCGGAGGCCCTGGCCGGTCAGGTCTGGGAGGCTCTGAACGCGGAAAACAAAGTATCCCTGTTCGTCCGCTTCGTAAACCTGGCGGATGGCAGCTGCCAGGACGTGATCCGCAACCGGTACTGAGAGCTTGCTCTGGCAACGGAAGTCCGGATTTTAAAATTGGCGAGGCGCCGGCGGAAAACCAGTTTTTCTCCGGATTCTCCGCCTTACATGCAGCCGCCGCCCCTTTTTAAGGGGCGGCGGTTTTTGCGCTCAGATTCAGATTTTCCGGTAAACCATCTCGGCAAACTGGCCGTACCGCCGCACTTCCTCCAGGCAAAAGCGGCAACGGGACTCCCGCCGGGGGAACAACGGAATGCCATCGCCCAGCAGCACGGGGGCTATCTGCACCACCATGTGGTCCACCAGCTCCCGGTCCAGCAAGGACGCCAGAATCGCCCCTCCCCCCAGTACCCAGATGTTCTTTTCCCGCTCCAGGCCCTCCACAAACACCGCCGGATCCCCGCTGACGGCCGTGAAGCCCTTTTGACTCAGCGGACGGTGGGTAAAGACGTAATTCTCCGTGGTGGGGTAGATCGCCGCCGGGTCCCCCGCCGCCGCCACCGCCTCGAAGGTGCGCCGCCCCATGAGGGCTATGTCCATCTGCGCATAGAATCCGGCGTAACCGGTCTCCTCCGCCGCGCCGGTTTCCTCCAGCCAATCCAGCTCATGGCCCCTTCCGGACAGGTATCCGTCCAGGGTGACGCAGCCGTAAAAAAAGACGCTCACCAAGACACCTCCTGTCGTTTTCCAAAGGTTAAACTTCCAGGCAGCCGCCGTGATAGCAAAGCCAGCGGCGGCTGCCAAGCCGTTTTAGCCGTTCCAGGGATTTTGACGCCTCCTCTATGTCCATGCAATACTCTGGGTTCGCCACCGCCAGCGCCCCTTCTTCCACAACCGCCGCATCTCCGGCAACCAGGAATCCGCCGTCCAGCGCCCGGATGGAAATGTGCCCCGGCGTGGTCATCGTCCTGGTGGGTCAGGACCAGTTTTGTCAGGCGCTCCGGCAGGATGCTGCGGGAACGAAGCTCCGCTTCCAGCTGCTCCAAGGAGCCAGGGTAGCCACAGTCAACCAAAACCGTGTCCCCCTCCCCGAACAGGAGAACCGGATGCACGCATTGCTCCATCCCATCCCAGGCGTAGCGCAGGCTTAAAAGAAGATACGGCTGATCCATCGTCCAGCCCTCCCAAATCCATAGTGGTTTTTCGATTTTACCACAGCTCCCCCTGGGATGCAAGACTCCTGGAGAGACCGGCAGGGCTTCCCAGAAAAAAGGGGAGATTTTCCGTTTTACCCTTCCCTCCGGCGGGCGGGTGCGGTATACTGAAGAAGGATACCAAAGCGCCCTTGAGGCGGAACGGAGGAAGTCATGGAACAGCTCTATCAGGCGATGTCAGACGCCTTCCAAGAGGAGGCCTTCTTGCACAAGCTGGCCCGGAACCCAGCCGATGCCGCCGCGCTCTTTGATGGCGTGGACTGGGCGGAGCGCCTGGCCCCGCTGCTGCCTATGACGGCGCGCATCCGCTGCCGGGAGGCCCTGAAGTGCCTCCGGCCCCTGCTTCAGGCCGTCGCCCCCGAGCCGGAGGAGGGCTGGGCGCGTTATGCCTATCAGGTGGCATCCTCCCTTCTCTACCCCAGGGACGATTCCACCCACTCCCCCGCCCAGCGGGACGGGGCGCTGTGCTGCCTGCAATTTCTCCGAACGCTGCTGGACGCGGAGCGGGAAGCGTTGCCCTTTGATTTCTGGTTGGACTTCGATTTTTGCTCCGAGGAGGAGATCCGGAGCAGCGCCGCCGGCGAGGAGTACCGCCAGTTCCTCCGCCGCTGGAGGGAGGAGTACGTCTACGAGCTACTGCGCCTGGGGCGGGAAGAGACCCCCTTCCGCACCATGGAGCACATCGCCGGGGTCCACCATGTGTCCATGATGGTCTCCCGGGCCTTTAAGGCCGGGGGCGGAAAAATTGACCTGTGCCTGATCTCCGGCGCCGCAGCCGGGCACGACATCGGCAAATTCGGGTGCAGGCCCGGGGAGCGGGTCCCTTACCTTCACTATTATTATACAGACCAGTGGTTTTCCTGGCGGGGACTGGGCGCCCTGGGGCGCATCGCCGCCAACCACTCTGTCTGGGATTTGGAGTTGGAGAACCTCTCCTCCGAGTCGTTGGTGCTGGTGTACGCCGACTTCCGCGTTAAGCAGGAGAGGGACTCTGCGGGGCAAGAACATGCCCGGCTTTTCTCCCTGGAGGACGCCTTCGGCGTGATTCTTTCAAAGCTGGACAACGTGGACGCCGCCAAGCGGCGGCGCTATCAGTTCGTCTACGCCAAGCTTCAGGATTTTGAGGGCTACCTGAAGACCTTCGGCGTGGACGTGACTCTGGAGACCCGGGGCGGGCCGCCCCTGCCCCGGAAGGACCCCGCTCTCATGAACGAGGACGAGGTGGTGCTGGGCCTGCGGCGGACCGCCGTGGATCACAACATCCGCCTCATGCACCGCCTGAGCCGGGAGCGATTGTTCGTGGGCACCCTGGAGGCTGCCAGGGGGGAGAAGGACCCCGCCCGCATCCGGGCCTATGTGTCCATCTTCCGGGAATATTTCACCTATTGGACCGTGGAGCAGAAGGAGCAGACCCTGGAGTTTCTCTACGAGCTGCTGCTTCAGCCCGACGGTGACATCCGCCGCCAGGCCGCTGGGCTGATGGGGCAAATTTTGTCCAAATTCCTCTCCGGCTATAAGAAAGAGCTGCCCGCCGGCGCTGCTCCCAGCCCCCAGGAGGAGCACCCCTTCGAGCTGTGGGCGGACTATCTGGAAAAGCTCATCCATCCGGACCGGAGGCTCACTCCCCGCCAGATCAGCATGATCCGCTACCAGGCCAAGACTGCGGCGGACGCGCTGCTGGGCGGCTGCTCCGACGAGGATTTCCCCCGTTTTGCCGAGCTGCTGTTCCGCCACTATCAGGACCCCGCCGCTGAGGACGCCGAGGGGGCCTTTGCCCTGCTGAACACGGCGCTGAACCTGCCTATGGAGCGCCTGGCTCTGGGGGACCTGGCCCGCCTGGCGGAATTTGCGGCCTGGTGGCTGGAACAGGGCAAGGCCCCCCAGCAGGCCGCCGCCATGCGCCTGAGCCGCCGTCTGCTGCCCGTGCTGGGGAGGGACTCTCCCGAGCGCGAAGCCATCGCCCGGGCCGTAGCCGCCGCCGGCTGCCGCTCCAGCACGCCCCTATTGTACCTCCAGTCCCGGCTGGGCAAGCTCCTGGGGCTGGATACCTCCAGCTGGGAGGCCCTGCTGAACCAGGGCGACGCCGCCAGCGGCGTATTCCTGGATAATCTGAAAACCGCCACCCCTTGGGTTCTGAAGGCCGTGGGCGTGGAGTACCTGCTGGACCAGGCCCGGCGGAGCGAGGCCGCCAGCGCCCTCCACATTGCGGCGCACTTCTCCAATCTCATGAAGGTCAGCGAGAACGTGGTGGTCCGCCGCCTGGCGGGGAACGCCCTGCTGGACATCGCTCCCATGCTGACGCCCCCCCGGCGCAACGAGGTGGCCGTGGAGCTGTGCGAGGCCCTGGAGACCGGCCAGTCCGAGATCTCCCAGTACATCCCCCGCTACCTGGGACAGTTCATGCTGTGGCTCTCTCCCCGGGAGCTGGATGAAATCCTGGACGAGCTGCTGCGCTTCCTCTCCTCCTCCAGCGCCGCTGTGGCCGCCGCCGCCCTGGCTACGGTCGGGGCGCTGCTGGAGCATTACAGCGTCTATGCCAAGCGCTTTCCCGAGGCCGGGGAGGTGCGGCAACGCCGGCGCAGCCGGATGGCGGGTTTGCTGCTCAAGGGCCTGGCCTCCTGCATGGAGCCAGTGCGGCAGGAGGCCCTGCGGGTCCTGGGAGAGGGGCTGTTCGCCTCCCGGGATTTGAGCTATGACGACAAGACCAGCCTCTTTACCCTGATGGCAAAAAAGCTCCTCTTCCTCATCGGCGAGCAGGAGGAACAGGAGCTGACCTTCTTCTACACCGCTGCCGCCCTCTCCCATATCTACCGTTTTGCCGTCCTTCATCGGATCGAAAGCGGCCCCTTCTCCTTTGGCTGGCGGGACAAGGCCGCCGCCTTCTTCCCCGGGACCTTCGATCCCTTCTCCCTGTCCCACAAGGGCATCGTCACCGCCATCCGGGACCTGGGGATGGAGGTGTATCTGGCGGTGGACGAGTTCTCCTGGTCCAAAAAGACCCAGCCCTCCCTCATCCGGCGGCAGATTGTCAGCTTATCCGTAGCGGATGAGTTCGACGTATACCTCTTTCCCCACGACATCCCTGTCAACCTGGCTACGCCGGAGGATCTGGTTCGCCTGCGGCAGGTTTTCGCCGGCCGGGAACTCTATCTGGTGGTGGGGTCTGATGTGGTGGCCAACGCCTCGTCCTACAAGGCCCCGGCCCAGGAGGGATCCGTTCACTCCCTGAACCACATCGTCTTCCGCCGCTCCAGCGACGCCGAAGGAAGAGAAATCGAAGCCGATCTCTCCCGCATCACCGGGCACGTGATCCAGCTCCAGCTCCCCACCCACCTGGAGGACATCAGCTCCACCCGCATCCGGGAAAACATCGACCTAGGGCGGGACGTCTCCAATCTGGTGGACCCCACGGTGCAGGACCTGATCTACCGCAACAGCCTCTACCTCCGGGAACCCCAGTATAAACAGCTGGTTCGGGCCAGCTTTCTGGAATTTTCCCGGGCGGAGCGGCCGGACCAGGCGCTGTGGGACGAGCTGAGCAGGGCCGCAGGCCCTCTGCCGCCTCCCCATCCCCAGGACAGCGTCTTTCTTCTCCGGGCCACCGGGACGAGGGCGCGGATTCTCGGCTTCCTTACCACCCGCGTGATCAACTCCGGCGATCTCTACGGTGCCTTCGGCAGCGAGGAGCTGGCCAATTGGGTCCGCACCCGCACGGCAGGGTATACTCAGCTGCTGACCGGGCTTTGGGCCGTCCGCGCCCCAGGGGGGAATTTTGATGCGCGGCAGCTGCTGCTTACCGAGGTGCTCACCCGGGCCGCAGAGGACGGCTGCGGCTACGCTGTCTGGTGGGGCCAGGCGGACGGCGAAGGGCTGGAATTGCTCAGACGCCAGGGCTTCGCCCCCTCGGAGCTGGAGACCCGCCAGCCGCTGCTGCTGGTGGATATGCGCTCTCCGGCGGTACTGGTGCAGAACATCCCCACCACTTTAAAAGAACCCTTTGCCTCCGACCGCCAGGTTTTGACCGCTATGCGTACCGCCCACCTCCGGCTTCAGGAGGCCGTGTGCGGCCTCTATCCCGGGGCGCTGGTGCTGTCCCTCAACGCCGGGGTCATCTACCACCGCCTGGTCCGGAAGCTGACCGGGGAAAACGGCGTCCCCGCCGAGCCCCAGGTCCCCCGGGTATTGGGTCCCAAGATGTGCGTCCCCTTCGGCAAAATCCTCCGGGGAAACGCCGTGCCCAACACCGTCACCAAGACCATCCATACTGACAAGCTCTTTGCCCCCGACCTCCACTCCTTTTCCATCGCCCCCTTCCCCGGCTATGCCCCCCTGGAGAGCCAGATTCGGACCATCCGCTCCTTCCGCCGGCCGGTGATGCTGGTGGACGACCTGCTGCACACCGGCAACCGGATCAACGCCCTGGACCCCCTCTTCCGGCGGGAGGAGCTGGAGATTGACCGCTGCGTGGTGGGCCTCCTCTCCGGCCGGGGGCGGGACCTGATGAGCGCCAAGGGCCGGAAGGTGGACAGCGTCTACTTCGTGCCGGACCTCCGGGCCTGGTTTGTAGAATCCACCATGTACCCCTTCATCGGAGGCGACGCCGTGGACAAGACCGCCGCCTCCGTGCCCGGGCTGACCCCGGCGGTGAACCTGATTTTGCCCTACGCCTTCCCCCGGTTTTACCGGGAGTGCGGGCGGGAGGCTGTATTCCGTTTTTCCCGAACCTGCATCGAAAACAGCCGGGATATCCTCTCGGCCCTGGAGCGGGCCTACCGGGAGCGCTACGCCCGGAACCTCACCCTCTCCCGGCTCAGCGAGGCAGTCATCCTGCCCCTCAGTCCGGACAAGGGCGCTGCGCTGCGGTACGATGCGAACCTGCCGGCGTCGGTGTGCCTGGAGAGCGATCTGCGCCAGCTGGACCGGATGCGGGAGCTGCTGCGGTAATTCCAAAACTTCACTTTAGGAGGCTGCCATGAACATCTATCATTATACAGCCGCAGGACGGGAGGCGGCTTCCTTTGAGCAGGGTCTTCCTTTCCCGGAAGGACGGGGCGGAGAGCCGGAGCTGTTCCTGCTCCGGTGGGACCCCCTGGCCGGTCCCGCCGTCTGGAGGGCCACAGACGCCCGCCAGCTGACGGCGGAGCGCGTGGACGTGAAATGGCTGGATCCCCGGCGGATAGGGGAGATCCCGGAGCTGCCGGAGAATCTGCATGCCGCTCTGGCGGCGGGGCGGCTGACGGCGGTAAACCTCTGCCATCCCCGCTGGGAACAGGCATTGGACTTCGCCGTGCCCAGGCCCGGGAAGAAACGGGTCCACCTGCTGGCCGTGGGCGACGTGGGGGGGACCCTCCTCACCGCGCTGAAGCTGCTGGGCGGGGACCTGATCTCCACCATTGGAATCTGCGATTTAAACGAAAATACCGTAGCCCGCTGGGTTACGGAAATGGGCCAGATCGCCTAGCCCTGGGACTACGGCGCCCTGCCGGAGGTGGAGGCCGTAAGGGCGGAGGAGCTGTTTTGCTGCGACGTCTTCCTCTTCGCCGCCGCCAGGGCCGTCCCGGCGGTGGGCAGTGGCGTAAAGGACGTGCGCATGGCCCAGCTGGAGGCCAACCGCCCCTTGGTAGAGCGCTTTGCCCGTCAGGCCCGGGAGGCGGATTTCCGGGGGCTGTTCGTCGTCCTCAGCGATCCGGTGGATCCCCTGTGCCAAGCGGCCTGGCGGGCCTCCAACACCGGAGCGGACGGGACGCCGGACGGACAAGGACTCCTTCCCGAGCAGGTGCAGGGCTTCGGCCTGGGGGTGATGAATGCCCGGGCGGCCTGGTTCGCCAAGCAGGATGCCCGCTTTGCCGCCTTTCTCACCGAGGGGCGAAGCTTCGGCCCCCACGGGAAGGGGCTGGTCATCGCCAACTCCGTAGAGCACTATGATGAAGCGCTGTCCCGGGAGCTGACACGGCTGACCCTGGAGGCCAATCTCCGCATCCGGGAGCTGGGCTTTAAGCCCTATGTGGCCCCTGCTGTGTCCTCGGGAGCAATGCAGCTGCTATTGGCCCTCCGGGGGGTGTGGCACTGCGGCTCCGTAAACCTGGGGGGGGTGTGGTTCGGGTGCCGGAACCGCTTCACCCCCTGGGGGCTGGAGACGGAGACGCTGGCGCTGCCCGACCCTCTTTTTGCCCGCCTCCGGGAAACGGAGACGCTTTTGAAATCGCTTTTATAACCGGGAGGGATGTATGCTTATGGAACAGGAGCTAATCCTTGTTTCCGGCCCCCTGGAAGGACGGCTTGGCAAAACGCTGCGCGCTGCCCTGGCGGGGCGGAAGGTCCGGCTGTGCCGGGAGGGGGAGACTCTGGAAAACCGGCGGCTTCTTTTCGCCTTCTCTTTGCCGGAGGAGGGGATCAGCCTGGACCTTTGCCGCCTGCTGGCGCATCTCCGGGGAACTCCCGGCTGTTTGCAGGGCAGCGTGGCAGGCGTGGTCATCGACGGTGCCGGGGACCTCTACACCAAAGCCGCGGGACGGGACATTCTCCTGGCGGCGAACCTGGCGGGCTGCGCCTTTCCGGGGCGGCCCTTGGCGGAGGCCACAGGAGGGCTGCAAAACTTCACCGTCCAGGCCCGGAACGCCGGCTGCGGCCTGGAGGAGGCTTACCGCCTGGCGGTCTCGGACCTTGCGGGACGGGTGCTGGACTTCGTGCCCCCCAGGCGAAAACCGCCTCAAGTGCTGGCCCTCCACGCCTCCAGCCGGGCCACCTCCAACACCCTCGCCCTTTGGAGCCAGGTCCGGCAGCGAATCGAGGCGGATTGTATCATACAGGAAATCGGCCTGCGCAACGGCACGCTGGAGGACTGTGCCGGGTGCGCCTATACCACCTGCCTTCACTTTGGGGAGCAAGGGGGCTGTTTTTACGGCGGCGTTATGGTGCGGGAGGTCTTCCCCGCCGTCCGGGACGCCGACGCCGTGGTGCTGCTGTGCCCCAATTACAACGACGCCCTCCCGGCAAACCTCACCGCCGCCGTAAACCGCCTCACCGCTCTCTACCGCACCTCCTCCTTTGCGGATAAAGCGGTGTTCGCCATCGTGGTCTCCGGCTACTCCGGTGGGGATATCGTAGCGGGCCAGGCCGTGTCGGCCATGTGTGCCAACAAGGGCTTCTGGCTTCCGCCGGGGGCGCTCCTTTTGGAAACCGCCAACGACGCCGGGACCGCGATGGCCCTGCCGGGCATCGGGGAGCGGCTGGAGGCCTTCGCGGAAAACCTGCTGGCACAAACTCGAAACCCTGCATAAATACGCGCCGCCCGGGTTTCCGGGCGGCGCGTATTTTGTGTCCTCGTTGGGATACTCTTATCATCTTCATGGCCGGAACGCATCGCGCAGCGCTGCGAAGAGGTCCCTTCGCGCCGGGCCTTGCGAAAGCGCAAGGGGCTTCTTCACCCTGCCGGTTTAGGTCCGCCGGAGTCCTTCTTTCACCTGCGCCGCCGGTACGGTTTTTTCCGGCTTGCCAGCAGCGCCGCGCCCCCAGCCAGGATCGAAAAGTCCGCCAGGTTGAACACATACCGCCGCAAGGGGACCGGGGCTTTCGGGAACTGGATATAGTCGTAAACCCGGCCATAACGGACCCGTTCGGCCAGGTTGCTCAGGCCCCCGCCCAAAATCAGCCCCGCTCCCAGCGGATTCCTCCGCCGCTGAGACCAGGTCAGCCCCAGCGCCACTCCCGCCGCCAGCGATGGAAACGGGACCGGCAGGCCAAAGGCCGCGCCTTCGTTCCAAAGGGATTTCAGCCGCACCCAGCCTCCCAGGCATTCCACCTCCCGGCGGCTGGAGCGTTCCAGATACCAGCGGGCGGCGGTGCAGCCCGACGCGGCAGCCAGCGCGGTGAACACGGTTTTCATGGAATCACCCCTCCTTTTTCTCCTCAGCCCTCCGCATGGCGGCCCGGAGCGACCCGTGGCCCACGCGATTGTTCTGGGCCAGAATTCTGGCAATCTGACCCTCCACTTCCTCCAGCTCCTGGCGAAAGCCCGACGCCGACACCCGCAAGGCCCCGTGACCCAGAATGATGAGCTGCTCCGGGCCGTCGGAGGTGGCCACTTTTACCCGGTGCTGTTTCCCGATTTCATAGGTAGCCCGCTCGATGTAAGCGTCCGCTGTCTCCGCCTCCTTGGTGTAGACCACGTAAATGTTATGGTACTTCTCCACGGAACCCTGACCGCCCCGGACCTTATACGCGTCGAACACGACGATGACCTCGCACTTCCGGCAGCCCTGGTAGTTGCACAGAAGATCGCACAACGCCTTTCGGGCCGCATCCAGGTTCTCCTGGGCAATGGCCTTCAGCTCGTCCCACGCAAAAATCAGGTTGTATCCATCCGCCAGCAGGTATTCCGGCCCAGTGGGCTGGCGGCGGACCGGCCCCGGCTCCGGCGTCTGGGCGGGGCGCTTCGGCTCCCGGGGCGGGAGGAAGTCCCGGCGCTTCACCGGGCCGTAGGTCCGCTCGAAGATGCTCTGGAGTTCCTTGTCCTGCTCCACCGTCCCCGCGTAGGCGGGGGAATACCCGCCGCGGCGCGGCTCCGCCTTTTCCGGCTCCGGAGCGTTCCAGCGCAGGCCGCTGTCCACATGGGCCTGGGCAGGAACCTGGTCCCATTTCACCGTATATCCCGCCCCGTGGGCGCAGAAGACCGAATCCGGCGTGTTCTCCACGTCCCGCTCCGGGTCGTAGCCCGCCGCCTCGATGACCTTCTCCGGGTCTCCGCAGGGCCGGTAGCCCGCGGGGCGGAGGCTTAGACGGCCCTGTCCCCGGGTGTAGGCCGCCACCTCCCGGGCATAGTCTTCCATCGCCGCCACAGGGGCCTGGCCGGCGAGGATAGACTCCTCTCCCACCGGCTCCGGCAGCTCCGCCTCGCCGCCCATCTGCTGGATATCGTTCAGCGCCCGGCCCACCTGCCCGGCGGGCAGCTCCAGCCGGAAGGCATACCAGGGTTCCAGGAGCACGCTCTGCGCGCACATGAGTCCCTGGCGGACCGCCCGGTAGGTGGCCTGGCGGAAATCGCCGCCCTCGGTGTGCTTTTCGTGCGCCCGGCCCGCCGTCAGGGTGATGCGCAAATCCGTAATCGGGGACCCGGTCAAAACCCCCAAATGGGGCTTTTCCCGCAGATGGGTCAAAATCAGGCGCTGCCAGCGCCCGTCCAGCTTGTCCTCCGGGCAGGCGGTCCCAAACCGGAGGCCTGTCCCCCGGGGGAGGGGTTCCAGCAGCAGGTGGACCTCCGCATAGTGCCGCAGCGGCTCGAAGTGGCCCACGCCCTCCACCGGGGCGGCGATGGTCTCCCGGTAGACGATGCGCCCCGCGCCAAAGCTAACCGAAATGCCGAAGCGCTCTGCCAGGCGGCGCTGCAAAATCTCCGTCTGGACCTCCCCCATCAGCTGGACCCGGATCTCCCGGGCCGCCTCGTTCCAGGACACGTGGAGCTGCGGGTCCTCCTCCTCCAAAAGCCGCAGGGCCTTGAGGGCGGCGGAGGGGTCCGCGTCCGTCTGCGCCTGGTAGGCCAGCACCGGCTCCAGCGCCGGAACCGTCCAGGCCGTCTCAAAGCCCAGTCCCTGGCCCGGGAGGGCGCGGCTCAGTCCCGTCGCAGCCACGACGGTCCCCGCCGGGGCCTCGTCCACAGGACGGAACTTCGCCCCGGAATAAACCCGGAGCTGGTCCGCCTTTTCCTCCCAGATCTCCTCCTCCGGCGTGCCGGGGCGGCGGTTTGTCAGGAGGTCCTTTGTGCGGAGCACGCCCCCCGTGACCTTCAGGTAGGTCAGCCGGGCGCCCCGGCCGTCCCGGGCCACCTTAAACACCCGGGCGCCGAATTCCTCCGGATACGACCGCAGCGGCGCAAACCGCCGGATGCACGCCAGCAGGGCCTCCACCCCCTCCAGCTTCAGCGCCGAGCCGAACAGGCAGGGAAACAGCTTCCGCCGGGCGATGAGGCCCGTCAGCTCTTCCTCCGTCAGGCTGCCGCTGTCCAGATAGCGCTCAAGCGCCGCCTCGTCGCACACTGCCGCCTCCTCTGCCAGCCGCTCCAGCGGCAGGGAGAAATCCACGCACCCTCCGTCCAGGCGGCTCTTCAGCCCCTCCAGCATCGCCTCCAGGTCCGCTCCTGCCAGATCCATCTTGTTGATGAATAAAAACACGGGAATCCCATAGCGCTCCAGCAGCCGCCAGAGGGTCCGGGTGTGGGCCTGGACGCCGTCGCTGCCGCTGATCACCAGGATGGCGCAGTCCAGCACCTGGAGCACCCGCTCCGCCTCGGCGGAGAAGTCCACATGGCCCGGCGTGTCCAGCAGCGTCACCTCCAGGTCCCCCAGGACCAGCTCCGCCTGCTTAGAGAAGATGGTGATGCCCCGCTCCCGCTCCATGGCATCCGTGTCGAGAAAGGCGTTTCCGTGGTCCACCCGCCCCAGGCGGCGGATGGACCCGCTGTGATAGAGCAGGGCCTCGGACAGGGTGGTCTTCCCTGCGTCCACGTGGGCCAGGATGCCCATGACCAGTTTTTTCATGCCGTCGCTCCTGTCAAAAGAGTGTGGCCCGCCGTCAGCAGGGCGTAGATCACCGGCTGGTGAAGCATGTAAATGGGAAGGGAATGCCGGCCCATGGCCGTCACCAGGGGAACTCGCCGGATCTCCCGCACCTCCTCCGGCCGGAGGCGGAAGAGAAAGTACCCCGTCAGGAAAAGGAAGAACCAGGGCAGCAGGGAGAAGTAGTCCGTGGAGAAAAAGTCCGCCGGGGGAAAGCCCAGCAGAGCGGTGAAATGGTTCCGGTACAGCGCCGGGGGCAGCGATGCAAACCGCGTCCCCTCAAAGCCCAAAAAACCGGCGTTCACGTCCCGCAGCGCCAGAAACAGCGCAAAGCTCCCCGCCAGCCCCGCCCGGGCAGGAAGGCGCCTCAGCGCCGGGGCCAGGGGAAGGAGCAGCATGGACGACGCCCCCAGCAGCGTCAGCACGCCGCAGAACACCAGGTTCGCGGGCATCGCCAGCCAGGTGACGGCGGTGATCAGCGCCCCGCAGAGAAACACCGTCAGCCCCCGCCGCAGCTGCCGCCCGCCCAGGGACCAGCAATACCCGGAGAGGAGGATGAAGGTCCAGCAGATGCTCTGCTGCCAAACGTGGGCGGCAAAGCCGTGATACCAGGGCCAGTCCAGGCCGAACAGGTACACCAGATCCCAGCTGGCGTGGTAGAGCAGCATGCTGATCAGGGCAAAGCCCCGAATGGTATCCAGAACCTGAAAGCGGCGCTTCGTCATGGCGGATCTCCTTTGCCGTTTTGTAAAAAAGGGGGAGCTGCGCTCCCCCTTTTCCGGGCCTCTCAATACGCCACGCCCCAATAGATGTCGGTGACGCACTTCTTGCCGCACACCGGGCATACGCCCTCTGTGCCGCTTTGCTGCAAGGGCATGCAGCGGGAGCTGACGCCCGCCCGCTCCTTCATGGCAAGCTCGCACTCCAGCGAGCCGCACCACTTCGAGCGCAGGAAGCCGCCCTTACCCTCGGCGATGGCCTTGGCCTCCTCGGGGGTGGCGATGTCAAACGTGTTGTCCTCCCGGTTTTTCAACGCCATGGCGTACATGTTCTCATGCACCGCGTCCAACAGCTTCTTCACCGTCTCCTCCAGCTCGCCGAGTGGAACAAAGACCTTTTCCCCGGTGTCCCGCCGGGCAACGACACACTGTGCCTTCTCCATATCCTTGGGGCCAATCTCCACCCGGAGGGGCACGCCCTTCATCTCGTACTCGGCAAACTTCCAGCCGGGGCTGTTGTCGGAATCGTCCATCTTGGAGCGGATTCCCGCCGCCTTCAGCCGCTCCCGGAGCTGGGCCGCGGCGTCCAGGACGCCGGGCTTATGCTGTGCCACCGGGATGACCACCGCCTGAACCGGCGCCACCCGGGGGGGCAGAACCAGGCCGTTGTCGTCGCCGTGGGTCATGATGATGCCGCCCATCATGCGGGTGGACACGCCCCAGCTGGTCTGATGGGGATAGTGGGGCTGGTTGTCCTTTCCGGCAAAGGTAATGTCGAACGCCTTGGCAAAGCCGTCGCCGAAGTAGTGGCTGGTGCCCGCCTGGAGGGCCTTGTGGTCGTGCATCATGCACTCCACGGTGTAGGTTGCTTCCGCGCCCTTGAATTTTTCTTTATCGGTCTTCAGGCCTCGGATCACAGGCATAGCCAGGTAGTTCTCCATGAAGTCGGCGTAGACATTCAGCATCTGCATGGTTTCTTCTATAGCTTCCCCGGCGGTGGCGTGCATGGTGTGGCCCTCCTGCCAGAGGAACTCCCGGTGGCGCAGGAAGGGGCGGGAGGTCTTCTCCCAGCGGATCACACTGCACCACTGGTTGTACAGCTTAGGCAGGTCCCGCCAGGAGTGGATGATGTTGGCGTAGTGCTCGCAGAAGAGCGTTTCGGAGGTAGGGTGGATGGCACAGCGCTCCTCCAGCTTCTCGCTGCCGCCCATGGTGACCCAGGCGCACTCGGGAGCGAAGCCCTCCACATGGTCCTTCTCCTTCTGAAGCAGGGACTCGGGGATCAGCATGGGGAGGTAGACGTTCTCGACGCCCAGCTCCTTGAAGCGCCGGTCCAGCTCATTTTGAATATTCTCCCAAATGGCGTAGCCATAGGGGCGGTAGATGAACATCCCCTTGATAGAGGAGTAATCAATCAGCTCTGCTTTCTTGCAGACGTCCGTATACCACTGGGCAAAATCCTCGTCCCTGGCGGTGATGGCGTCCACCTGTCTCTTGTCCATAGCGTTCCATTCCTTTCCCAAATAAATGGTTTCAACATAACCTCTATATTTTATCCGCACAAACCGGCCTTGTCAACCGTTTTGGGGGATTCCGCCGGGGAAAACGGGGCCTGCAGCCCGCTCCCCGGAAGACTTTTCCACATTTTTGCGGCTGTTGTTGACAAATCCACAAAAAACTGCTTTACATTATGTAACCTCTTTGATAAACTATACGATAAGTATTTGTCTGTGCAGCAAAGGAGCTTTTGCCTTATGAGTTCAGAGTTTTCCCGCACTTTATCTCTGCTGCGGCAGGAGAAGGGCGTCAGCCAGCGGGTCGCCGCCGGGGAGCTGGGCATCTCCCAGGCCCTGCTGTCCCACTATGAAAAGGGCATCCGGGAGCCGGGTCTTGCCTTCGTGGTCAAGGCCTGCGATTACTACGGCGTCTCCGCGGACTTCATCCTGGGCCGCACCCTCTCCCGGGAGGGAAATATGCTCACGGAGCAGGACATCCTGGACGCCGCCGAGCCGAAGAATAACCTCCGGGGCAGCGTCCTGGCCACCCTGCAAAGCAAGCTGCTCTCCGGCGCGGTGGGGGTGCTGTTCGAGCTGCTGGGCAAGCTGGGGGACAAAGCCGCCATCAACGCCGCCGCCGCCTATCTGGGCAGCGCCGTCTACCAGCTTTACCGGCACCTGTACCGTTCCGCCGGGGCCAACGAGGGTTATTTCGCCCTGGACCCCAACGTCTGTATTCTGGGCCTCTCCGACGCAGACCAAAAGCTCTCCGAGGCCCGCTACACCGCCGCCCTCCGGGAGCTGAAGGCCCAGAAAAAGGAGTTCCCCGACCTGTCGTCCCCGGCGATCAACGCCGCCTATCCCGGCCGCTGCCAGAGTCTGACCCAGATCCTCAGCACCACGGACGCCCGGCTCACCGCCCTTTCGAGGCAGCCGTGATATGAATTTTCAATCCTTTGGTTTTTTGGCGTTCCTCGCCCTTACCACGGCCGTGTGCCTTGCCGCCGGAAGGCGGAGCCGCCCCCTCGCCGCAACCTGCCTGACCCTGGCCTGCCTGGTGTTCTACATAGCCGGAGGCGGCTGGGCCGCGCTCCTGGTCCTGACGGCGGGGCTGGCGGTCAGCGCCGCCGCCGTGGGCTACCTGACGGCGCCGGCCCCCGTCCCCGCAGGGGGAGGCGGGTCCTCCGAATACGGCAAATCCCCGATTCAGCGCCGCCGCTGCCTGATTTTGGCGGCGGCTTGGCACGTGGGGGTACTGGCCGTCTTCAAATACGCCGGGTTTTTCACCGGCGGCGCCGTGTCCCTGGGCTGGTCGCCCCTGGGACTCAGTTTCTTTACCTTTCAGCAGCTCTGGCTTTTGAAAGAGGCGTATACCGGAAGCTTTTACCCCGGCCCGGGGGACTCCCTGCCCCTCTATGCCTTCTTTTTCCCCACCGTGGTCTCCGGGCCGATTCTCAGGCCCCAGGCGTTCTTTCCCCAGCTCCACGAAGAGCGGTTTCTCCATCCCGGCGGGCGGGACTTTGCCGCCGCCGCTTACGCCATCGCCGCCGGCATGGCGAAAAAGGTCCTGCTGGCGGACAATCTGGGAGCAGTGGTAGACAGCGGCTGGGAGCATCTGCGCCAGCTCTCCGCCCCCGCCGCCTGGCTGGTCATCCTGGGCTATACGCTGCAATTGTACTTTGACTTCTCCGGCTACTGCGACATCGCTGCCGGAGCCGCCCGGCTGCTGGGCCTCCGCCTGCCTTTGAACTTCGACTCCCCTTACCGGAGCCTGTCCGTGGGAGAGTTTTGGAAGCGCTGGCACATTACCCTCACCAGCTTTCTCCGGGAATGCCTCTACTTCCCCCTGGGGGGAAGCCGGAGGGGGACCGCCCGGGCCTATTGCAATATCCTGATCGTCTTCCTCATCAGCGGGCTTTGGCACGGCGCGGGCTGGCCCTTCCTCATCTGGGGCGGGCTGCACGGCCTGGCCCAGGTCGCCGAGCGGGCCTGGGGCGCCGGGCGGGAGAAGCTGCCGGGGCTTTTGCGCTGGGCGCTGACCTTCGCCTTTGTCAACGGGGCCTGGGTCTTCTTCCGCGCCCCCGGCGTATCTCAGGCCCTGACGCTGCTGCGCTGCGCCGTCACCGCCGATTTCCGCCCTCCGGCGGACTGGCTGACGAAGGGGGTCTTTACCAAGGAGGCGGAGGCCCTGGGGATGCTCCTGCCCGCCGCCAGGCCCTGGATTGGCCCGGCGCTGGCCTATGGCCTGCTGGCCGCCGCACTGCTGGCCGCTCTGTGGCCCCATAATGCCCAGCGGCGGATGGACGATTTTCGCCCAACCCCCTGGCGGGCCGCGGTTCTGGCCCTGCTTCTGGCGTGGTCCATCCTGTCCTTCACCGGCGTCACCACTTTTATCTATTCCAACTTCTGAGGCGAATGCATGAACAAGACTTACCAACGATGGGCCTGCGGCTTCTTGGCCGTGCTGCTGGCGGCGCTGGCCCTGTGCGCCGGAACCGTCTGGGCCGTGGACCCCTGCCTCTACTACCGGATGCCCGCAGAACGCCAGGCCGTTTTCTTCAACGAGCGCTATCAGGCCGCGGGCCTTGCGAAAAATGTTCCGGCGGACACCGTCATCCTGGGCACCTCCATGGCCGCCAATTACCGCGCCAGCTGGGCGGAGCAGTATTATCACACGTCCGCCGTGCGAATCACCATTCCCGACGGCTATTTCTGTGAATTTGACCAGGTGATGGACCAGCTCTTCCGGGGAAAATCTCCCCAGCGGATTATCTTTGCCCTGGACCTGAACACGCTCATCCGGGACGACAGCGGCGTCTCGGACGCTATGCCGGACTATCTGTACAACCAAAACCCCTTCGACGACGTGAAGTACCTTTTGAACAAGGACTCCCTGTATTACAGCCTCTATGTGCTCATGACGGCCCGCCGCGGCGGGGGCCAGACCCTGGACGAGGGCTTCACCTGGGACAAGACCTCCGTCTGGGGCAAGTACGAGACCCTGCGGACCTATAACCGCCCGCCCCTGTCCCAGGAGCAGACGCCCCGGGACGCCTACCTGGAATACACCGGGGAAAACCTCGCCTCAATGGGCCGCTGGTTCCTGGCCCACCCGGACACCAAGTTCGAGGTGTTTTTCTCCCCCTACAGCATCCTGTTCTGGGACCGCGCCGTCCGCCGGGGGGACCTGGACGCCCGCCTTGCCGCCCTGGAGCAAGCCTGTGAGGCTTTGACAGGCTATGAAAACGTCCGGCTTCACGCCCCTCTTTTCGCCAAGGGGATGGTGACCAACCTGAACAACTACTGCGACTATGTCCACCACTCCGGCGAGGCCGGGGAGTGGGTGCTGGGAAACGTGTGTGCAGAAAAATTTCTCCTCCGGGAGAAAGACATCGAAAAAACTCTGGCGGACTGGCGGGAATTTGTGATACACTACGACTACGACGCGCTGTGGGACGGCGAGTTCTGGGAGCGGTGGTACGAGGACCATGACCAGCCGCCGGACTGGTGCAAGAGCTGAAAAAGGAGGGCCCCATGAAAAAAATCCTGCCCATTGTCCTGGCTTTCCTCATCGGCGCGGCCGC
>JAAVYM010000005.1 GCA_022791135.1 Oscillibacter sp.
CTTTTTTTGCGCAACTTATTGTACCTTATCGGCGCAACTTATTGTACCTTATCTTCCGTTTGACCGTGACAAGCCCCACGGCCTGCATACGCTGCGTCATACTCTGGCAACCCGTCTGCTGGAGCAGGACATTCCAGTACAGACCATATCTGAAATTTTAGGACACGCCCGTGTCGGCTCAACAAAAGTGTACCTGCAGGTGGATTTGGAAGGACTGCGGAAATGCGCTTATCCGGATATGTAATAACGAGGCTGGATATTATCTGCGGCAAATCGCTCGCAACGCTGAACAGGAGGACCTTAAAGTAAATCGCTTAACAAAAGAATTTGTGGACTCCTGGTGCCAAAAACGGGAATATGAAAGCCACAAAACTTGGAGTAGCCGGGTCACTATGATCCGCAAACTTGCAGATTATATGGACTTGCGGGGCCTGAACACCCATAAACCATCCATTATGATTCCTGTAAAACCATCTGATTTTACGCCGCATATCTACACCGATTCTGAACTGAAACGGTTTTTTGAACAGGCCGGCCTGCTTCCGTTTTATCCGAACTGCCCAAACAGGGGACCTGTTGCTTCCCTGCTTTTCCGTATGCTTTATGGTTGTGGATTACGAATCTCCGAAGCACTCAATCTTACCATGAAAGATGTGGATCTGGACAGAGGAGTACTGGCTATATTGGATAGTAAGTTCGGAAAAAGCCGCTATGTTCCCATGTCACCATCTCTGACCGAACGCTGCCGGCAGTATGCCGCACATATTCGCAGCGAAGCCCACGCGGATGCCCCCTTTTTTCCTGCACCAGACAGTGGACACTATTCAGAGAGCAGTTTATACTACTTTCCGGCATATTCTTGAAGATGCCGGCATTCCACATACCGGACGCGGTCCACGAATCCATGACTTTAGACATACTTTTTCCGTTTGCTGCCTCAAAAAACGGATCTTGTCTGGGAAGGATTTGAATGCTGCATTACCAGTCTTATCTGCCTACTTAGGACATAAAGGATTGAACGGAACACAAAAATATCTGCGGCTTACTGCGGATATGTATCCGGATATTGTGAAAACAGTAGAACTTCCATTCGGAGATGTCGTGCCAGGAGGGGAAGCATATGAAGAAAGCTGACTTTCCCAAGGCCGTTTCGGATTTTTTGAGCGTTTATCTTCCCTCAGAGCGCAATTTCAGTAAAAAAACGATTTCTTCATATTGTGACACGATAAAACTGCTCCTGCGCTATTGTGTGGACGAAAACGGATACACTGTTGAACGGCTCACGCTGAAACAGATTGATCGTGCATTCGTACTTTCTTTCCTGAATTGGTTAGAACGGGAACGTCATTCGTCCGTGTCTACCTTGAACCAGCGGCTTGCTTGTATCCATACATTCTTCCGATTTGCGCTAATGTCCTACCCAGAAACGCTTGACCAGGCACAGCAGATTCTCTCCATTCCCTTTCGGAAAAAATCTGTTCCCGCGATTGGGTATCTCAATGCTGACGATATAAAAATCCTTTTGTCTCAACCGGACAGACACACGCGGAGTGGACGACGCGATCTTGTTCTTCTCAGTCTCCTGTATGATTGCGGCATGAAAAACTCACCCGCGCTGGAATTTCTATATTCTGAAAAAGTATGCGATTCTGGCAAATAAAACTCATGAACACTTCCCCGATCCGAAATCCATTACACCGCATGTTTTGCGACGCTCAAAGGCCATGCACCTTTTAAAAGCCGGCGTTAATATTATCTATATCCGCGATATTCTCGAACACGTTGACGTTTCCACCACTGAGGTCGCTCGTGCCAATATGGCCATGAAGCAGACTGCTTTGGAAAAAGTCTCCCATATTTCTTGCTGTGAACTTCCCTCTTGGGCCACAGACTCTTCTTTGCTCGACTGGTTGGATTCCTTTAATAAATCCCTGCGCTGATTCATTATGCGAAGTGATATTCTTATCTGCTCCTCGTTGGTGCTGCTTCTAAGATTTCGCTTCGCATAATTTTTCCCTTTTCATAATCTACATTATGTGAAGCTTCACATAATTCAGACATTTTCTGTTCGGGGATCGTACTCGCCCTGCGTGAGAAAATCCCGCGGTCAAACTCCATTGTATCCTCCCATGCAAGGAACAAGCGGATAAGTGAGCAGCTTCATCACGAGATCTTTATTATTCTATTTTGGATCGGGCGAATTCTCTTGTCTATGTCAGCAGAACCTACCACAAAAATTGTATGCTTGAGCGCAACCGCTTCCTGGTAGACTATGCCGCTATTTTGCTGGCTGTTTACAATGGAGAACGTCGAATCGGAACGGCGGCGACTTTGCGTTATGCACAGAAAATGGGGCGGGAAATCATCGTGATCAATCCTATCACTCGGTTGATCTCCCATAGTAACTCCACACGGGCTTTGCCACAATTCTGATGGGCGCAGGAACGTTTTATACTGTCAAGAACTTGCTGACAACTGCACAGAGATCATCGAAACAGCATTTTTCTCCACCGAATTTAGGATAAACCCGGCCAGGTCACAGGCGTAGAAATTCCCCACAATCTCTAAGCCCTGTTTCTGAATATAGTTTTTAAGAGCGGTATAGCCCTCAGAAATATCCCAGCGACCTCGGCAGCAGAGATATAAATATTTTCCAGCGGGCTTCTCCATGTAATAGGGGAAGTCCGCTTTTTCTTTGATTCTGGTATAGAGATGACTAATTGCTCCCGGCCCTCTCTGTTCTTCCAGCAAATGGATGGCTCCCAGCTGAAAATCTGCCTGTATTCCGTACTGGCCGCACAGCTCCCGGCATCGTTCCAGCACAGCGATCATCCTTTCATCCTCGTTGGTCTCCGGGGTCACCATATCCTCCAGTTCCCCCACTGGGAGAGCCATTAGATGCTCCTCCGCAAACCAGGCGGTTTGTGGAATCATGTCAAGAACTGGCCCAAACTCCAGATTGCGCAGGGCACTGGACAACACAAAATCCATATGTTCCAGCTTTTGCCGCTCCGCCTCCAGACGGCCCCGCTGTTCCCGCAGCAACTCCAGCGTCTGGGCGGTATTATGTCCCCGCAGACAGCGGCGGATCTCCTCCAGCGGCGTCCCCGTCTGGCGGAAAATGGAGATAGCAAAAAAATCGTAGAACTGCTCCACATCATAGTAAAAATAGCGGTTATCCCCCTGATGGGCCGGAAGCAGCAGGCCCACGTCCTTGTAGTGGCGCAGGGTCTCCTTGGTTGTGCCGCATAAGGCGGCAAAGGCTCCGGAGGTCAGCCAGCCCTTTTCCTGCTCCATAAAAGTTCCTCCTGAAAACGAAAATTTCTCTTGACCGCGTGGCGGCCACACGGTTTATGATACCTCCTGTACGGGAAAATAGCAAGTCTGATCTGCGATACAAGGAGGAACTTATGGAAACAAAACTGGACACTTATCATCTGCCTGTGACGGGCCGAAACATTCTGCGCTTTGCCTTCCCTACCATTGTCATGACCGTGTTCAACACCTTTTATACTATGGTGGACGGGCTGTTTGTCTCCAACCTGATCGGCATGGAGGCCCTGTCCGCCATCAATCTCACCGCCCCGGCCATCGCTCTGATTACAGCTGTGTCCGGGATGCTGGCTACCGGCGGCAGCGCTGTGGTGATGAAGAAAATGGGCGAGCACAAAGAGACAGAGGCCCGGCAGGATTTTACCCTGCTGATCCTAACCAACGCATTGGTTGGCGCGGTGATGATGCTGCTGGGCTATACCCTGATGGATACCCTGTTGGGAACTATGGACCTCTCCCCGGCGGTCTTCGGCTATTGCCATACCTACCTGAGCAACTATCTGCTGTTCACCATTCCCATCCTGCTGATGTATAACTTCTCCCTCTATCTAATTGCCGCCGATAAATCCACCTTGTCCCTGATTTGCACCGTGGCGGGCGGCGTGACCAATATCATTTTGGATTACGCACTGATTTCCCTGCTCGACCTGGGTATCCAGGGAGCAGCCATCGCCACCGGCCTAGGGTACTCCATTACCGCCGTGGTGGGCTTTCTGGTGTTCCAGAAAAAGGACAGCCTTCTCCACTTTGAAAAGCCGCTGCTCCGCGGAGACGTGCTGTTCCACGCCTCTACCAATGGTATGTCGGAGCTGGCGACCTCCCTGGTGTCCGGCATCACCACGCTGCTGTTCAACCTGGCAATGTTGAAATACATAGGCGAAGATGGCGTGGCGGCTATCACCATCATCATGTATGTACTGATGTTTGTCAGCGCCCTGTTCATAGGGTACTCCTACGGCGTGGCCCCCATGATCTCCTATTACCACGGGGAGCAAAACCACGACAAGCTGAAAAAGCTGGTGAAGTTCAGTGTCCGCTTCATTATTGGGGCCTCCATCTGCTGTACGATAGTTTCCGTACTGGCGACCGTCCCGCTGGTGAGCATCTTCACCCGGCCGGACAGCCCGGTGTATGAGCTGGCCGTCACGGGAAACCGCCTTTGCTCCCTGGCGCTGCTGTTCGTAGGACTGAACGTGTTCGCCAGCGGGATGTTCACCGCTTTGTCCAATGGCGTGGTGTCGGCGGTGCTGGCCTTTTCCCGGTCCTTCCTGTTCACGGTTGCAAGCATCCAGATCATGCCTATTCTGCTGGGCGGTGTGACTGGCGTGTGGCTGGCAACTCCGGTTGCGGAACTGCTGGGGACGGCTATGGCGGCGGCGCTGTTGCTGAAGTACCGGAAGCGGTACGGATACTGATCGGAACATTTCATAACATATTTCCGACATTCTGTTACAACCGGCCTTGCTTATCTTCCTGGCTTCTGCTACTCTAAAATCCTGAAGCGTGGTGGTGAACATGATAAAATTCGCAATCTGCGACGACGAGCCGCTGATGGCCCGGGAGCTCGCCGATCATCTTGCGGACTATATGAAAGAAAAATCAATAACTGGTTACTCCGTCAACAGCTTTTCAAGCGGACGCACTCTGTTGGAAAGCAGCGGCAGCTTCGATGTGATTTTTCTGGACATCCAGATGGAGCCGCCGGACGGTATGGAGACAGCCAAACTGCTGCGTCAGCAGGGCGATCACAGTCTGCTGGTCTTTGTGACCGTCCTGAAGGAGCTTGTATTTGACGCCTTTCAGGTGGAGGCCTATGATTATCTGCTCAAGCCCATAAACAGCGCCCATTTCAGGCGGACGATGGACCGGGTTCTCCGCGCTTTGGAGCAGGGAACCGCAAAGGATATTGTCATCCAGCGGGGAACCGGCTGCGAGGTTGTCCTGCTGTCCGAACTCGTGTACTGCGAGGTGCTGGGACGGAAGATCTATCTTCATAAACAGGACGGAACTGTCAGTGACTACTATGACAAGCTGGAGGACCTGGAGCGGCGTGTGGATGGGCGCTTTTTCAAGTGCCACCGGAGCTATCTGGTTAATCTGGACTACGTGCGCGGGTGCCAGGATGGGCAGGTTATGCTGTCCCAGGGGGAGCGTATCCCCGCCTCCCGGCTGCGGGAGCGGGAACTGACCCAGGCCCTTTTGCGGTATATGAAGGGAAGGAATTTCTAATATGGATTACTTTGGCCTGTGTATGGATGTGCTGAACCTTGTCGGGCAGGGCGTGATGCACATCTTCTTCGTCAGCCGGCTGACCGGAAAAAAGCAGAAACCATTGTACTATGCCGCTTATGTGCTCCTCCTGGGAACGCTTCAGCTTATTCTGGTCAAGTTTTCTCTCAGCGGAACCCTGTCCATTGCACTGTGTGTACTTGGACTGTATGCCATCAGCCGCTTAGGAATGGGAAACCAGCAATCTGTGTCCTGGCTGGCTGCCGTGCTGGCATACTATGTTTCACAGCTCTCCTTTGGGATCATCAACTCCATAGAGGCCGCGCTGTTTCCCCATTTCATCGGAAATCTGCTGTTATATTTGCTGCTCCTGGCGGCACAAGGGATCTTCTTTGTGCTGTGCAGCGGCTGCTATCATGTGATACTGAAACTCCTGGCCTGGACCGAGGACAGCCAAATGCCTTATATCGGACTTCTGCTGTTTCCCGGACTGTTCTTCTTTGCTGCGGAGCTGTATATCCTCGATACCGCCTACAGCTTTTTTGCCCCTGTAATCTCTCTGGCGGAGGTCGGCAAACATAGTACGCTGCTGCTCCTGCAAGGGATGGGGCTGGCGGCGCTGCTGTGTACCCTGTACGCCTACCGCCAGCTCTGCCAGGGCTTTCAGGCCCGGGCGGCGCTGCAATCTCTGACCCAGGCGGCCCACGCGCAGAAGGTCTATATCGCGGAGGCCCAGGCGCGCTATGAGCAGACGAAATCTTTTCGCCATGACATCAAAAACCATTTATCCCTCCTGGACGGCTTGCTCCGCAGCGGAGACCTGGAGGAAGGCCGGGCGTACCTGAAAAAGCTGGAGACCGTCTCGGAGGCCCTGTCCTTCCCCTATCAGACCGGAAATCCGGTAGTGGACATTCTGCTGGGCGAGAAGCTGGGGCTGGCGAAGGAGATCGCGGCGGAGGTGTCTTTGCTTCTGCCCAAGCCCTGCGGACTCGACGATTTTGACCTGTGCGTGCTCTTTGCCAACGCTCTGGATAACGCCATTACCGCCTGCCGGTCCAGCGATGGAGCCAAAGCCATCCGGATCAGCGGGAAGCAGCAGGGGGATTTCTATATGCTGACCTTTGAGAACACCTGCTCGGATGATCCCCTGCCTCCAGCCGGAACTGGGCTTTCCAACATTGAGGCGGTGGCAGAAAAATATCATGGTGCGGTGCTGACAGAGAAAAACGGAAGACAGTTCTATTTGAGTGTACTGCTGAACATATCGTCCTGTAATTCTTAATTTAATCTCAATTTGGTTTTGCGTTTCCGGTAAAATAAAGCAAATTGGGAGTTAATTTATGAGGATGAATCGTGATGCGTCATGTATATGCACGCGGGATAATAGCAATGATTTGGCTGATAGCAGCAGCTGTAAGCGGTGCATCCGGTAAAACAGCGGATGCTGTTCGCTACGTTATTTTAGGCGGCTTTTTTTCTATTCCGCCTATGCAGCACGGAAAAGTCCAAAAAAGACAATAAACGAAGGGAATTAGATCATGGAAAAGATTCTCTATGTTGAGGATGATCTGAGCCTGATTGACGGCCTGAAATACACCTTGGAAAGCAGCGGCTATTCTGTGGATAATGCTCGGACCGTGAGACAGGCGTTGGCGCTGTTTAAAAGCAATCCCTATCATCTGCTCCTGTTGGATATTACCCTGCCGGATGGAAGCGGGTTTGATATTTGCAAAGAAGTACGGGGCATTTCATCTGTTCCAATTATTTTTTTGACGGCATCCGACCAGGAGATCAGTGTTGTAAAAGGTTTGGATATGGGGGGAGATGACTATATCACAAAACCGTTTAAGCTCAACGAGCTGCTTTCGAGAATCAAAGCGCTCCTCCGCCGTTCTGCCGGATTTTCCAAATCAGAATTTTGGGATGCAAACGGGATCAGGGTAGATCTTATCGAACGACTTGTTTGGAAAAATGGCAAGCTGCTTTCACTTCCTTTTGTGGAATACAAGCTGCTCTGTCTGTTTATGCGGAATCCAAACCACCTGTTGACAAGGGAAACCATTTTAGACAGCTTGTGGGATGGAGCCGGCAATTATGTGGATGACAACACTCTGTCCGTTTACATTCGCCGTCTGCGAAATAAAATCGAGAAAACGCCAAATACTCCCCAATATCTGCTGACAGAACGCGGGATTGGGTATAAGTGGGTCGTGGAGTGAGGGAAATGCCATGTATAAGCTCGAAAAAGAAACCAAAACACTGCTGTGCGGAACCGCCATTGTGTGTGTCCTGTCTTTCCTGGCGGCTGTTGGGGTTTCCTCTGTCTTGGCGAAGCATTTTCAAGAGGACCTGACTGCACACGATTACGGTGTGGCCGGTTATCTTTTGAACCATAGCGATGCGCTTGTCCTCTCCGCCTTTACCGATGAAAAAGGCGAAGAGGACATTTTACGCGGCCTCAATGCGCTGTCTCCACTTGGATATCATAATACAACATCCATAACATTGCTTCCAACGGTTATAGCTTATCGGAATCAGCTCCTGCTTTCGCTGGCAGCGCTTCTGCTCTTTGCCTTTACCACGATTTATGCGGTCCTGTTTCTATACTTGCGCAGGCAGCGCAAGGCAATCCAGAACGCCGGCCGCGCAATCCGGGAATTTCTTGACGGGAATGCCGCGTCCCGTATTGAGTGTGAGCAAACTGGAGGCTGGTACAGTCTGTTCCATGAGGTGAACGAGCTGTCCGCTATTCTCTCCGCTCACGCGGAAAAGGAGAAACGGACAAAGGAATTTTTGCAGGGGATGATCTCGGATGTTTCGCACCAACTCAAAACGCCGCTCTCCGCCTTGAAAATGTATCAGGAGATCATTGGCAGCCACAGTACCGAACCAGAAACAGCCGTCAGTTTTTCTGAAAAATCCCTGCGGGAGATCAAGAGAATGGAGGCAGTGGTCTATACACTTCTGAAATTGGCGCGGCTGGATGCGGGGATGATCCAGATGCAGAAGGCGCCGGAACACATTGATACGCTCATACGGGACGTTTTGGAGCGTTTTGAGATCCGCGCCGAACAGGAGAGCAAAGTTATAGCTCTGTCAGGAAATGAGGACGCCTCTCTCTGCTGCGATGCCCTGTGGATTTCAGAAGCGGTCGGGAATATTGTTAAAAACGCGCTGGAGCATACCGAGTCAGGAGGGCATATCAATGTCCGTTGGGAGCAAAACGCTCTTATCACAAAGATCGTAATTAAAGATGACGGGAAGGGAATTTGTCCAGAGGATTTATACCATATTTTTAAGCGTTTCTACCGGAGCCGGTTTTCACAGGACAGTCATGGTATTGGATTGGGCCTGCCTCTTGCAAAGACCATTGTGGAGCTTCATGGAGGAACGATTTCTGTGGCGAGCAGACTTCATGCCGGGACCACGTTCACACTCAGCTTTTTTAATCTTACAAATGAGTAAGATGGAGGGGATATGATGGGTTGGTAAGGAGATACTTGCCATGAATATTCTTGAAGTACAAAATCTGTGCAAAATTTATGGATCGGGTGAAGCGGAGGTTCGCGCCTTAAATCAGGTTTCGTTCTCCGTCCGCAGGGGGGAGTTTATTGCCATCGTTGGTGAATCCGACTCTGGCAAAAGCACGCTGCTGAACATTGTGGGAGCCTTGGACAATCCTACATCGGGTAAGATTTGGATTGATGGGAAAGATGTCTTTTCCATGTCTGAGAAGAAGCTGACTGTATTTCGGCGGCAGCACATCGGTTTTATCTTCCAATCCTTCAATCTGATCCCTGAGTTGAACGTGGAACAGAAATCTCACCTTCCCACTTCTTCTGGACTACAAAACTCCGGATCAGAAATTTGTGGATGAACTGCTGTATGTACTTGGACTGACGGAGCGCCGGAATCATTTGCCCAGTCAGCTTTCCGGCGGCCAGCAGCAGCGCGTGGCGATTGGGCGGGCGCTCGTTACCCGTCCGGCCCTGATTATGGCCGATGAACCGACCGGCAACCTGGACAGCAAAAACAGCCAGGAAGTCATTGCGCTCCTGCAATCCATGTCGGCAAAATATCAGCAGACGATCCTGATGATCACGCACAACGAAAATCAGGCAGGCGCCGCCGGCCGTGTTTTCCGTATGGCGGACGGCGTTTTGCAGGATTTGGGGGGTGCCCGGCAGTGAAAAGCTATAAGGCAGTACAGGAAAAATCGGCTCCAAAACGGTCAGCTTCGCTGGAGCGAATGAGGCCGCTTTCTCGGTTTTGACAGAGATGGAGCTGCAAAGCGGGGCATACCCTGCACAGTCAGATGAAGCTCTGCTCAATCAAACGGCGCTGGAGCAATTAGACATCTCTGTTGGAGATGCCGTTACAGTTACCTTGACGGATGGAAGATCAAGGGACTACCGTGTAACCGGGGTACTGCGGGACATGGGCAGCCTGCTCAAAGCGGACATATATGGCATGGTTCTCACTGAGGATGGTTTTCGGGAGATTACAGATGAAAACGCCAAGGATGGGACAACATTCCGCATCCAGTTCAAGCCCGGTGTAAATATCCGGTCTGCTGTCCAGGAAATCAGAGACGTATACAGCCTCTCCGGCAAACAGGTGTCGGAAAATACAGCTCTGCTCGGCTTGATGGGCCAGAGTGAAAACAGCACCATGCAGTCCCTCTACATTGTAGCGACGTTTCTGATTCTGCTTGTATTGATAGCGGGAACCGTGATGATTGCCGGCCAGATTGTGACATGGTTTGCCTGCTTCCTGCTGAAGTCTGTCAGCGGAGAACGCTTTTCCGAAATCCCCATGTTCCATTTCAGTGTCAGTGGACTGCTGGCCGGAGCAGTCACCGGCTTTCTGATTGTAATTCTGGCCGCTTTATCACCAGCCAAAAAAGCGGCAAAAGTATCGCCTATCACCGCAATCAGCGGCAACGCACAACTCGCAGAGCATAAAAGGGCCGCAAATACGCGCAGCCTTCATGTGGATACAGGCATGGGGATTTTTCATGCGCTGTCCGGCAAAAAGAATCTGTTTCTGATGACATGCACCTATGCGGTCAGCATTACGATGTTCCTGTCCTTCCAAGTGCTGGTCGTTTTCCTGGGGGAAGGTATGCCCGCTCTCACACCGTCCGCCGCCGATTTGACCGTTACAAAGGGAAATACAGTCCTGGATAAAACGCTGATCGCTCAAATCAAAGGAGATGGGACCGCTACACTGGTTTCCTATAATGTTCTGCAACTGCAACGGGCAAGGGAGGAATTGATCCAGGTCAGGATCCCGCAAGAAGGTGGAGATGATATTTTGGTGGCCTATCAAGACGGTGAACTGGGCGGCAGATGACCATAGCCGGTGTATTATCTTCTGTTCATGCAGTCAATGGCGCGGGAAGCTGCGGCTATGTGGTCTGTTCGGAACAGCTGTTTACAGAGCTGGCGGGGAATATGGGTTACACCGCGATTGACGTGCAGCTCTCAAACTCAAATGACGATGCTGCTGTCACTGCAATAAGGGATTCGTTTCCGGCAGACAGCTCTGTTTCGGATAAGCGTTTGAGCAATCAGGAATCACAGAGCGCAAATTACACAGGAGCAATTTTTATTTACGGTTTCCTGATTATTATCGCTTTCATTACAGTGTTCAACATTTTTAATAGCATGAATGCCAGCGTTGCATTCCGAACAAAACAGTATGGTATTATGCGTTCTATTGGCATGGGAGTAAATCAGCTTTATAAAATGATTGCGGCGGAAGCATTTACCTACGCAATCCCTGGCTGTATAACAGGCTGCATTTTAGGATTGCCGCTGAACAAGCTAATGTTTCAGTATTTGATTGCTGAAAAATGGGGAACAGGATGGACTGTTCCTGTAGGTCCTCTTCTGATTATCGTTGTGACTTGTCTTACTTCAGCCGGAATTGCAATCAGACGGCCAATGAAGCAGATCAGTGGTATGGCTATTGTGGACACCATTAGGCTACAGCAGTCATTTGTATATGGAGCGCAAAGCATTTCGTGACATCCAGGAAGCATTTCAATACAAAAGCCTTGAAACCATACGTTCTGCTCAGTAGACTGATAGACAGTAAAGATCTTTGCCAAAATCAACTCAAGGAGGAATAGGTAATGATACCGATTTCTGGTGTGAACACTGGCGCGACCCAGCCCCTGACGGCGGCTGAGAAGGTACTTGGCGCACCCAAGGTCCAAAAGCCCGAGGAGCAGGCCCAGGGCCGGCCTCTGAAGCCTGTGATGGATGAATATGTCCCGGAGGAACCCCAGGAGCCGTCCGGCCGCTACTGGATGGGCAAGGGCGAGGATGGCCAGCCCAAGGTTTTCTTCGACGATCCGGAGCGGGCAGCGGAGGCGCCGAAACAGCCGGAGGGCACCCCTGATGCCAAGAAGCCCGATGCGGATGCCCCCGAGGAAGCCGATCCGGCGGGCCAGGGCGCGAAGGGTCCGGAGGGGAAAGAGGATAAGGACGAGACCTGGGAGTGCAATACCGATAAGGTAGACCGTGAGATTGAAAAACTGAAAAAGAAACAGCAGGAGCTGGAGCAGCGGCTCAATACTGAGACCGGCGAGGCCAAGATCAAAGATCTGGAGCGCCAGCTGTCCCAGGTGGAGCAGGAGCTGAAGCAGAAGGATAACGACACATACCGGCGTCAACACGCCACGGTCAGACAGCTCTCCTGATTTTTGGAAAGCGGCGGTTTCCGCAAACCGCCGCTTTTTCCATCTCGACAGTGCATTATACCTTTGCAGCGGGATTTGGACCCCATCAGCAACTGGCACGAATTGGACAGGGCCATCATACTTTTGATTGGCATTGTGGCGTTTGAGCTGTGTACCAGTCTGGCAATTAAGCCGTTGATTTTGCGGTATGTGACCGCATACATCCCGTCCCAGTTGCTGGCGTTCGCCTATGTCTGGTTTACCGGGCTTTGGAATTGTATGTATTTGGACTCTGGCACAAAATAAGCCCGCTGAACAAATTGTCGTTGATAATTTGAACATGGCAGTATCTAATTATACAGATATGAACATTAAGGACGACAAGACATATTCTCTTAAAGTATCTGATGTGCAAATGTTGGTAACGACATATTCGCCTGAGTATACTCTCTTTGGCGCTTCCACAAATGAATATACTGCTCGTCCCAGTCCGATCAACGAAACATTAACTACGGAAGGTGAACAAGATCTGCCAGCATGCAGTTTTGAGAGTGTATTGCTCTATGATGAAAAAACGGACAGATTTTATAACAAGATCAATAATCGGTTTCGCGTGAATGGAAGGAATGGCTGTGCTTCCGATATGCTGAATGTCAACCGCAGCAGGAGCTAAAAGCCGCTTTAATATTTGAATGGTTCTTTCCGCGTTTTGAGTCCATTCCTTATGATGCGGTACCAGCGTGACAGTTCCTCTTTTTAGCCCTATCATCCTCATATCCTCTTAAAAACAGCCGTTTGCTTTTTCATGCAAAATCCTCTATTCCCTGATAAGACAGCGCAGCCACCTCTCGGAAAACGTCCCCTGAGACGCCGGCCTGCACCATGCCGTCGTACTTTTCCGCAGCGGTCTGGGCGCTTTTCAGGCCCCAGCCGTGGAGTCCGTCTTCCGCCTTGGTGGTTTTCAACTCACCGTTTTCCTGAACAGGAGCGACGGCGAAGCTGTTCTCCACCTTGATCACCAACATCTGGTGGATGCGGCGGATGATGAGGGACACCATCCGCCCCGACGGCTCCTGCACCTGCCGGGCCGCCTCCAGGGCATTGTCCAGCAGATTCCCCAAAATCGCGCACAGATCCACGCTTCGGATGTTGGTGCGGCGGGGATACTCCACCTGCACCTGGAACCGGATGCCGCTGGACTCCGCCGAAGCCGCCTTGCTGTTAATGAGGTAGTCCGCCGTCTCGTCCCCGGTCCAAACCGTGGCCGTGAGATCCCGAACCGGAGCCTGCAATTCGTCCAGGTAGTGGACTGCTTCCTGGTACTTTTCGTGGACGAGGAATTGGCGCAGGACGCCGATATGGTTGCGGAGACGGCCCGAAACGCGGATTTTCCCTCTATCTCCCGGTTCCCAGAGAGCCAGACAGCCAAAACCGCCAGCAATCCATGAAGAAGCCAGACAGCGGACTGTCCTGGTATTGTTCGGGCGGCGAGGAAGTCCCGGGAGCGGAACAGTACTCCCAGCCCTGCCGGCAGGAGAAACTGCCAAAAGGAGATGCCGATTTCAAAAAACACGCCGGCGAACAGGCTCATTCTCAAATCGGTCTCTTGCAGCCGGTTGGCGCAGGCGGCGATCTCGCCGGTGCTCCCCCATTGCTTCAGGCAGTCCTCCGCGATGCTCCGGTTGGATTGGACAGTGGCGCTGTCATCATCGCAGATGGCAATACGCAGCATGGGGCAGTCCACCTCCTTTGTTGTAACAAAATATTATAAAGCGGTCTTAGGCCCGATTGTTATGAAATGCCTGCTGGATGTCATGAACTGTTTTGAGACAGGTACTCCAAAGCACCCGGAGAAAAAAGAGACAAATACTTCTCATTTTCTTATTGACACGCAGACTGTAAAGTGATATATTTGTCCCATCAAGAGATAAATACATCTCATTAAATGGAGGCGTCACATGAAAAAGAATAAAGTAAAAATCTGGTTTGGCTGCGGGATATTCTGCATCGCGGCCGTACTGCTCTCGGTCTGGCACGCGGTTGTCCTTAATGATTCCAGGCTGGTGGTCCCGATGGATTTCGGAAGCTATTCCTTCTGCCCCAAGGACCTGCCCATGCTTCTCTCCGTCTCACTGCTCTGCGTCTATGTGTTCGCTTTGTTCATCCAGCTTTTTATACAAATCGGGAAAAACAAGAAGCACATTGCTGAGACGAACATGACCCGCCGAGTTGATCCAAGATGGGGTTTCCTGGGGCTGCTGGGATTTTTCGGTCTTGCCGGGTTTTGGACCTATTCCGTCGATGGCGCTATTTTTCCCTTTGGCTTTTTCATCTTCTTCGGCTTTTTTGGCTTTTTCTATGAGGGAAAAATGTCCGGGACCTTTATGGATGAGCGCTTCCGCGAGAATGCCGTCCACGCCCAGCTGCGCACCTACAAAATCACCTTCCGTATCACGCTGGTCACGCTGATCCTGCTGTGTCAGAGAAAGCTGTTTGGCCGCTTGGAATATACCCTGATTGCCATGGTGATTGTCCTTTCCCTTACTTTGGCCTTGGGTATTTTTCTCCCGGAGTATCTGCTGTACCGCTATGACCACGATGCGCAGATGGAGGAGGGCCAGGAATAAGAAATGGCTGAGTTTGAATGCAGATTAAAAAACTACCGTCAGTTGAAGGATTTAACACAGGAACAGCTGGCGGCGCTGGTGGGCGTGCGCCGGGAGACCGTCATGCGGTTAGAAAAGGCGCAGTATAACCCTTCCTTGAAATTAGCCATTGACATTTCACGGGTGGTTGAGGCTCCAATCGAGGAAATATTTATCTTCCATTGATGGCTCTATTCCACCATTTGTATCTGTTCTCGTGGCGCTATAAAACAACGGATACGCTGTATCAGCTCGGTGATGCTGATCGGAGATGTCAAATAGTCATTGACCCCTTCTTGCCGGTATTGGTATTCCGTTGCTAAATCTTTGCTATCCGTTAAGATAAAAAGTGGCCGGGATTTTATAAAGTCTCCATGCTGTTCAGCTAAATACCGTTGGTGGTGCAGCAGATCAAGTTCTGATCCATCGGGCAGAGCAGTGTCGCATAGAATCAATTCAATATCATCATCCACCAGCAAATGGTCATTTGCATCGGCCAGTGTACCCACATGAACAATATAGAATCCCTTTTGCAGCATTGCTGCGCTCAGCACCCCGGATTGCAGTCCATTACTGGAATCAACGGTATCAGCATGGACATACATCAGCTTATGGAAGGTTATCTGTGGATATCCACAGGATTGACGATAAGCATATTCGATCAATTTGCCCTCTACAAGACAGATTTTTGTCTTGTCCAGACAAATCGTAGCCCCACGCCGCATAGCCTCTGTCTCATAATGGCTTGGAGCGTAGCAGGATAGGATCAAGAATAGCAAATCAGCATTCGTACTCCGAACCATATCCAGCAGTTCCAGGCCGCTGCCATCCGGCAGATCAAAGTCGGAGCTGATGAACAGAGGCTGCTCCCTCTCAATAATTTCCTTGGCCCTGGTTACAGTGGCCGCTACTTGCACCTCATAGCCTCGCCGCTTCAATAGTTTTGCCATTTCCTCGGTAAAAGTGCTGTTGTCGTCAACAAATAGGATTTTTTGCATAAGGTTCACCTTATTTGTTTTGGTGTGGTCATCATAAAGCATAAATGTCACGGAAATGTCCGAATCGGAGCTTTGAATGTGAATTTTTTGAGAACACTCTACCGCCGGGGCAGGAACACGGAAAATGTAGAACCCCGGCCAACCTCCGAGGTCACCTTGATATAACCGCCCTGCCGGGCAATGATCTCACGGGCCAGATACAGGCCGATGCCCACCCCAGGCTGGTCGTGGACCTCCTCCTCCCGGTAAAAGCGCCGGAAGACGGCAGCCTGGCGGCTCTCCGGGATGCCCTTGCCGGTGTCGGCCACGTCCAGCTTGACGTACATCTCCCACTGCTCCACCGACACGCTGATCTTCCCGCCCGCCGGGGTGTACTTCACCGCGTTGTCCAGCAGATTGAACAGGGC